>CAZNBL010000057.1:0-8271 GCA_964571375.1 uncultured Burkholderiaceae bacterium
GGATTATCGTTTACGGCAAAATTTAAGCGGACCGGGAGGTCCCGATCCGCTGTTTGAGTTATTGAAGTAAGTAATCGCTTACTTCTGATGCAACATGATGCGGATGATTTCGCGGTCGGTGTCGACCATGCCGCGGCTGGCGATCTCGCCCACGGCGGCTGCCGTATCGTCGGTCGTGTCCTGCACGATGCCGTCGCCGGACTTAAAGGCCTTGTGGTTTTTCACCATATCAAGCGCGAGGAGCGCCCCTTCGATCGACATCGAAATCTTGGCGGCGCAGGACGATTTGGCACCGTCGCAAAGCAGACCCGAAGTGATCGCTAACGCATTGCGGATCACGGTCTGAATATCTTCGTCTGAGTATCCCTCGAGCATCGCGATGCCGGCGCCGCTGCCGCAACCGGCACTGACCGCACCGCAATAAGCGGAGAGTTTGCCGATACCCTGCTTCAGAGCAATGGTGACGAGGTCGCTTAGGAGGAGTGCGCGAAGCACGGCTTCTTTTTCTGCCTTCAGCGTTTCGCCGAACACTACGACCGGAATGCTTGCCGTAATACCTTGGTTGCCGGAACCCGACACGATGATGACGGGGAGTTCGCAACCGTTCATACGGGCGTCGGACGCTGCGGCCGCCCAGGCTCTGGCGCGTACTCCGGGATCATCGGGGTCGCGAAGCAACATGATTTTGCCGATCGTGGCACCCCAGTCGCCGTTTAAGCCTTCTTTGGCAATCGCAAGGTTGGAATCCATCTGGCGCTGCAGAAGCGGTTCGACGTCCGTGAGATCCATCG
Source organism: uncultured Burkholderiaceae bacterium (assembly GCA_964571375.1). Taxonomy (GTDB): domain Bacteria; phylum Pseudomonadota; class Gammaproteobacteria; order Burkholderiales; family Burkholderiaceae_F; genus JAFTYR01. Next base: position 792 of record CAZNBL010000057.1, read on the forward strand.
TGCGGGAAGCGCGGATGATGTCGGCAATCGACCAAAGAGCACTGTCGCCTTCTTCTTCAGGTACGTTTTCTTTGCTGAATACCACTTCGCCGTTTTCAGTGATTTCGGTGATGTTGGTGTGGAAGGTGCGGATCGTGACGGCAACCGTTTTGCCGCCTAAGGTACCGGTCACTCGAATAAAGAAGACATCGGGTTCATCGGACTGATGAACGTTCATGGGGTCCGCGCAGCGTTTTTGAATTTCTTCTCTTTCTTCACTTGTGACTTCGGCCAGGACCTGAAGACCGGATTCGGGGCGGGCTGCGACAAGACCTGCGACAACCGCTGCTTCGATACCCGAGAGACCGCCGGTGTTCGGGACGATCACGCTTTTGACGTTTTTAACGATATTGCGGGAGACTTCGACGTCGACGCTTTCAGGATAGCCGCCCAGGCGCTCGGCGACTTCTGCTGCGGCATAGGCGAGCGCAATCGGTTCGGTACAACCCATAGCAGGAAGCAATTCTTCGGCAAGTGCTTTTTTATATTCACTGACGGCGACGGTCATATCGGAGTCCTTTCAATTCATTGGAAAAATCGGGAAGACACATCGTCCGATTCTACTGAAGAGACTCTTTAAAGGGAATATAAGTATTGCTCTCCAGAGGCCTCAAAGGCTGAAAAGAGAGTCTTTGGAATTTTTGAAAAGACGCTCGGTTTCCAAGATCGTCTTCTTGCAGTCGGCTCCGGCGATATAGCCGCCGATCGAGCCGTTTTTTGCGATTACCCGATGGCAGGGAATAAAGATAAGCAGCGGGTTGAGTGCAACGGCAGAGGCAACGGCGCGTGCGGCGGTCGGCTTGCCGAGTCTTTCGGCTAATTCGGAGTAAGAAAGCGTTTCTCCGTACGGAATTTCGGTGAGTTTCTGCCAGACGGAGAGGCGGAATGCGGTACCGGTCGCCGGTTTTACGGGAATTGAGAAAGTCTTGCGTCGTCCTGAAAAGAATTCATCGAGCTGTTTTGCGGCTTCGCGAAGAATCTGGGTGTCGGCCCCGTCTTCGTATTCGGTGTTGCGGCCGAGCAGGGCGCCGAGGTTTTCGAGCAGGGAGTTGCTGTCGCAGACACAAAGACAAAGCGCGCCGTCTTTTTCGGCAAGCGTCCAGGTCTCATTGCTGACAGAAGCCGGCGGACGGTATTCGTTGATAAAGACTTTGCTCATCGAAATTCCAGCGTGACGTTGTTTTTAAGATGATAAGTCTTTCGGAAAAGAAAACGGCAGGAATGTAAAACAACCATTCCCGCCGCAAAGGTTCTCATAAGGTTCAAAAATGATCAAAAAGTGACACGGGTGTTATTTTATCCGTGTATTTCAGTTTTGTCAGGAAAAAGGCTCAACTGTCGATGGCAAAAAATCCATTGGCAAATTTGCCAATGGCTCGTTAACAAAACTGTTTAAAAACAGTGTGTTATATATCAGGGAAATTTTTCTGAAGCAGAAATGAGGAAGTCCTCGGATGCTGTTCGCATACGAGGACTATCGGTGGCGCGGCAGGCAGGAATCGAACCCACGACCCCCTGGTTCGTAGCCAGGTACTCTATCCAGCTGAGCTACTGCCGCGCAATCAGTTGAGGATTCGAATTATACAGAAGATTTTTAAAGTGTCAAATCGTCTTCGATATTTTTTTCTTTGTCCTCATCTTCCATGACGCCGGAAGCCGGTTTCTTTCTCTTAAGGACTTCCTGTTTTGCTTTCGAAGCTGCAAGAAGACCTTCGGCAACGTGACGAAGAATATGACGGTCTTTGCTCGAGAGTTCTTTCATGATGGCATCATCCTGAGAAACTCTCAGTGCGCCCTGTCGGTCGGAAGTACGTCCGAGCAGATAATCGGTAGATACGCCGAGGGCGTTGGCAAGTTTTACGATGCCGTAGAGTGTCGGCAGGCGGTTCGAGTTGATATTCTCGTAAAGAGAGAGCACCGGCTGCGGAATTTCACACACTCTTGCAAGCTCTGCCTGAGTCATCAGTTTCTCCTGACGAAGTCTCAGCAGTTTCTGCGATAAATTTTTTTTGAATTGGGGATCGCTGTCCATTTTCGTATAACTATATGATGTTTCAAGGAATATCTTAGCGAAGTTTGGTCGGGGTGGAAAATTTTTTAAAAAAATCTAAAAAAATTTTGCATTTTTGCTTGACAAGCGAAAAAAGCATGTGTAATATTCGAATCCTGTTCTGTTGGAACGAAAACAGAAACGGAAAGGTGGCCGAGTGGTTTAAGGCGCACGCCTGGAAAGCGTGTTGACGTGAATAGCGTCACGGGGGTTCGAATCCCCCCCTTTCCGCCAGATCTTCTCTTCGAAATTCTCGAAAAATCTCCCGAACTGATTACGAAGCATCTGACGGATTGTCCGTCGTTTTGTCGTATCTGCAATTTTTATTTCATTTCCTGTTTTTATTTACTCAGATTCCGGTCTGCGGCTGTTTTGTGCTGCGCGTCGTACCGTCGGATCGTGGTGTTTTGTTGCACCGGGCGTCTTTATATCGATCCGGCAACCGGTTTTATCGCTGTTCCGGATGTTTTTACGTGATAAACCACCCGGAACTCTGTTTCAGATGCTTATCTGAATTTATAACTTATTGAATATTAAAGATAAGTTGTTTAAACGGATCAGAAAATAATGTATCCCCTCCCGCGAACCGAGGCTCTCGGAACGCATCCCCAATAGCGGGAATCATATGAATCGGGCGTGTCGCCCAAGAAAAATAATTCGTCTTCTCCGAGGATTCGGTCGAAAGCGTAATCCTCTGATTTTCCTTGATTAAATCGTAAAAGGGGGAGTGATGTACGCGTAACTTCCCCGTTGATGCGAAGTACGCCTTTTTCATCGATCGAAACCCGATCGCCTCCCGTTGCGGCAAGACGCTTCATCCAGAACTGCTTTTTCATACTGAAGGGCGGACGGATCTGTCGCACTGCGGTCTCAAAGACATAAAGATTGCCTTTTTCGAGCTGTTTGTCGTGCATATCCCAGAGAAATAGGTGTGCGTCGACGCAAGGATGCTTCTGTGTGTCGATGCCGATACGGTATCGGGCTTCAAAGAAAAGCATCGCAGTCGCAAGCACTGCGGTTACGGTAAGTGCTTTGACCGCAAAAAGCGAAAGTTCTTCGCTCGGAATCTTGGAAAAGTACTTTTTCATGATCAGAATCCTGCGGCTTTCCAGAGGGCTTCGGCTTTATCGAAGACTTTTTTACCGTTGCGGCTTGTGAGTGCCTCGGTAAAGTTTTCTTTGGCGATGCGGTTGTCGGGGTCTCGGGCGAGTTTCAAGCGGACAGCGGCAGTGATATCCGGAGAAAAGAAGTCGGGCGCCGCAACGACAGAGCTTTTATCCAGAATCAGCAGACCTGCATCGGCTAAGCGCGCAACGGCCGAGTCGACTTCGCTCTTAACAACGTTCGCCTTCCATCCTTCCTGAATCAGCGTTTGTATGATTTCCTCCCGGTCGACCACGATGAGGGAGTCGGAGAATTCGTTTTTCGAAGTGCTGTGTGAATAAATTGCATAGGCGCTCAGTATTACGAATACGGCAACGGTGCCGAGCGCGATATACAGTTTTTTCTTCGGTGTGCTTTGTGCGTCTTTCACCGGTTTCGGTGCGCACATCAATCGGTCGTTTTGCATGTTGAGATCCTTCGGGTTCAGAGAGAAGCGGCGGGCGGGTTGCTGCGGTCTTTGAGGACGGCTTTGATGGCGTCCGAGCCGCTTAAGCCGAGATCGGTGTAATGCTTGATGGCGGCGAGATCCTCGGGAGATGTCGAGTACTGCAGTTTGGCGTAGTCATCGACAAAGAGGCGGTAGATGCCGGTGCCGTGTTCGCTTCGGACAAAGATTTCGGAATAGACGCCCGCAATCGTGTGGACGGTTTTTAACTGCTGAAAGAGTCCTTCGGACATCTCCAGATATTTCTTTTCACGTACGCGTTCGATCGATTCGGCTTTCTGTCCCAACAGACACATGGTTGCTGAGTTTTCGGCAATAGCGCGTCCGCTCTCATTTTCATAAAGGTCGTTGACCGACTGAGTCGCAATCACAACCGTGCCGTTGTACTTTCTGAATTTTCGATAGGCACCTTCCATGAATCGGGCGACTTCACCTTCTTTTAATAAGTCCCAGGCTTCGTCGACGATCACGATTTTCTTGCGGGAGCGGTCGCCGAGATAAACCTCATGCTGAATCTGCATGATGAGCTGCAGAAGTACGACCTGACGCAGATGCTTTCTGCCCTGCAGTTCGTCGAGCTCGAGAACGGTGAGGCGGTTTTTGAAGCTCACGTTATTGCCGCGGGAAAAATACTTGCCCCAGGGCGAGTGAGCGGTAAAGGGGTAGAGCTGGGAACCCAAGTCTTTAAGTCGCTGATCTTCGGATTCAAGAAGGGCGCCTGCGAGATCGTCGACGACGAGCGTGTTGCCTTTTTCCTTCCAGAGCTTATTTAGGATTCGCTTCAAACCGGTGACCTGGACGTCGTCGAGATTACCTTTCATCGAAGCCATATTTAAAAGAAGGCTGACCAAGGTATCTTCTTCATCCTCGTAGTTGGCAATCAGCTCAAAGGGATTCATGCGGATGTCCTTGGAGTCGTCGAACTGCAGGAAGTCGCCCCGGAAGTCTTCGCAGAGTTTCTTATAGGATTTGCCGGCGTCGATTACCCAGATCTGGGCGCCTTCCGATAAATAAGAGACGATGAGGTCGTTGATGAAAAAGGACTTGCCGCTGCCCGATTGCGCGGCGATGACGCAGTTTTTATTGGAACCGGTATCGTGGAGCGAAAAACTCATGATCTGGCCGTTGCGGCTGCTCATCAATAAGTGAGGCGTTCCCGTTCCTTTCCATTCTCCGAAAAGCGGAATGATGACCGCGGCCTGTTCGGTAGTCAGCGTCTTATAGCGGAAGAGTCTCTGTACATTGTCTTTATCTGCGTTAAAGGGCAGAGACTCGGCAAATATCGGAATCTGCGCGTACTTGTCGACCATCAGCGTGAAGCCTTTTTCTCTCCAGGCATTGCAGAGATTTTGGGCGTTCATTTCACAGGACTTGGCGGTTTTGCCCCAAACCAATACGGAAAAAGACATCAGAAGCGGCTTGGCGCCTTTGCGGAAACTTTCATCCAGGATGTCGAACGAGAGTTTCTTATCCATCAGCTCCGGACTGAAATGCGCCATCGGACCGAATGCCTGATTGACGGTGAATTGTCGTTTGCGGGTAACTTTGCCTTTTAACTCGTCTCTGTCCGGAAAATAAAGATTGCAGCAGACGGCAAACGGACAGTCGACTTCGCTGTCGCTGCCGTCAAGCGGACCGATGTAGTGCATGGCTGAACCGAAGTAATAGAGTTCCGGCAGTTGTTTGGCAGAAAGCGTGCGGCAGTACATACGGTCGCCGAGCCTTAAGTCATCGGTCGACATTGCAATATCGGTATCCCAGTCGAAGACCTGACAGGAGAGAGGTTTTTCTTTTTCCCAGAGACCGAGCCGGTTGTTTTTCCAGCGGGCGTTGTCCGACCAGTTGCAGAGTGTTTGCATGAGGCGAAGATAAGTGTCGGCATCGATCTGCTCGGGTGCAAGTTCAAGCGTGGTGACGGCAGACTTGACGTTCACCGTCAGTGCTTTGAGTTCATCGAGTTCTTCTTCGCTCGGCTGAATGTTTTTGATAGGAACGATGACGGAAATGATGAGTTTTAAGTCGCAGACCAGGCCGTTGGAATAAAGCGCGCCCTTGGCGGTTTTGGTCACTAACGGATCAGAGGTGTGCCTGCGCAGAAATCGGATACGTTCTTCGACGGCAGACGATAGATCCGGGTCGGTGCATTTGCCGTAACGAAGCCGGCGGTACGCGTCGAGCTTTGATTCAATATCGGGAGATCGGAAGAGACACATCTGAATGACGGTGTCGGCGGGAAAGTTAATTTGAAGCAATCCCTTGATACGCTCCTGCAGTGCTTCCGAAGTGCCGTTGAGCGGTGTGCAGAGATAACCGAAGGCGGCTGCCCTGCCGTCAAGCAAAAAGAGATGACTTTCAGGATCGAAGGCAAGAGGGCGGAGCAGTGAAGCCAAGCGCTCGTCGCTTTCGCCTTTGACTTCTCTGGAAGGCGCCTCTTCGGTAAAGCTCTTAATAGAAGAGAGAGTGCTGCGTAAATTCTCAATAAAAGACATCGCATTCCTTATTGACGGTTGTTTTTCATACGGTCGGTGGTTCTCTTTAACGCCTCTCTTAATTCCTCGGCTTCTTTTTCGAGCCCGGCGTCACCTTCTTTAAGCCAGGATGCGAGGTCTTTCGGTTTGCCGGCGGTAAACCGTCCGTCGGGCGCAATCACAAAGGGGACGCTTCGGATGCCGAGCATGTGGGAAGCAATCAGAAGTCTTTCGTAGGCGGCGCTGCAGGAGGCGTTTTCTTTTGAGGGAAGAGATTCAAGAGTTCGAGCGGTAAAAGCATCGAGCTTTTTCGCATCGCTCTTTTCTGTAGTACAAGCGAGATGTTTGACCAGACGGGCAGATTCATCGCCCAAGGCGGGGACTGCGACAATTAAGAAGCGGTAGTCTTTTCTGAGTGCTTCGGCTTTGTCGGAACGGATCTCGTTAATAAGTTCATGGCACCAGCGGCAGAGCGGGTCTGCAAAGACGAAGACTTCTTTGCTGCCGTTACCGACCGTGATCGCAGAAAAGTCCGAAGTTTTAAAACCCATCTCGGATAAACGGATATGGGTAAAGTTGTTTCGCATACCGCGCACATTGTCGAGTTTTTGTTTGGTCCACGCGTCAAAAAGCGTTCCGCCGATGACATAGCGTCCGGTCTCATTTAAGAAGAAGATTTTTCCGTCTTCGGTTTCGACGGCACGCAGTGTTTTGATCGGTACTTCGACAAAGTCTTTGATCTTCGGTAACTGTCTGATCATTTCATTGGAGACGGCGTCTGCTGCTGCTGCCGCACTGTTGAACAGAGATAAAAGAGAAAAGGCGCCGGCCGCAAAAAGACTTCGCATATAGAGATGTGGGTGCATAAAGAATCCGGATGAGAAAAGAGGTTCAGCCGTGAGCTGCGGATAAACAGACTCGGTCTGCCTGATTGTTGACGGATGCTTTCGGAGATAAGGAAGAAAAGAAGCGGAAGTCGCTGTCGCAAATCAGCAATGCGTATTCGGAATCGGCAAATTGCACTTTTAGCCGGGAAAAGGAAGCGTGCTTTCTATAAAGAAGTAAGAAAAAAAAGCTCGGAAATGCGGTTTCGGGCAAAAAACAACAGTTTTTTTAAAGAAAAATACCTTTAAGGGGGACGGAATGCGGATTTTTCTCTTCTGATGAACCTGTTGTCTGCAGGCTTTTTCACGTGTTTTCGATAAAAACATGCGGGGTAGCAATGAATTTCCAAATTATTACAATCGGAAACACTCTCCATAAGTGATTGTTAAATTTACGTAAAACGTTGTAAATCGTTTTAAAGCTGTTTAA
>CAZNBL010000058.1:0-8128 GCA_964571375.1 uncultured Burkholderiaceae bacterium
CAACAGCCCCCTTCGACGAAACTAAGAAATGGATTTTAGGTCGATTCTTTATTACTTTGATTTGATTGAGTAATTCTTCCGGGCAATCTTTCTGACGAACTTCTAAAGCAACTAATGGCTCATCGATCACAGGAAGTCTGCCTGCACAAAATATGACTGCAGGCCTGAAAAGATTAGTTTTTTTTCTTAAAAAAGACGGATATTTTTTTAGATCCGACCGTGTTATACAGTAAATACCCAACCGCTCCCACTGACTCTTGCTTACTGCTAATGCTATACCCTGTTGCAAAAGTCGTTGCATGCGCTCAGCTTTGATACCAACGATATCCGAAATACGAGAGACTATATCTCTCTGCCCCATCATTTCGTACGGCTGCAATCCCTCTTTTCGAAGAGCGAAATAAAGTTCACCAATCTCTTTATCTGTTAATGGGAATATTTCTTCGCCCAGCTTGATACTTAAAAGCTGAGTTACCTCTATATTTTTCTCGTATTCCATTTTTATCGATTCTGAGCTGTTGTTAATGTAGCCGGGAACACTTTCTGAACGCCTTTCTCTAACAGTAACATTGAAATAATAGATACAGTCCATCCGGAGTCATATACATCGTCGATCAACAAAACCGGTGTATTCAGATAATCATCTGTAACTGCAAAAACACCTTCCAAATTTTTTTTTCGATGATATTCATTATTCTGCAGCTTCTGAGGTTCATTATCTTTCACTTTACTTACTGCTTCAATGAATGGTAATTGCAACCTTTCTGCCACCCTACGTGCAAAATCCGGTACAAGATGCGGATGTTTATTTGAAGGTACTGATGTAACCCATTTAACTTCTGCAAGAATTTTCTTTCTTCGAAGCATCTCAATAAACGGATCGATCAAAACATCTTCAAAATATCCACCGTGCTTATGCTCTTCCACAAGATCTCCGTAAGGAGGTCGTCCCCAACGACTTAAAACCCATCCTTGTTCATGCAACAAACCGGCATCTATATTTCTACGCTTATGACTTTCCATAGGAAAATACTGATGGCGTATAAATTCATCTGCATTCGCTACATCTATCTGCCTCAAATTAATATCTAGCAGATGATGTCCTTTACAACTACAACAGTTTCCACAATCTGAGATGACGCTGTTTAATGCTTGAGCTAAAAATTGCATTTTGCATTTTTTTGTTTTTGTGTATTCAAGCATTTGGATCCACTCAGCCTCTCGAAGCCGCGTAATCTGCTCAATATATTCTCGATTAGGCCTATACGGATGAATGGTTCGATAGTACTTTGATCCATCTTTGTACACCGGAGGCGACTCCAGTGTTGACAAATATTTCAACGCCTGCTGAATTTTTACTTGTCCGAAATTAATAAATTTCTGTATTCCCGGCACACTGAGGGGGCCTGTAGACTCGAGAGTCTCTAATATCAGAGTAATAATTTCCTCAGAAGGGAAAGCGTTGTTTCTGAAATATCGATTTACTCTTTCGTCTTCCTTGCTTCCGGATATCAAAATTCCATACGCATTCCTGATACTTCGACCCGCACGACCCACCTGTTGATAATAAGCAATGATATTTGACGGCACTCCGTAGTGAATAACAAATGATACGTCTGGCTTATCAAAGCCCATACCGAGAGCACTTGTTGATACAAGCACCTTCACCTCATTGTTTATTAAAAGGTTTTCTCTTTCAATCCTAGCTTCATCACCTACACTGCCGTGATAAAAATCTGCATTAACTCGGTTACTCTTGAGCCAGTTTGTAATAACCTCTGCTTCAGTCTTTGTTAGCGTATAAATAATTCCGGTTCCGGGCAGCCGACGTAGAGCCTCCAGAAGCCACGCTAAGCGATTTTCCGGTTCCGGAATATTTACAACATCGAGGTGAATACTATCTCTCATTAACTCACCTTGAAGAACATAGGAGTCACTTCCGAACTGATCATTTATATCTTCGATAACACGATCATTTGCTGTAGCAGTCGTCCCAAGAAGAGGTGTATTGGATGGTAGATAATTGATAATTCTAGATATTCTCTTATAATCCGGACGAAAATCATGTCCCCAGTCGGAAATGCAGTGCACCTCATCCACAACCAACAATCCGATTCTTTGTACTACAGGTAAAAGATGGTTCTGTACAAAATCATCGTTTGCTAGGCGCTCCGGACTAATAAGTAACACGTCAATATTACCTGTTCTCAGTTTTTCAAAGATCGTTTCCCATTCCTCAACTGAGGAACTATTAATCGTTTCACAACGTAATTCCGCATTTCTCGCGGCCGCAACCTGATTACGCATAAGAGCTATCAGAGGACTGATAATTAATGTAATTCCGCCGTTCAACTTCGCTGAAATGAAGTAGACTGCACTTTTACCCCAGCCTGTTTTCTGAACGACGATCACCTTTTTCCTCTGATTGACAACAGCATCAATAGCCTCCCATTGATCCTGCTTAAACTCAGCCTCAGGATTCCTTGTCAATTTACGTAAAATTGATAGCGCTTCGTCTTTTGTCTTATACATAAGTCAGCCCCACTCCAAAGGTATATTAAGTTATATACCCCCACTAATTACGTAGTAATAATACCGCCTGCAGCTCATATATTCCAGCATCCGACACCTGATATTTCTCACAAAATATTCATCCATTATTCTTTTTCCACTTTGGGAGTGGGATGAACATATTAAGAACTCTTAACGAGCTAAAGTAACCTTGATGTGTCTTTCATCAAGCCTACTTCTCCCTCAAATCTATAAAAATAAAACCCATCTCAATTGAGATCCTTTACCTGCTTTGCTTTGTCATTCATACAGGAAACCCTCCGACTTTTTTACCTGATCAGACTTCGAGTATCTTAGTGCCTGCCTACGCTTTGTCATAGCGTAAAGTCTTACCATCCAGGGGAAGCGCTTTTCGTGCTGATCGCGGAATACTTTGAACTCTTCGATGTCACCATATCGAAACCCTCCCTTTGCGCCCCCTATGTGCATTTTTATCTTGCTCATGACAAAAAAATCCGCGAAAACACTTTCCGACAAGAAAATTGATTCGCTTGGAGACAAAATGAATCTAAAAAAGTTTGGATTGACTCTTGAGCAAATAGAACCTCGAATACCTTGTCGCTCTGAATGATATTCAGACAACAAAGACACCCTTCTGTGGAGAAGGTGAACGTGAGCTGAAACGCCAATGGTTACATGAGTGGCAGCAGAATATGACAAATGGCTTTGCGAGCTTCGTTCAAATTCCTAATGCAGTGTTACATTGGTATTCAGAACAGGAGTTGCTTAGCAGAATAGAAGCAAATGATCCTTCCGGCACCTGGTTTCGTTTGGCATTGCTTGAAGCAATACTCTTCGAACCGTATTATCCGTTAGCAATTGAAATAGACAAAAAAGGTAATGCTACACCTAGTAAGAAGTACTCTCTACTCCTTACCACTCGCAGATTTAGTAAAGCAAAAGCAGAACACTATCTTGATGAGTTATTCCCTGAAACATATTGTGACACGGGGTACATTAAGCGCCTGAGAGAATGTCACGACAAAGTTATCCGTGATTTGGCTAAAGCTTTAAAGGCACCAAATTCTCTGACAATCATGGCACCGGTTGCTTTGATGACGCTTGTTACAGGTTCATTCAATCCTTCGATTGCAGTTGCTTTGGTAGGCTCTAATTTTGCAGGACTTAGTGGTGCTGCCTTAAAAAGTGCTTGCCTTGCATATCTTGGCGGCGGTTCTATTGCAGCTGGTGGCATGGGTATGGCAGGAGGTGCTGTTGCTATTATCGGTGGCGGTGTTATTTTGGGACTTGGGGTAGGTGTCGCTGTTAACAAATTAACAGGAACTGCAAGTGTTCCTAGTATCCAGCAGTCAGCAAAACTGATTGTTGCTGTTAGAGAAATTTTTCTCAATGATGAACACGATCTGGCATTCGCCGATAGAGTCTGTGATCAGTATGTTCAGAAAATCCAAGAAATTGAAAAGAGCTTAGTAAAACTTCGTCTTCAATATGATGATCTTACGGAAGGAAAGGACAAGAAGCCTCTGAACGATCAAATCAAGGAAGCAGAAGCTACTGTCAAAATAATGAGGACTGCCAGAAAGATTTTGCGGAGATTTATAAGTTCCTTCAAAATAGGATTAGAACAGAATCAAAAATAAGAAATGCCCCAAATTTCGTACAATCAGGGCAGATGCACAGCAGTATTCATTTTTGTGAAGTAAAAAGAAACCAACACAAAGATTAAAGACTCTGATCTTGAGTATTAGCTTGCTCGGAATACAGTTACCTGTCCTTAGCAGATCGCTATCGACTATATTCCCGCAAATTCATAGTCCAAACCTCTTCACGACTGTAAAACGTCTTACAGACATTACAGACACAAAAGATGAGACTTTATTTGGCCGGAATTTCTCCGGCCTTTGCTGTTACCCGATCACGCTTCGAGCGTCTTATCACCGTTAACAAGCAGTTCGCGCTTAGCCTTTGCCGGCAATCTTGCCATCCAGGGGAAGCGCTTTTCGTGCTGATCGCGGAAAGCTTTGATTTCTTCGATATCGGCAAGTGTCGATCCGACCATATCGAGACCTTCCAAGAGCATTCTGCGGTGACGGTCGCTCACCGTAAACGGCCAAACCTTGTCTCCCATACGGATTTCACGGTTTTCCACGTCAACCGTAAGTTCCTTCGGTTCGGTATCCGAAAGCATCGAAAGAATTTCTTCTCCGTCTTCCGGAGTGACGCGGGCAGCAAGAAAACCGTTATTGAAGCAGTTGGAATAGAAGATCTCACCGAATCCCGGAGCAATCACAGCCTTGATACCCATCTGCTGCTGACCCCAGACGGCGTGTTCGCGGCTGGAACCGCATCCGTAATTGGGACCGGCAACGATAATTTCGGCCTTTTCAAAACCCGGTCGGTTAAACACGCAATCCGGGTTCGGCGTGCCGTCGGGCAGCATACGCATGTTGTAGAAGCAGCCTTCTCCGAGGCCGGAGCGGTCGATGCCGTGCAGGAACTGCTTCGGCATGATCTGGTCGGTATCGCAGTTATCCATCGGCAGCGGCGCAGCCACTGCGGTCAAACGTACAAACTTTTCCATTTACGTTCTCCTTAAAGCTTGCGCCAGTCGGTGATTTTGCCGGTGACGGCGGCAGCGGCCGCCATTCTCGGACTTGCCAGGTGAGTTCTTGCACCTCTGCCCTGACGGCCGACGAAATTACGGTTGGTAGTCGAGACACACCTTGTGCCGGAAGCCAGAATATCGTCGTTCATTGCCAAGCAGAGAGCACAGCCGCTCATACGCCACTCGAACCCGGCGTCTTTAAAGATCTGAGCGATACCTTCCCGTTCGGCCTCGCGTCTCACAGCCATAGAACCCGGAACCACCTGAGCTCTTACGCCGGGAGCGACTTTTCTGCCGCGAAGAACCTCTGCGGCGGCTCTGAGATCCTCTAACCGGGCATTGGTGCAGGAGCCGATATAGACGTGATCGACCGGAGTGCCTTCGATTGCCTCTCCGCTCTTTAAACCCTGGTATTCCAGGCCGCGCTCGGCGGCGTCGCGATCCACGGGATCGGTAAAGGAAGCGGCTTCGGGAATGACTTCATCGATGCCGATCACCTGATCGGGGCTCACCCCCCAGGTAATCATCGGAGAGACGTTCGAAGCGTCGATCTCGACCGTCTTGTCGTAGACGGCACCTTCGTCGCTGTAGAGCGTCTTCCAATATTCTTTAGCCTGCGCCCACTCTTCTTCGCTCATCAGGGCGTGTTCCTTTACCCAGGCTTCGGCCTTTTCATCGGGTGCGATGACGGCGCCGCGGGAACCCGCTTCTACCGTTAAGTTGCAAAGCGTCATGCGGCCTTCGATCGGAAGAGCCTTAACGGCAGAACCCGTGTATTCGACGATATGACCCAAAGCACCGCGGGCAGAAATCTTTCTTAATACGGCAAGCGCCAGGTCTTTTGCCTCACTGCCTTCGGGGAGCTCTCCCGTAATATGAATACGCATCTTTTTCGGGATGCGGTAAACCAAAGTCGACGTTGCCAGCACGTGTTCGATTTCCGATGTACCGATACCGAATGCCAATGTGCCCAATGCGCCGTGCGTAGTGGTGTGGCTGTCGCCGCAGATGACGACCATGCCGGGGCGGACCAGGCCCTGCTCGTCCATCAGGACGTGCTCGACCCCCTGATAAGGGTCGTTGGTACCGTAGAAGGCTTCGATACCGAAGTCGCGGCAGTTCTTCTCTAAACTGGATGCCTGAAGCGCGCTTGCCTTGTCTTCAATAATGCGGGGAATCTTCGGAGTAGACGGAATAATATGGTCGACAACGCAAAGATGGCTTTCCGGAGAAAATACGCCGCATCCGCGCTCTCTCACGCCGGTGAAGGCCTGGGGACTGGTGTATTCGTTGGCGAAATGAGTATCTACATAAAGCAGAACGTTATCTGCGTCGATTCTCTTGACGGTATGAGCTTCGAGAATCTTTTCGAAAATCGTCTGAGGTTTGGTCATGTCATTCCCTTCGGTCTGAATCATGGGGTTCGTAGAATTTCTTCTCGATATTCTATATAATTCTTTCTGCGATTTATAGATTTTTTTATATTTTTATGCATCCGCTTCTTGAACCCTATGTCCGCGTAGCCGACCTTATTGTCGGAACCTTCGGCAGCGACTGCGACGTGATCCTGCACGATCTCACGCAACCGAGACGCTCCGTGGTGTACGTTGCCAACGATTCCGTCACGCATCGCGAAACGGGCAGCGGCTTCCGTCACCTGGTACGTGAACTCTTAAAGAAGCCCGAAAATGCCGACGGCATGGTGCTCAATTACTACTTTGACGACCACGGCAAACGCATCCGCTCTTCTTTCCTTCTGATCCGCGACGAGGAAAAGAAACTGATCGGCGCGCTCTGTATCAACGTCGACACCACGAGAACCACGCAGGCACTGGCGTTGCTCGAATCGATGCTGCCCGGATATAAAGAAGTCAAACCCGCATCCCGAACCCCGGAATCGGCGAATGTGAACGACATCGTCAATGAATTCATCGACCGCATGATCGATGAAATTCCGCCCGGAAAACTCTCGAGAGAGAAAAGACTTGAACTTATCAGCTTTATGCATTCAAGAGGCGTATTTCTGATGAAGGGCGCAGTCGACTATGTCTCGAGCCGCCTCGGCATTGCCAAAGTTACGATTTACAGTGACTTGGACAGCATTAAAAATCAAAAGGTTATCGAATAAGTACAAACATATCTTCTCAAAACAGTTTTGAAACCGTGTTCCGACCACCTCAAACCCGGAACGACGCCGGTACCGCCCCGACCTTTGCGGTACCGGCTCTTTTTTTGCGTTGAACCCCGGCCGGAAACGCTCATCCTTGTCGCCCGCGGGCTTTTCCCGTTATGCTTAGAAAATCGATTCAATCAAAGGGAATAAGGCGGATGAGTCCGTCGCAATGACATGAACTATCGGGAAGCATCAACGCTTTTATGGATGCAGATTCAGGAGAAGACTGCTCTCAAAGAAGGCCGTCTTACGCCGCAGGATGCCTCTGCCGTCACCAAAGAAGCTTCCAAGCAGGTAGGAGAAGCCTCGGACCCCGTTGCTTTTCTGTCAGTAAGAGCCGCTTTGCTTGCGAAAAAGCACTTCCCGCAGAATACCGATGCCCCGATGATGCTTAGAACCTGGGCTGTAACGGGCGCCGTTCTGTTAATCAGCTTTATTGTCGGTCTTACCGCACAGCAGATCGCCTCCGATACGCATCGGATCAACCTGCTCTCGCCCCCGCTTATTCTTTTTATTCTCTGGAATCTGGCGGTTTATCTTTGTCTCTTCGCTTCATTTATTGCGAAAACCGTTTTAAAACGTGAAGTTACCTCACCGATCCGTCGTCATCTGAGCAATCTCATTTTGAGAATTGTCCGCCGGAGCGGTAAAGAAAAAGCGGCTGTTGCTTTCTGGGCCGAGATGGTTCCGATGTGCCGAAAAAGCATCGGTGCCTACGTTGCCTTTTTACTTCACGGCGCAGCCGTGATGCTTACGTTCGGCTTCATTGCCGGCATGAGCCTAAGAGGCTTTTCCATCGCCTATACGGCCGGTTGGGA
>CAZNBL010000059.1:0-8053 GCA_964571375.1 uncultured Burkholderiaceae bacterium
GTTGAGCATGTGTTCGGAATCGTAAGCCGTAATCTTGCAAAGTTAGTTATCAAGAAGGAATTACGAGATCTGATTGCCGAAGATAAGCTTACGCTTATCAGCGTAAATCCTCCCGAAACTGAAAAAAACAAATCCAATACATCTCCTGAAAAATTTCTTGGGATGTTGTGTGATCAGGGAGTTATTAGCTTTGAAGATAAAGATGAAAATTGCAGTTTGAAGCATTCTGATTTCCATCAGGGAGATGAAATGCTTCAACCTGTTGAAAATGAGGAACAATTAACTGAAGTTCAACTTGAAATTAAAGCAGATGAACCAGCGGTGAAAGATTTTTCACATGAGGAGGATGTTTTTTTGCACAGTCAGTTGAATTTGTTCATGGATGAGGAAGTAAAAGCTTAGAAAAAGGGAAAAAAAAGATCAGTTGATAAAACAGAACTTGTCTATTGGATGATGCTTGCTCACCTGCCGAGATGGAAGGATGAATTTACCAACAAATTGGCAATCGAATTAGTAGAGCAAAAAAATATACCCTTGTCAGAATTCTTTTCCATGTCAGCTGCAGAACGCAGTAGGTTTGGAATCAATCCTAAACAGGAAAGCGAAATACAACGTGAACTGGGAAAAATTCAGGACTATCAGAAATGGCTGATTGAAATGGAGAAGAAAGGGGTCGACCTGATAACTTATAGCTCTCCTGATTATCCTCCGCAATTAAAGCTGAATTTAAAGGTCAAGAATGCACCTTTGGTAATTTACTGCAAGGGAAATCGAGAGATACTGCAAAAACCGTGCGTGTCTATTGTCGGATCGCGTGAGGCTTCAAAGGACGCTCTGAAATTTACAGATAATGTTGTAAAGAAGATGATTTCAGAGGGCAGTGTTGTAGCCAGCGGATTTGCTAAGGGAGTGGATACCGGAGCTTTAGACAGTACCCTGGCTTTAAACGGGGAAAGTATTATCGTATTGCCTCAGGGTATATTTACAGTTGATCTCAAATTGAAGAAATATGAAAAGGATATTGATTCCGGAAGGTTGGCTGTAATATCCGTCTATCCGCCGATTGCGGGGTGGTCAAAAGGGTATGCTATGGGTAGAAATAAGTATATCTATGGCTTAGCCAAAAATATTTTTATTGCAGAAAGCAAGACGACAGGCGGAACTATTTCAGGTGCTTTGGAAGCTCTTAAAGAGAAAAAGAAAAGCCGCAGATTGCAGAATATTTTCATCTATAAAAACGTAAATGTATCCGGGGAATGCGCAGATGCAATAGAGATACTTGTAAATGAAGGTGCTGTTCCGGTAGATGAAAATGGAATGGAATCAGCATCAACGGGAGTTGGTGACTAATGCTATAAGCGGTGCTCTATGACGTCGGCTTTGAACTGATCGATTCTCTCAAAGAATCCGCGTCCGATTCTGAAGGCTCCGTTCTATGCCGTTCCGTTCCAGGGCGGTATGACAGCTACATTCGGCGGTCCGCGTATCAATACCAAGGGTCAGGTTCTCGATACCGAAGGCAAGGTGATCAAGGGTCTGTTCGCAGTCGGTAACGCCGCAGGCGGTCTCTTCTACGATAACTACGTAGGCGGTGCTCAGCTGACATCTGCAGCCGTGATCGGTCGCAAGATTGCCGACTATATGAAGGATCTCAACAGCTAATTGAGGGAGCAGCAGTGAATACTTTTCGTTTAATCTCGACGTTGGTTTGCGCTGCTGCCCTGGGAGTCTGTTCTGTTGCTTCGGCCGATATCACTCTCAGAGGCAAGCACAAGGAGATGAATCTGACGTACGAAACGTGCCACGGCCAGACAAAGCCCCGGGAAATTCCGGAAGATACTGTCTGTCTGCAGTGCCACGGCGACCGGGAGGCGATTAAAGCAAAGACAGCCAAACTTAAACCGAATCCTCATTACGGTCACGATGATTCGATTGAGTGCGGAGCCTGTCACAAGCAGCATGAACCCTCGGTATTGGCGTGCAACCAATGTCATAAGTTTGAATACAAAACACCGTAATCAAGTTTTATGATTCAAGTGTCTCCGTTCTCCCTGTTGCGGGGAGGACGGAGTTTTGTCTTTGACAGACATCTCAACAGGCGGGGTCTTTTGTGAGTCCGTAGATACATTTCAATGAAGATCTAAAGAAATTAATGATTTACATTTAAATTCCATCTCGGCAAAATTCATTACAAATACATTGAATTGGCAGGGTGAATTATGGCAATTTTACAAATTTGTATTGATGACGATCTTCGACTCAGAGCTCAGGAAGTTGCCTCTAGTATGGGACTCGACCTTACCCAGGCAGTTCGGCTCTTTCTTCACCAAATGGTTCGTGTTAACGGTCTTCCGTTCCGTCCCGAGGCAGATCCGTTTTACAGCGAGAAAAATATCCGCCATTTAGAAAAAACTGCGAAAGAAATGGACGAGCGCAAGAATGTCTGCATCCATGAATTGATTGAGGACTGATTATGCTGGCTTGGCATAACAATGCTTGGGAGGGCAGGACTATCTAAGATGGCAAACTCTTGATCGAAAAAAGTTTGCAAAAATCAACGCGCTGATCAAAGAAATTAAGCGCAATCCTTACGTAGGAATCGCTGAACCCGAGCCGCTGAAAGGAAATCTCGAGGGTTGGCGGAGCAGAAGAATAGACCAAGAACATCGTTTGGTATATCGATGTCTGCGGTGACGGCATCGAGATATTACAGTGCGGGGGACATTATTGACCCTGCAGTAAAACACAATCTAAATTCGTTCTGATTTACTTGTATTCAATTTTCGGAACCTGCTTGAAAATTAAGCCGGTTCCGGAGATGGTCAGCAGTGTTTTCATACTAAAAAGCAACATCTTCTTGCATATGCAAATGATATTAATTATCATTTACCGCCAGATAACGAGCGATATAAATCGCCGAATAAAATAAATACCCAATACAACTATCCCGGATTCACCTTATTTGAGGAGCGAAAAATTTTGATCCGCCGATGCTCTCTCTGACTGTCATCGACGACAACTATTTTTGTGCATCTCTGCTTAATTAAGGCAAAAGGACATTACTCCTATGAAACCGGCTTTTACCGTACTTCCGCTGGTCGCAGCTCTGTCGATGACTCTGGCATCCCATGCGTTTGCAGCCCAGGAAAAAATTACATCCGATACCGTTAAGGTCACCGCTTCCCGCGTCGAACAGGAACTTCTTGACGTACCGATGAGCGTTACTGTCGTAACCGCAGACAAGATCAAGAATTCTTCGGCACGTACTGTCGGCGAACTGCTTGAAGACGTTCCGGGCGTTCAGGTTATGAACGACGGCTCTCAGGGCTTAAAGCGTATCTCCATCCGCGGTGAAGACGCTTTCCGCACACTTGTTCTCGTTGACGGTCAGAAGATCTCCGAACACAAGTCTATGTCCGGCGCTCCGATCCTGATCGATCCGTCCGCTATCGAACGCATCGAAGTCATCAAGGGTCCGGCCTCCGTGCTTTACGGTTCCGATGCTATCGGCGGTGTGGTTAACGTCATCACCAAGAAGGGTTCCGGCAAGGCCTTCTCGGGCGACGTTTCTGCTTCTTACAACAGCGCTTCCGAAGGCGGTGGCGGTGCCGTTACTCTGAGCGGCACGGTTGATCGCTTCAAATACCGTATCAGCGGCAACTACGAAGATCACGGCAATCTCGATACACCGAAGGGCAAGCTTGAAAATTCGCTCTTCCGTCAGAAGTCCGGCGGTCTTTTCTTAAGCTATGACCTTACCGACAATATCACTGCCGGTATCAATGCCGATACTTTCGATTCCCGCATCAAGTCCGGCTCCTTCGACTATCAGGAAGAATACGGTAAGGATTCTTTCTATATCGATATTCCGAAGTGGAAACGCGACAAGGTCGGTCTTTTCCTTGAAGCAAGAAACGTTAACGAATATCTGAACAAGGTTCATTGGGACGGCTTCTGGCAGAAGACTCACAAGCAGATGCAGAATCACGTCGCTCCTGTCATTCAGTCCGGACCGATGACAGTCAGCCCTGTTGTCGATAACTTCGCTGACAATAAGATCACGACTTACGGCACGACTCTGCAGGCTGACTGGCAGCTCGGAAACAACCATTTCTTGATCACCGGTTACGACTTCTCTATCGATAAGCTTGAAGCCGATACAACCGCTACGTTCAATATGTTTATGGGTCCGACGTCTGTGTCGGGTTATAACACAGTACGTTATAACGAAGGCGAACAAACCAGCCACGCTATCTTTGCCAGCATGGAAAGCCAGTTGCCGCAGGATCTGACCTTGAATTACGGTGTTCGCTATACCTGGGTAGATACCGAAATGTCCAAGGCCTACGCCGATAAAACCGAATCCTCAATGCGAGGAGATACACATGTAGGTGATGACGGCTCTGCCGGTAAGACCGGTTCCAAGGACAACAGCCGTGCTGTCTTCAATGCCGGTCTTGTTTGGAGAGGTATCGACGATATGGCGCTCAGAGCAACCTGGGCTCAGGGCTTCCGTGTACCGATCATGCAGGAAAAGTATCTTTACACCTCGATGGGTTCCACTTCCGGCGGTGTATACGGCAATCCCGATCTGAAGCCGGAAACTTCGGATAACTTCGAAATCGGTTCCCGTTACGACAACGGCAATGCAGTTCTTGATGTGTCTGTTTTCTACTCCGACGCCAAGGACTACATTTCCACCGCTTACATGGCTAACGGTGTTGATCAGGAGTACGTGAACTATGACAAGGCACGCTCGCGCGGCTTGGAAATGAGCGCCGAGTACACATTTGCCGATACTTACACACCGTACGCTACGCTCACCTGGATGCGTCGCAAAGTGGAAGGCCGGGGCTATTCGACATACGCTTCCGGCACACCTGAGTTCTACGCCCGTTACGGTCTTCGAACCAAGCACAACGCGGCTTTCGGCGGCAAGCTTCGCACCGATACTTATCTCAGATCTCAGAGTGCGACAGAATCTTATTCTTCCGGTACAGACAGCACGACAAGCATCGGCGGCTTCACTACGGTTAACTTCGCTTTGGGCTACAGCTTCGGTCCGCAGGATCGCTATCAGCTCAATGCCGAACTGCTTAACATCTTTGACAAGGCCTACCGGTACAACACCGCTACCTGGGAAGCCGGCCGTCACGTGAACGTGAAGTTCAATGCAAGTTTCTAACTGAAGTTTTCGAAGTAAAAAATAGGGAAGGCGAACTGCATTTGCCGCCTACCCGGTTAACAGAAAAGGTTTGGAAGTCTTTCGGCTCCCAAACCTTTTTCTCTAATATGCGCTCAGTCGATTAAGAAAGCACGGCACCCGAAGTACCGGAGCTCACCAGCTTGGCATAGCGGGAGAGGTAACCCCAGGTGATACGCGGGTCTCTCGGCTGCCATTCGGCCTTGCGCTGCTTCATTTCTTCGTCGCTTACTTCGACATCGATCTTATGGTTCGGGATGTCGATTGCGATGATGTCGCCTTCACGGATCAGGCCGATCGGACCGCCGTCGGCTGCTTCCGGAGAGACGTGACCGATCGCAGCACCGCGTGTGGCGCCGGAGAATCGGCCGTCGGTAATCAGAGCAACGCTCGAACCTAAGCCGCTGCCGATGATGGCGCTTGTCGGAGAGAGCATTTCACGCATGCCGGGACCGCCCTTCGGGCCTTCGTAGCGGATAACGACGACGTCGCCCGCGACAATCTTGCCGCCCCAGATTGCGGCAATCGCATCTTCTTCAGAATCGAAGACTCGGGCAGGTCCCTTATGTACGAGCATTTCCGGAGCAACGGCGGCACGCTTTACCACACAGCCGTCGGGAGCGAGGTTGCCGAAGAGTGCTGCAATACCGCCGGTTTCCGAGTAGGGATTTTCAACGGTACGGATGATTTCCGGGTCCTTGATTTCGGCGTCGGCAATGTTTTCACCGACTGTCTTGCCGGTGACGGTCTTGCATTCGGTATTGATAAGACCGAGCTTGGCGATTTCCTTCATAACGGCCGGAATGCCGCCTGCTTCATTGAGTTCTTCAATAAAGTGAGGGCCGACCGGAGAGAGGTGGCAGAGGTTCGGAGTACGTTCCGAAATCTCATTGGCCAAGTGCATGTCGAGCTTGATACCGCATTCGTGAGCGATTGCCGGCAGATGCAGCATGGAGTTCGTCGAGCAGCCGAGCGCCATATCCATCGTCATGGCATTCATGAAGGCTTCGCGGGTCATGATGTCGCGCGGCAACACATTGTTCTTCACAAGTTCCATGATCTGCATACCGGCTTCTTTTGCTAAGCGGATACGGGCGCTTTCGACTGCCGGAATCGTGCCGTTGCCGGGTAAGCCCATGCCGAGCACCTCAGTCAGACAGTTCATGGAGTTGGCGGTAAACATACCGGAGCAGGAACCGCAGGTCGGACAGCACTTGGATTCGATTTCATGGAGTTGCTTATCGTCGATCTTTCCGGTCTTAAAGGCGGCGACGCCTTCAAAAGCGGAAACCAAAGACAGTTTCTTGCCCTTGATCTTGCCGGCGCTCATCGCGCCGCCCGAGACAACGATTGCCGGGATGTTAAGGCGTGCAGCGGCCATGAGAAGGCCCGGAACGTTCTTGTCGCAGTTCGGAACCATGACCAAACCGTCGAACTGGTGGGCCATCGACATCGCTTCCGTGCTGTCGGCGATAAGTTCGCGGCTTACGAGCGAATACTTCATGCCTTCGTGACCCATGGCGATACCGTCGCAGACGGCAATTGCCGGGAATACGATCGGTACGCCGCCGGCGAGCGCCACACCTTGTTTAACGGCATCGACCACTTTATCGAGGTTCATGTGGCCGGGGACAATGTCGTTTTTGGAGCTGACAATACCGATAAGGGGCTTTTCGATTTCTTTATCGGTTAAGCCGAGGGCGTAAAGCAGGGAACGGTGCGGGGCTGCCTGGGGACCTTTTTTGATTTTGTCGCTGCGCATCTGAATTTCTCTTATGTTTTAATGTGCCGATTTTGCCCGGAGCCTTGCAACAAAGCGTCTGACGGGGGCTCGGCACGGTTTGTTGTTTATTAGTTTTAATTTCATTCTATCTTTCTAATTTCAGAAAACAGAAAATTTGTTCACGATTTTTGCTGCAAGCGTGTCCGACGTGTTTCTGTACTGTTGTATGCGCCTTTGATGCTTTAAACTTTCCCGTTAACCACAGTATTAAATAGAGAACGCTTCCGGGATGGTTTCCGGCGGCGCTTCTCAAGCCGGTAAAAATGCGGCAGTTAAGCAAGGAGAATCATCATGGCAGAAACCGCCAAGCCTCGTACCAAGGTGACATTGAACTATCTTCGTAAACTCTACGAAACCGGCGAACCGATTACGATGCTCACTTGTTATGACGCAACGTTTGCGCATGTCGAAGATGAAGCAGGCGTCGATATTCTTCTCGTCGGCGATTCTCTCGGTATGACCATCCAGGGTCATGACAGCACGATTCCGGTCACGATCGAGGATATGGTTTACCACACCGAGTGTGTTGCCCGCGGCAATAAGAATGCATTGGTTTTGGCCGACATGAACTTCGGCAGCTATCTCGTCAACGAAGACGAAGCGGTTGCCAATGCTGTGCGCTTAATGAAGGCAGGCGCCCACATGGTGAAGTTCGAAGGCGGTCATGAAGTCGTGCCGCTCGTGCGTCGCCTGACAACGATGGGTATTCCGGTATGTGCTCATATCGGCTTTAAGCCACAGTCGGTTCATCTTGTCGGCGGTTTTCTTGTTCAGGGCCGCTCTGAAGCCGCAGCCATTGCTATGAAGGAAGAGGCTCTCGCACTTCAGGAAGCCGGTGCCAGCATGGTGCTCTTTGAAATGATTCCGGCGGCTCTTGCCAAAGAAATTACCGAAAGCCTTTCCGTTCCGACGATCGGTATCGGCGGCGGTGCAGGCAGCAGCGGTCAGGTGCTCGTGCTGCAGGATATTCTGAATATCTTCCCGGGCCGCAAACCCCGCTTCTCTCATAACTTTATGCAGGGTGCGAATTCCATTCAGGGAGCTATTGAAAACTACGTCAAGGCCGT
>CAZNBL010000060.1:0-7970 GCA_964571375.1 uncultured Burkholderiaceae bacterium
CGGCTATTCCGTAGGTGTCATCCTCGAACAGGGTTTCAACTCCGACAACGGTGCCGAAGCTACAAACGGCAAGCAGTTCCATCGTGAATCCATCCTGAACGTTAAGGGCGGCTTCGGTTCTCTGGCTTGGGGCCGTACAGGCTCTCTCTCCAGCGGCGCTCAGTCTCAGCACATCCTCACAGGCTGGGCCCTCGGTACCGGTTTTGGTCTGAGCTCCTGGACATCTATTGGCACAAGCTTCAGCCGTATGGATAACGTTGTTTCTTACGTTACTCCGAAGATGGGCGGCTTTACAGTTCACGCCATGTACTCCAACGGCCTGTCTGACGATGCCAAGCAGTGGTCCAAGAACAACCACTACTACGGCCTCGGCGTTAAGTATCAGGAATCCGGCATCAAGTCCAGCTTGATCTTCGAAGCAACCGACGGCAAGGGTACTGCGACTGCTACTGCAAAGGCAAAAGAACCGACATACGTTGTCAACTACGGTTTGGAATACAACATGGGCGACGTCACTCCGATGTTTGCATACCAGTTCGCAACTCAGGACGGCGGTTACAGAACTCACATGTTCGGCCTCTCTGCTAAGGTTGCTGTAGCCGGCGGCGATGCAATGATCGGCGCACGATACCTGTTCGGCGACAAGGACTACGACACAGCCAATGAAGAAGATGTTCGTTCTTGGAATGTCGGCGCCGCTTACGTCTATCCGCTCTCCAAGCGTACAGCTCTGAAGGCTTATGCCGGTTATGCTGATTCCGATAAGGCATGGAAGGACACAAATAAGACCGCTAAGGGCGATGTCACTCCGGTCTATAACGGCTACCAGGTTTACCTCGGGATGCGTCACTCCTTCTAATATGAAGGTTGACAAAGCAGACACATAGATCGTTCTGCTAACAGTTAAGAGCTCCGAATGTTTCTAGGCCGTTCGGAGCTCTTTTTTCATGGCCTCATTGGCAATATGCAACAACTTCAACTAAACGGCCGCAACCTCTCCTTTATAATGTCCTGACCCTTTTATATTCATCTTTTGAATCTGTAGCCATAGTGACTTCAACAGTGAAAAATATCTGCGTTCTCGGTGCCGGAACCTGGGGTTGGGCCGTCGCTCATTACCTCAGCAACAATAAAAATAATTCTGTCCGCATCTGGACACCGACCGGAAAAAATCTCCCTCACTTTCTGAGTCTTCGTACACACCCGAAACTTCCTGATGAAAAGTTGGTTGATTCGGTATTGATTACTCACAACCTCTCTCGTGCAACCGAAGGTGCCGACGTACTCGTAATGGCTGTCTCTTCCCCGTATGTACGTCAAATTTCCGGACTTCTGAAGAACCAATTCGGAAATCGCACAGTGCGGATTATTTCTCTGGTTAAAGGCTTGGAAGCCTCTACTGCCCTCACCATGAGTCAGATCATGCGCGAGGTTCTGCCGAATGCTGACGTTTGCGTACTTTCCGGCGGAAGTCATGCTGAGGAAGTTATTAAAGGACTGCCGTTTGCTTTGACTGCCGCCTCTTCCGATTTATCTTTTGCTGAAGAAGTTGCTCAGCTTTTCAGACAGAGCAATGTCGGCATTAAGGTCTCTGACGACATCAGCGGCTTGGAAATCAGCGCTGCACTCAAAAACATCATTTCTATTGCTTCGGGCATTGCCGACGGTCAGCACTTAGGCGACAACTTCCGCTCGGCTTTGATTACACGCGGCCTTCACGCAATTAAAGAACTCGGCGTTGTATGCGGCGCTGCACCGGAAACCTTCTATGAAGACTGCTGTCTCGGTGATCTTTTGGCTACAGCGTTCAGCAATCACAGCAGAAACCGCAGATTCGGCTTACTGATCGGAGAAGGCTTCAGCAAGGCAGAGGCACTTAATCGTGTCGGAATGGCAGTCGAAGGATTAAATGCTTTGCAAGGTGCACTGACCCTGGCGGAACAACAGGGACTTCGCATCGGATTTGCAGAAGCGATCAGAGATATCGTTGAAGGCCGAAAATCTCCGTCAGAGATTGTTCCATTAGTCCTGCAGGATTAAGAAAAGGCGGCAAAGCTGAACTTTGTCGCCCTGGTGCAGAAGATAAAGCCTGTTATTACTTAGCCTTGGCAAGAGCCTTATCTACGCCTTCCTTGATACCCTTGGAAGAGTTGCTGGCGCCGGCAATGTTTTCAACACCGGCAGTACCGTCCTTTTCAATAATTTCCGGAACCATGTAGTCGATCGGAGCCTGAACGATCGCTTCAGTTTCCGTGTGCTTCAGAACCTTAACATCGGCAACCTTACCGCTCTTCACTGTAACCTGAACCTGAATCGGACCGTGGTTGCCCTGACCTTCGCCTTCGTAAACACCGTCCTTGTATGCGGCCTGAGCACCGGCTGCCATACATGCAGCGGCAATAAACAATGCAATTTTTTTCATTTTTCTAAAACCGTGAGTGAATATTGATAGTAAGTCCGCCTGTCACTCAGACGAACTTTGTTATTTTAAGAGTTTCTTGAACTTGAAACATCTTTTCATCTCATATTTTTTTACAATCGACGAAGAATACAGATGAATCTTATTGCTGTCTTTCGCCGATAAAATAGCGGCGTTTGATATTTGTTTTGTAAAAATGTCTGAAGAATTCGGCTTTAAAAAGGCTTCCCGCCTTCTCTGTCTTAACAGCATCTTTATTGCACTGATTGCAACCCTTCTGTGCTCCCGATATTTGAGTACCGTTGATCTCGGCGAATGGAGTCGTTCGGCCGTCGTCTACACAGAATCTTTTGCATTCTTTCATTTTGCACTGCTCAGCTTCCTGACGACTTTCATTATCGGACTGATTCCGGCACTGCTTAAGCAAAAGAAAGCACTCTTTGCAACAACTTTCCTTGTCAACGGTTTGTTGCTTACCTTCCTGCTTGCCGATACTTTTGTGTATCAGCAGTTCCGACTTCACCTGAACATTGCCATGCTTCAGATGACATTCTTCGGCGGCGGTCAGGTCGTTCCGATGTCTGCAATGATGATCGCTCAAATCTGTGCACTTATCGCTGCATGCTTTACTCTCGGCGCTGCGACCGTTTGGGCGGCCGGCAAAGCTTCCTCCGCCCGACACTCTGTGGCACCCTGGATGGCTGTTATTGTTGCAGGCTTTATCGGTTGCAATCTCTGGTACGGCTACTCTTACGCAAAGCATTATTCCGATTACACCGAAGTTGCAGAACTTATTCCGACCACAAGCCCGCTCCGCTACAACAAGTTCCTCATTAAACACGGCTTTGTGAGCGTTCAGGAAGCCGCTGGCGTAAAGATTTCTACCGGGAACAACAAGCGGGCTATGAACTACCCCTTAAATCCGCTCGCCTGCAACAATACCAAGCAATACAACATCGTATTCCTGTATGTCGACGCACTGCGCGCTGATATGCTCAACGAAGTAAACATGCCGAACACATGGGAGTTTTCCAAGCAGGCAGTACGATTCACCGACCATTGGTCCGGCGGTATCAACACACGCCACGGCATCTTCACGCTCTTTACCGGCCTTCCGGGAAGCTACTGGCAGAAGTCTTTGGCTACAAAGACACCTTCCGTTCTGATTCAGGCACTTCAGAAAGAAGGCTATGAAATCGAAACTTTTGCCGGCGCGACGCTGACCATGCCTGAATTCAATCAGACCGTATTTGCCGGTCTTGATAATATCCGCTTAAATTCTCGCGGAGAAACCTCTGCAGACAGAGACTTGGCATGCGTTGAAGACTTTGATAAATGGCTCTCGTCTCAATCCAAGGAAAAACCGTTCTTCGGTTTCATTTTCTTTGACAACGTCCATGCGATCGACTTCCATAAAGACGAAAAATACGCTGTCTTCAAGCCCTATTGGGAAACCGTCAATCAGCTTGAACTGAACAATGACTTCGACCGTACTTCGTATTTCAACCGCTATAAGAATGCAGTCCGCTTTGTCGACGACAATGTCGGTAAAGTATTGAAGCTTTTAAAGGACAGCGGTCATCTTGAGGATACAATTGTCATTATCAGCTCCGATCACGGCGAAGAATTCAACGACAATAAGCTGAACTACTGGGGGCATAACGGTAACTTTACCGAGTATCAGGCCAAGGTTCCGATGGTTGTGTATTGGCCGGGTAAAGCACCCGCTGTCATCGACTACAGAACTTCGGCACTCGATATTGCTCCGACCATCCTGACCGATGCACTCGGATGCACCAATCCGACAAGCGATTATTCTGCAGGATACAATTTCTGGAGCGAGGTCGAGAGAGATTTTGTTTACTGCAGTAACTACAGTAAGGATGCTTTCATCGAGAAGAACCGCATTACACAGATCGATGAAAAAGGAGTATTGAGTTTCTTGGATCCGGATAACCGAAAAGCAAAAGACACATCTATGCCGACGTATCTCAATCAAATCCTGACAGAAAATACAAAATTTCTAAAATAAGTCTGTACTCTCGAACAACACTCACACCGAACTCATAACATATCTCCTGTTGTGAATTCGGTGTACCGTTTTTAATCATTGGAATTTATTCCGTCCATCTCTTAAACTTGCGCAAACTTTTCCGAAAGTACATCGAAAATATTTGCTCTTAACAATGGTTGCACAGAAACAAAATTCTCATTACTGGCGTTTGGATATCACTGGACTTCGAGCTCTGGCAGTCCTTCCCGTACTCTTTTTCCATGCCTTCCCCAATCTGCTTCCGGGTGGTTTTCTGGGCGTTGATATTTTCTTTGTAATCTCCGGATACCTGATTTCCGGGATCATCTTTCGTGATTTAGAACTCAACCGCTTCAGTTATCGCGATTTTTATACAAAACGCATCAAACGTATTCTTCCGAACTTAGTTTGTGTCCTGACTTTTGTTTTCGTTCTGGGTTGACTCCTTCTGTCCTCGGGAGAATTTAAGTCGTTAGGACAACACATCTATTCGAGTGCAGCGCTTTATCAGAATTTCAGATTATTATCTGATATCGGATACTTCGATCTTTCTTCTATTGATAAACCGCTTCTGCATTTATGGAGCCTTGCAATCGAAGAGCAGTTTTACATCTTCTTCCCTTTGATTTGCACTCTGATTTGGAAATTTACAACCGACAAAAGTAAGGCCGTCGGTATTTTCCTGATTATCTTGATAGCCGGTTCTTTCATCACAACGCTCTGCTTAAATGATCAGAACCAACGTTTCTATCTTCCTCTGCCGCGCTTCTGGGAACTCGGTGCCGGCATTTTGATTGCGTATGCAGAACGCCTTCTGAACTTTGACACTAAAAAATTCTCAATCGGACTGCGTAATGCCTTTTCAATTATCGGTCTGACTTTAGTTTGCGGTTCCATGCTTCTCTACACCGATGCCTGCCAAACGCCGGGATTCTATTCTCTGCTTCCGGTTATCGGCGCAGCTCTGTTGATTACCGCCAACGATGATGCAATCATCAACAGGACTCTGCTTTCCTGGAAGGTATTCTCCTTTATCGGCTTGATCAGCTACTCTCTTTATCTTTGGCATTGGCCGCTGATCTCCTACCTGCACATCGTTACGCCGCAGGCTCCTCAATGGCACTACGGCATCGCGGTACTGATTTCTTTCCCGCTCGCTGTTTTTGTTTACGCCTGCGTAGAAAATCCCGTACGAAGAGCTAAATCCAATAAGCTCGTTATCGGCGCGCTTATTGCCGCTTTACTTCTTTGTGCTGTTGCAGGACAGGTCGTCAAACATCAAAAAGGATTTCCGAACAGAGAAATTGCTCAGGTTTTCAGTTTCACCGACGACTTTACGTACCGAGAAATTACTCATTCTCATAAATTCGGTGATGTTCCCGTACTTTCGTTCGATAAAGAGAAGGCACCGGAAATTTTATTTATCGGAGATTCTCACATCGAGCAATACGCTCCGAGAGCTGGATATTTGTTCAGAAAAACTGGTATTAACGCCGCCTTTATTGCTAACGGCGGCTGTTTAGCTTCAACCGGAACCGAATTAAACGGCAGCGTAAATAAAAAATGCGCTTCTATGCCGGATCACATTGAAACCTTGCTGAAAAATCCGCAAATAAAAGTTGTTGTTATCGGTCAAATGTGGGGGGGGCTTCATGATAAAATCTTCGCAGACGGCATGAACCGATACCTAGAATGGATGAAGCAATATAGCATCGAGAAAAAGTTCTATGTCGTATTGGATGCGCCGTGGAGCACTTCAGATGAGTACGACCTTAAAAAACAAATTAAGAACAGATTGGATCTAGAATCATCCTTTAAAAAGGGTTTTTACGTTGATTACCCATCCGATATGAAATGGGCTCACGGAAATAAACAAGCTATAAGTTATTTTTCCGATTATGCTACGTTGATTACGACCGAATCCTTTGTTTGCCCTAACAAACGGTGTAATCTACTGAACTATAAAGACGATGATCATCTTCGTTCGTCCTATATAGAGAAGAATGCATATTGGATAGACAGCGTTTTTAATCTTCTCTACTAGATTCCTACTTCAACAGTCTAACTTATTGTTTAGCAAATGATTTTCAACAGACACTTTTTTAAGATACTGTACTATCGAATTCTGTTATTTTTTCAGAAGACACATGCCCCCAACATTATGTCTTCCGAGGAAACGCTTAAATTTTTGGATACGAACAAGAGTTCATCCTTCATCCGCTTTGGTGACGGTGAGCTTTTTATGGTTCTCAGAAAGAACGGTTACAACATCGGTTACCAGAAATGGTCCCCTGAATTGGCCAAGAGAATCAAAGACGTCATTAGCTGCACCGATGAAGATGTCCTGATTTGTTTGCCGTATCCCTTTTCTAAAAAGTTTGTTAACTTGAATGCAAACGCAAACAAATTCTGGAGCCGGCATGTTTATGAAACACTGCCATTAATTTCGAATATTCTTAATTTAGAAAAAACTTACGGAGATTCGTTAATATCCAGACCGTATATCGATTTAGAAGACAAATCAAAAGCGACAGAAATCTTCACAGCCTTTAGAAAACTGTGGACCGATGCCAATATTGTTCTCATTGAAGGAGAACATACTCGATTCGGTGTCAACAATGACTTGTTATCTAATGCAACAAGCGTTACAAGAATTTTAGTACCAGCAGAAAATGCATTTGATGCTTACGATCAAATCTTAGATGCAGCTCTTGATGAGCCAAAAGACAGCATCTACCTTTTGGCAGTAGGCCCAACTGCTAAAGTCCTGGCTTTAGACCTGCATAGATCCGGAAGACGATGTTTCGATGTTGGCCACCTTGATATTGAATACGAATGGTATCTTAGAGGGGCTAAAAAGAAAGTATTGATTCCGGGGAAATATGTTAATGAACATCGAAAGAAAACTTTCGAAGAATGCACTGAAATAATTAACGATAAATTCCTTAACGAAATTAGAACTATCATCAAAAAAACAAATTAAACTCCTAAACTGGTAGGGAAATATTGGGCAGCTTAGTTAGCTTAATAAATTCATTGTAAATGCAAGCTTTGCTGTTGGTTTAAAAAATTGGTTTTGTACTGGTTCGGTGTGAGGTTTCCGAGCACCGAACATGTTTTTAAAACTCGATATATTCTTCAGTCGGCTTGTTTTGATCCATAAAGGACGACTGATCGCCGGCCCATAATGTGTTTTAAAGTACTTCAACCTTAAACGTCCCGTTAAAATTTTCCATCGTGGCATTGTCATGGCAATTACCGCCGCGAGAGTAGCTTTGCATTAATCAAGTTATCTTTTGTGCAAAAAACAAAACTCCTGCTCTTGAAAAAAAAGTAAAAAAACAACACTCAAACATATCCTAGCAAAAAACTCCCAGAATAAATGTGCTATATAACCTATATAAAGAAAAACATATTGGAAGCATTAAAAATATAAAAAAATCATACGCCAATAGAAACCTTTTAATAGATGGGCCATTAAGACAAATCAAAACCATTCACGTCCATCCAATCAATGAT
>CAZNBL010000061.1:0-7849 GCA_964571375.1 uncultured Burkholderiaceae bacterium
GGTAAGAAGTTCGCCGAATCCTTCGACAAAGATACCGCCCACGAGAATATCGAAGAAATCGATAAACGCAGAACCGATGTTGATCGAGAAGACAAACATCAGGTACATGACGAAGAGGAAAATCGGAATACCGAGCCAGCGGTTAAGTACGATACGGTCGAGCTTTTCGGTAAACGTCGAAACCACTTCGCCCCTGCGGGTCATGGAGGCGGCCGCGACTTCGCTCACGAATTGATAGCGCACGTCTGCGACCGCAATATCAAGATCGCCCTGATAGGCTTCGACAAGTCTGCGGGTAACGGCGCGTGCATTTTCGAGATCGACGCCCTGCATGTAGTCCGTAATCGCATCGTCGCCTTCGAGCATCTGCTCGGCAATCCAATGCGGGCGGCTCACGCCCTGACGGCCGAGGTCGCTGCCGATTTCACGGATTGCGCCGGTAATGTCTTCGGGGAAGCGGATCGGATTAAAGGGAATCTTCAAGCGGTCGAGTTCTTGGTCGATCACCTTGCAGAGGTTTTCAAGACCGTTTTCGCGGGAAGCGACGATACCGACCACGGGAATACCGAGCTTGTCGGATAAAGAAGCGAGATTGATTTCGATCTGATGGTCGCGTGCCACGTCAAGCATATTGACGGCAACGATCATCGGCACCTGCATCTCGATCAACTGCGTGGTGAGATAAAGGTTGCGCTCGAGATTGCTCGCATCGACGATATTGACGACGAGTTCGGCTTCGTCGAGCATGATGTAGTCGCGGGCGACCTTTTCGTCTTCGCTTGCCGCGGAACTCGGCTGCAGAGAATAAATACCCGGCAGGTCGACAATCGTAATGTGTCGGCCGGCATAGTCGAATTCACCGCTCTTTTTTTCAACGGTAACGCCGGGCCAGTTGCCGACGATCTGATTGGAGCCGGTGAGCCCGTTAAACAGTGTGGTTTTGCCGCAGTTCGGGTTACCGACCACGCAAATCGTATTACGCACTTTTGCCATGCTTAGCCCAGTTTCTCCACATTGAGAATCTTGATTTCTTCTTTTCTGACGCTGATATAAGAACCTCTCACCTTGATTTCGACCGGATCTCCCAAGGGAGCGACACGGGTTACTTCAAAGGCGGTGTTCGGCAGAACGCCGAATGCAAGGAGACGGCGGCGGTACTCGGGCAGACCCGGGTTATACGAAACGATTCGGCCCTTGTCGCCGGGATGCATATCTTTGAGCAGCATTATCGGGCCTCCTTGGTATGAGCCTTCAGCACGAGAATTTCTTCTGCGATGTGTCCGGCAATTGCAATATGCGCGTCGTTCACAGCAACGACAACCGGACCCGACAGAGTGGTCTGAGAAACGGTGACGGGCATACCCGTCATCACGCCGAGGTTCTTCAGGCGTTGAATTTCCTGCTCCGGAACGGCACCCCATTTGACGAGCGTGCAGCTCTCACCCTCTCCGATATCGGAGAGTCTGACAGTCGATGTAAGTTCTTTATCCATAGGGGCGGTCCGGAATATTTCTGATCCGCTCAATAACAGTGCGGATCCAATTGTAAATAAGAATACAAACAATAACGATTATCGTTTGTCGGCCGCATATTATAACGGCGGCGCCCGTAATTGGACAGCCGCCGTTCGGATGAGATTACTTAGAGGTGATTTTGGACTGATCGCCCGCAAGAACCCAGGTGATTTCTTCGGGTTTGATGTACTTGCGGAGCGCCTTGTTGACGTCTTCGGTCGTCAGAGCCTGAATCTTCTCTTCGATCCCCTTGCTGAAGGTCCAGTCGCGGCCTTCCTTCATCTTGAGCATCCAGCTTCTGGCAACGAGATTGTCCTGAGCGCGGGAAAGTTCCTTGGCTTCGAGGAATCCCTTCTTGGCTTCAAGAACTTCCTGATCGGTAAAGCCGTCTCTGACAGCCTGAGCGATCACGTCCTTGGCACTCGCCTCGGCCTGCAGAAGGTTCTGGGGAGCCACGATCGCACGGAAGCGGAAGCTGCCGTCGTTACCGTCGCTCGGAATCATGACGCTTGAGCCCGCGCCGTACGAGAGACCTTCCTGCTGTCTTAAGCGTTCGATCAGGCGGTTGGAAAGGCCGGTGCCGCCGCCCAAAATCCAGTTGGCGATCATCAGAGCCGGTGCATCCGCATCGGTGTCTTTAATCGCAAAGACGCTGCGGGCGAGAATGTTGGCGTTTTCCTTTTCAGGCGCGTCGATCACGATGCGGGTTGCCTTCACCGGACGGTATTCCTTGGTGATGCGCTGATAGGGAACCGTGCTTTCGGCTTCGGCAAAGTGTCTGCGGATCACTTCTTCGGCCGCTGCGGCGTCAAAGTCGCCGACGATTGCGATCTGGCCGCGGCCGGTTGCCATATAACGCTTATGGAAGTCTCTCACCTCTTCAATTTTGAGGTTCTGCACTTCGCTCATCGCATCCTTGATGCTCGAGACGTGACGGATATCGCCCTTCGGATAAGTATTGAAGTGCTGAGAAATCGCATCGGCTGCAAGAGCGTCCGGATTGTCGAGCTGGCTCTGCGTCATCACGATAATCTGCTTTTTGAGATTATCGAATTCGCTTTCGGGGAAAGCTGCGCCCTTCCAGAGACCGGCAACAAGTTCAAGGGCGGCGGGAAGATTGTCCGCTGTAGTCACAAAGCCGCTTGCGCCGCCGTCCATCTTAAGCTGAGTCATCGCGTCGTCGATCTCTTCGCGGCTCATCTTATCGGTACCGCGCGTGAGCATCGCCGTCGTGATCTTTTCGCACTGATCCTTGCCGAAGAGGTTTTCGGCGTTGCCGTAATCGAAGTTCATGGAAACGGTGACGGTCTTGCCGCGGGTCTTCTTCGGCAGCAGTGCGACTTCAAGATTGCCGAGGGTAAGGCGTCGTGTTCTCTCGTTT
Source organism: uncultured Burkholderiaceae bacterium (assembly GCA_964571375.1). Classification (GTDB taxonomy): domain Bacteria; phylum Pseudomonadota; class Gammaproteobacteria; order Burkholderiales; family Burkholderiaceae_F; genus JAFTYR01. Next base: position 2,896 of record CAZNBL010000061.1, read on the forward strand.
AAGTTGTCGTAGCTTGCGTCAAAGGCTTCGACCACGTCGCCATCGGTCTTCGGAGTGTAAGTAGCGAGCAGTTCTTCTGCGCTCGGAGCGGCACCGATTTCGGCGCGCTTGGGCTTATCCTCAGGAATAAAGACGCCGACCACGCGGTTGTCGCGGACGAAGTAGCGGGAAGCGGCGGCGTCCGCATCCTGCGGTGTAACGCCTTCCATGCGGTCGCGGATATAGAAGAAGAGTCTCCAGTCACCCAAAGCGATGAATTCGGAAAGACCGATACCGAAATCCTGCGGGTCGGCCAGCATGCGCTCGTAGGATGTGGCGTTCTCTACTTTAAATCGGGTGAGTTCCTTTTCGCTCATCGGTTCTTTGACGAGCGAATTTTCAATGGTGTCGACCAGAACGTCGCGGACCTTTTCAATCGATTCGCCCTTCTTGACGACGGCACCGAACATCACATAACCCGGCTTTTCGGCGGCAATCGCATAGCCGTAGACGTTGGTGGCAAGACCGCTCTTAACCAGAGCGTTGTAGAGCCGGCCGCTCGGTGTATCGGTAAGCACATTGACCGCGGCGTCGATCGCAGCCATATCCTGATGCAGTGCGCTCGGAATGCGGTATGCGACAGAAATCAGCTGGCTTTCGCCTCTGCGGCGGATCTCAAAATAGCGTTCGCCGTCGGCCGTGGGTTCCACAGTCCATTCAGCCGGCAGTTTTTCCTTCGGATTTTCAATACCGCCGAAGTTTTCGGCGATAAGCGAGAGTGTCTTGGCTACATCGAACTTGCCGCTCACGGTCAGAACGGCATTGTCCGGACGGTAGTAGCGGTGATAGAAGTTCTGCAGGTTTTCGATTTCGACGTTTTCGATGTCGCTGCGGTTGCCGATCGTGCTCTTGCCGTAGTTGTGCCAGTCGTAAATCACCGACTGCATGCGCTTCATCATGACGCGCGCCGGGCTGTTTTCACCGAGCTCGAACTCGTTGCGCACGACGCTCATTTCGCTGTCGAGGTCTTTTTTCGCAATAAAGGAATTGCGCATCGCGTCGGCACTCCAGCCGAGCGCCCAGGCAAGGTTGTCTTCGGTAGCGTTGAACGATACGAAATAATTTGTACGATCCAACCATGTGGAGCCGTTCATCGTAAAGCCGCGGCGGGTAAATTCCTTGGTCGGATCCGGATAGTTCTTGCTGCCCTTGAACATCAAGTGTTCCAGAAGATGCGCCATACCGGTTTCGCCGTAGTTTTCATGGCGGGAGCCGACCAGATAAGTCATATTGACCGTCGTCGTTGCCTTGGAAGCATCTGGGAAAAGTACGACTCTCAGACCGTTGGCAAGACGGTATTCCGTAATACCCTCGATTGTTGCTGCCTGAGTGACGTTTGCCGGCAGTACGGCTGTCGGTACCTGGGCGACGGCAGCGCCCGCAGTCATCGCAGCGGCTACACAAGTTGCAGCCGCAATTTTCTTTACGTTCTTCATAAAACCTTGGACCAAAGAAAAATTAAGTCTGCCGAGAATACCCTTTTCTCGGTTATCGGGTGCTTAAGGGAAAAGAAATTAAACAATTCGGAAGAATCGGACATAAAAAAACGTCCGCAAAACAGGAAAGATGAGCGTATTCCCTAGGTGTAAGTTTTTGAGTTTACGCCTTGATTTAACAAATTTTTCATTTTTTTGTAGAATTTTCGTTTGCTATTTTTGACGGTTTTACGAGGGTATTTTGAAGCTTTTATATGACCTGCTGCCGGTAATTCTCTTTTTCGGCACATTCAAATTCGCGCAATCCGATGCCGCGGGCGCCGCTTCGCTCTGCAATCAATGGCTCGGAGGCGGATTTGACCCTGCCCAGGCACCGGTCATCTGCGCTACGGCCGTTGCGATTACCGCAACCCTGATTCAGATCCTTTCCATGGCAATCCGCGGTAAGAAAATCGAACCGATGCTCTGGATTTCCGCCGCCGTCATTTTGGTCTTCGGCTCTCTGACGATCTGGCTTCACAACGAAATGTTCATCAAGTGGAAGCCCACCATCCTTTACTGGATCTTCTCCGTCATTCTGATCGGCGGACATTTCACCGGCAGAAACTTCATCGAAATGCTTCTCGGCAAGCAGATGCAGCTGCCGCGTCATGCCTGGACCAACCTGCTTTATGCCTGGATCGCCTTCTTTATCGTGACCGGCATCATCAATATCGCAGTCGCCTACAGCTTCTCTACGGACACCTGGGTGAACTTCAAGCTCTTCGGCCTGATGGGTCTTACCCTTGCCTTTACCGTAGGCATGGGCGTCTACGTATCGAAATACATTAAAAACGATTAAAACAATACTTACAGGGGATTTTAAAGTGAGTCACACTCCGACATTAGAGCGCATTCAGTCTGCTGTAGAGCCGCTCTTTCCGATCGAGCTGCGTTTTACCGAGCTCAACAACCAGCCGGGCGGCAACGCCCACATCACCAAGGGCGCTCTCTATCACCTCTTCATCATCGCACGCCGCTTCGAAGGCATGCCGAGAGTCGAACGCCACCGTATCGTCTACGAATACTTAAAGCCTTTCATCGGCCACGGTGTTCATTCGATCAATATGACACTTCTTGCACCGAGCGAATCCCGTCATTGATTTCGCCCCCGGGCTCGGTACAATCAAGGCATTCTTTTCGGAGAAGACAATCAAATGAAAAAAATTCTTATCGCAGCTGTCGGTGCCGCCGTCAGCATGAACGTCTTTGCCCAGGCCGCGCTTAACGTCAACGGAAAGGTCATTTCCGCTCAGGAACAGCGTCAGGTCATGCAGGCCCTGGAAAAACAGGGTGTTACGGATGCCGATCAGCGCCTTGCCCTTGCCCGCGAACATCTGATCACTCAGACTCTTATCAATCAGGAAGCCGCCAAGCAGAAAGTCTCTTCGGATCCTGCGGTAAAAATGAAGCTTGCCGCCCAGAGAACCGAACTTCTCAAAAACGAACTCGTGCGCCACAAGCTCACGAAGAGCCCGGTAACCGAAGCTGAAGCCAAGAAGGTGTACGAGCAGTTCAAGAAGCAGTACAACCCGAACGAAGTCAAGATTCAGCATCTCGTCGTCAAGAGCGAAGCCGAAGCCAAGAAGATCATTGAGAAGGTTAAGGACGGCGACAGCCTTGCAGATATCGCCAAGGATAAGAAGATCGATCAGAAGGTCGATCAGCCCTTCGTCCATGTGAGCCAGATTGCCATCCCGGGATTGGCCGACGCCATCATGGCGCTCGACAAGGGTCAGGTCCGCCCGATTCCGTTCAAGAGCCAGCTCGGCTACCACGTGATCAAGCTCGTGGACAAGCGTACCGTCGAAGCTCCGGCCTTCAGTAAGGTCAAGCCCCAGATGGAGCAGCTCGCCGCTCAGAAAAAGGCTCAGGAATATCTGAGTTCTCTGGCTAAGAACGCCAAGATTTCCGAAGTTCCTGCCAAGAAGAAGTAATGACAGATGAAAGCGGCTCAAAGCAGCCGCTTTTACTTTGTTTGCCGACCGAAAACGGCGGCATTGACACCCGATACCATGCAACGCATCTACTCTTTTCTCCTCGCCCTTCTTTTCTCGCTTGCCTCGGTTGCAGGCGCCCGTACCGTCACTGACCACATGGGCAGAAGCGTCGAAGTGCCCGATGAAATCAAAAGCGTTGCCGCAACCAATATCTTCCCGCTGCCGTCTTTCTTAAGTCTTTTCCTCACAGAAAACAAAATTATCGGCATGCATCGGGTTTCGATGGCTGCCGCCGAAAGCGGCCTGCTCGGCAAAGTCCGTCCCGAAGTCCTAAAGGCAGACACTGCTTTCATGCAGGGCAATGCCTTAAATATCGAAAGTATGATCTCTCTGCACCCCGACGTCGTCTTTGTGAACGCCGGTGACGCCGCATCGCTCAAAATGCTTGAAAACGCAGGGATCCCCGCCGTTTCTTTCAGCGTCAACAAGTGGAACTACAACGTTCTGGAAACTTACAGGGCCTGGATTGCGCTTATCGATCAGGTCTTCCCGGGAAAGATCAGACGGGCCGAGGCCGAAAAATACGCCGGCGATATCGAAGCGCTTGTTGCCGAACGCATCCCGCTCATTCCGGCTGAAAAGCGCAAACGCATTCTTTTCCTCTTCCAGTACGACGCCAAGCACATCGTCACGAGCGGTAAAAACTTTTTCGGCGAGTACTGGGCTGCGGCTGCGGGCGGCATCAATGTTGCCGAAGAGATCCGGGCCGAGAACTCCAACGCCATCGTCAATATGGAGCAGATCTACGGCTGGAATCCGGACGTGATTTTCATCACAAACTTTACCTCTGCCCGCCCCGACGACCTCTTCGGAAACAAATTCAATAACTGGACGCCGGTTAAAGCCGTACAAGACAAGGCGGTTTACAAGATGCCGCGCGGCATTTACCGTACCTATACGCCGTCTGCCGACTCGCCGCTTGCGCTGTTGTGGGTCGCAAAAACCGTCTATCCGGAAGCCTTTGCCGATATTGACTTTACGGGCGAAGTAAAAAAATACTATAAGAGTCTTTTTGATATAGACCTCGGTGACGGGGATGTTGCCGGTGCCTACGGTACCGAACAGAAGTAAATACGCATGAGTCCGATTCTTCGAAACACACTCTTTTTTGCCGCAATCAGCATTGCTGCGCTCGGCGCGCTTTGCTGCGGACGCTTCTGGGTGAATCCGTCGGACGTGTTTTCAACGCTGTTCGGCGCACTGAGCGGCTCTGAAATCAACCCGACTTTGAAGGCCGTCATTCTTCAGGTGCGACTGCCCCGCGTATTGCTCGCTCTTATGGCGGGTGCGGGTCTTGCAGCGGCGGGTGCCGCCTTTCAGGCACTTTTTTCCAATCCGCTCGCTACTCCCGACACCCTGGGTGTGGCAAGCGGCTCGGCTTTCGGTGCCGTGCTCGGTATTTTGCTCGGTACCGAAGGATTCGGCATACAGTTAATGAGC
>CAZNBL010000062.1:0-7755 GCA_964571375.1 uncultured Burkholderiaceae bacterium
CGTAAGAATTCCGTAGGCGAAATCTTCCGTGCTTACCGCATAGCCGTCCATCTGGGAGTTATTGAGCGGCGGGACACAAATCGTCGAGGTAACATCTTCGGCCAGAATGCGGCCGGAAGCGTAAAGCGTTACGAGCTCTTCGCTCTTTGCAATGGGCTCGATGCCGTCCAAAATCTTTGCACGCGCTTCTTCAACACTGATCATACGAGACCTCTGTCGATGCCTAAGCGCTCGGCCACCCAGCGGGCAACCGAGGCGGGATCATTGATATTCAATACAGGAAGAACGGAACCTGCGAGATCGGCGGGTTCGTGATCGGAAACCACGGCACAGATGCCCGGGTCCCGAAGAGCGATCGGTTTTTCGTCACAGACACCTTCGCGATAGACCTCAAGGCGCAGAGCGGCAGCCTCTTCCGACTTAAATCCCTCTACGAGGACGAGGTCGCAGGGTGCGAGCCGGTCAAGCAGTTCTTTGAGCGAAGGGCGCTGCTGCGGCGTCTCGGTCAGAAGCACCCATCGGTCGTCGCTTCGGACGATCACCTGTTTGGCGCCCGCACAGCGGAAGCGGCAGCTGTCCTTGCCCGGGCGGTCCATTTCAAATCCGTGGTGCGCATCTTTGAGCGCTGCCACATTCAGTCCGGCCGTCGAAAATATCTCGATAAGTTTTTCAACCAGCGTTGTCTTACCGCTGCCGGAATAACCTACGAAATCGACGACCTTCATTTATTCGCCTTTGGTATGGTCGACGACAAACTGCTTAACCGCTTCAACGTCGTCGGCCATATGAACGACATGCTGCGGGCGGGTAAGAAGATCCTCGAAACCCGAAGGCACCGGCGGCATGAAACCGACGGCTTCTTCAATGGTCTTGCCGAACTTGGCGGGAAGCGCAGTTTCAAGACATACCGTCTTTACATCGGCTCTTAAGAAACCGCTTGCGGCGTTGATGCCGTCCGCGGTGTGCGGATCGATCAGAATGCCGTGCTTATCCCAAATTTCGCGGATGCATTCAAGGCGGTCGGCATGAGTGCTGCGGGCTGCGACAAAGCCGCTTGCCTTGACGCGTTCCCACTCTTCGCCCGTCAGCATGAATTCCTTCTTATCGGCGAGTTCTCTCCAGAGCTCGCAGACGCGTTCGGGGTCGCGGCCGACGATATCGAAAATAAAGCGTTCGAAATTCGAAGCCTTGGAAATATCCATCGACGGGGAGCTCGTTACGAATGTATGAGCAGCGTCGCGGATGCGGTAGCGGCCTGTACGGAAGAATTCGTAGAGCACGTCGTTTTCATTGGTGGCAACGATCAGGTTCTCGATCGGCAGGCCCATGTTCTTGGCAATCCAGCCGGCGAGCACATCGCCGAAGTTGCCGGACGGCACGGAGAACGAAATCTTTTCATCGTCGCTTTCGGTTGCCTGCAGCCAGCCTGCGAAGTAGTAAACCACCTGAGCGGCAACGCGGGCCCAGTTGATGGAGTTGACCGCACCGATATGGTTGGCTTCCTTGAAAGCGAGGTCGCCGGACACCTGCTTGACGATATCCTGGCAGTTGTCGAACGTACCTTCGACAGAAATATTGAAGATGTTGTCGTCGGAAAGCGAATACATCTGAGCTCTCTGGAAGTCGCTCATTCGGCCTTCCGGAGACAGCATGAATACTTTGACGCCCTTGCGGCCCTTCATTGCGTATTCGGCGGCACTGCCCGTGTCACCGCTCGTTGCGCCGAGAATATTGAGCTCTTTATCCTGCTTCATGAGGATGTACTCAAAGAGCGCGCCGAGATACTGCATGGCCATATCTTTGAAGGCCAATGTCGGACCGTTGGAGAGTTCGAGAATACCGAGGTTGCGGTCAAGCCAGACAAGCGGCGTGATCTTCTCGAATTCGGTTCCCGGACGGCCGTGGCAGTAAGTCTCTTCGGTATAGGTCGATTCGCAGAGACGCGCGACGGTCGAGCGGTCGAGATCCTTGGCAAAGAGAGCGGTCACAGCCGTAGCAAGCTGAGCGTAGCTTAAGCCGCGCCAGGAAGAGAGCGTTTCTTTGGAAACCTGCGGATAAGCCTTCGGCACAAAAAGTCCGCCGTCGCGGGCGAGACCCTGAAGAACAATTTCACTGTAAGTGGAGGCAGGAACGCCGCCGCGTGTAGAGATGTATTGCATGATTAACGAAGCTCTTCCTTTCTCAGAGTAACGATCGGACCGCGTACGTTGGCAAGCTGCTGCATGGTCCGTACTGCACGCTGAACATCGGCTTCGCGGGCCGTATGCGTCAGCATGATGATTTCAGTGAATGTATCGGGGTATGCGGGTTCCTTCTGAATCAGGGATTCGATGGAGATCGAATTTTCCGCAATGATCTTGGCGATGTCGGCGAGAACACCGGGCTTGTCTTCCACAGGAATGCGGAAGTAGTAGGAGCTCTGAGTGTCGCCGAAGTCAGCCCACGGTGTGGCACCGAGCGTCGACAAAGTCGGCATAAGCGGTCTCTGACTGCTCTTGGCGTCAATGGTACGGGCAATATCGACGAGATCGGCGATGACGGCGCTGCCTGTGGGCTCGCTGCCGGCACCCTTGCCGTAAAAGAGCTGAGAATCGGCGGCATCGGTCTTAACGACGATGGCGTTCATCGCTCCTTCAACGTTGGCGATCAGACGGCGGTTGGAGATCAGTGTCGGATGGACGCGGATTTCCACGCCGTACGGCATCATCTTGGTGATACCGAGCAATTTGATGCGGTAACCGAGCTCTTCGGCAAAGCGGATGTCCTTGGCTTCGAGCTTGGTGATACCTTCGATGTGGATACGGTTCATATCCACGGGGATACCGAATGCCAGAGACGAGAGAATCATCGTCTTGTGTGCGGTATCGATACCTTCGATATCGAATGTCGGGTCGGCTTCGGCGTAACCGAGCTTCTGAGCTTCGGCCAGTACGTCCTCAAAACTGCGGCCCGTATCTCTCATCGTCGAGAGAATGAAGTTGCAGGTACCGTTGATGATGCCTGCAACCCATTCGATACGGTTGGCGGCAAGACCTTCTCGCACAGCCTTGATGATCGGGATGGAACCGGCAACGGCGGCTTCGAATGCCACATTGACACCCTTTTGCTGAGCAGCGGCAAAGATTTCATTACCGTGTTCGGCAAGCAGCGCCTTGTTGGCGGTCACCACATGCTTACCCTTCTCGATGGCTGCGAGAACCAGGGAGCGGGCGGGTTCGATACCGCCCATTACTTCGACCACCACCTGAATTTCAGGATCGTTGACGAGATCCTGCCAGTCGGTGGTCACCGTAACTGCGTCGTCAACGAGCGGAATCACTCGTTCGGGACGACGCACCACGACGCGGGAAACCTCAATCTCGCGACCGGCTCTGCGGGTAATCTCAGCAGCGTTTCTTGCCAATACAGCATAAGTGCCGTTGCCGACATTGCCGAAACCGGCCATACCGATTTTGATTTTCTCCGTCATCGTGTTCTCCTCTGTTTTTAAGTCTTGTTAATTACGCTTTTTTCTTGGCTGCCGGCTTCTTGGCGGCCTTGGGTGCTGCCTTGGCGGGCTTTTCTTCTGCCGCGGGAGCTGCCTTTTCAGCCTTGGCTGCCGGAGCCTTCTTGGCAACGGCCTTCTTAGCTGCAGGCTTCTTGGCGGCGGCCTTTGCAGGTTTTTCAGCGGCTTCGGCAGGCTTTGCTGCCTTCACTGCCTTTGCGGGCTTTTCAGCCTTTGCCTTGACGGTCTTGGCAGGTGCCTTTTCAACCTTTTCAGCCTTCACAGCCTTGGCTGCCGGGGCCTTCTTGGCAACAGTCTTCTTGGCAACAGTCTTCTTAGCTGCGGGCTTCTTGGCAGTTGTCTTTGCAGTCTTAACGGGCTTTGCTGCAGCTTCGGCAGGAGCTTCGACAGCTTCAGTCTGCTTCTTGACGCGGGCAACCTGACGCTTCTTGCCTTCCTTCTTCGGAGCCTGATTGAGAAGACCGTCCTGCTTGAACATTTCCTTGATGCCGCGCAGAGCCTGGCGGATACGTTCTGTATTTTCGATAAGAGCGATACGGACGAAACCTTCGCCGTATTCGCCGAAACCGATACCCGGGGAGACAGCAACCTTGGCGACTTCAAGCAGACGCTTGGAGAATTCCACGGAACCCATCTTCTTGTAGAACTCGGGGAGTTCTGCCCAGATGTACATGGAAGCCTTAGGCTTTTCAACCATCCAGCCGAGTTCGTGGAGGCCTTCGACCATCACGTCGCGGCGGTGTTCGTATTCCTTGCGGACTTCTTCGACACAGTCCTGCGGACCGTTCAGGGCTTCGATCGCACCGACCTGGATCGGAGTGAAGGTACCGTAGTCGTGGTAGCTCTTGATGCGGGTAAGCGCATGAACAAGTTCCTTGTTACCGACCATGAAGCCGATACGCCAGCCTGCCATGTTGTAGCTCTTACTCATAGTGAAGAATTCAACGGCAACATCTCTTGCACCCGGAACCTGCATGATCGACGGAGCCTTGTAGCCGTCGAAGACGATGTCGGCGTAAGCGAGGTCATGAACGATATAAATGCCGTGCTTCTTGGCAAGAGCAACGAGACGTTCGAAGAACTCCATATCGACGCACTGAGCGGTCGGATTGCTCGGGAAGCCGAGAATCATGAGCTTGGGCTTCGGAGTCGTTTCGATAACTGCGCGTTCGAATTCGTGGAAGAAGTCGATGCCCGGGCCCATACGGACGCTGCGGACGTCAGCGCCGGCGATGATGGCACCGTAAATATGAATCGGGTAGCTCGGGTTCGGAACGAGAATGGTGTCGCCGCGGTCAAGTGTGGCGAGCATCAGGTGAGCAATACCTTCCTTGGAACCGATCGTTACGATGGATTCGCTGTCCGGATCGAGCTCGACGTCATAACGGCGCTGGTACCAATCACAGATGGCCTTGCGCAGTCTCGGAATACCGCGGGATGCAGAGTAACCGTGTGTGCCGGTTCTTTCAGCCACTTCAACGAGTTTGTCGACAATGTGTTTGGGCGTATCACCGTCCGGGTTGCCCATACTCAGGTCGATAATGTCCTCGCCGCGGTGGCGCGCCGCCATCTTCAGCTCATTGGTGATGTTGAAGACGTACGGGGGAAGTCGCTTAATTCGCGGAAAGTCATTATTCATAATTTCCTCTTTTGTGGTTGGCAATAATTCTTTTACAGCCCCTTCGGGGACACATTTCTTTGACTGTACCATTACTAAACGTAAACAGGCGCCTTTTTACGAGAATATTTCTCGAAAAAAGCGCCTGTTCCGCATTTATGCGATGGTTTTAAGGCCTGTGCGGCCCGCTCAGAGGGCTTCGGAAGCGTAATCCGCAAGTCTCGAGCGTTCACCCCGCTGCATGGTGATGTGACCGGCGTGCTTCCAGCCCTTGAAGCGGTCGACCACGTATGTCAGACCGGAAGAGCCTTCGGTCAGGTACGGCGTATCGATCTGGGCAATGTTGCCGAGACAGACAATCTTGGTACCGGGACCGGCTCGCGTGATCAGCGTCTTCATCTGCTTGGGCGTCAGGTTCTGAGCCTCATCGATGATCACGAACTTATTGAGGAAAGTGCGGCCTCTCATAAAGCTCATGGACTTGATGCGGATGCGGGAGCGGATCAGATCCTCGGAAGCCTTGCGGCTCCATTCGCTCGTATTGCCGCCTCCGTGATTCAACACTTCGAGGTTGTCGTCGATGGCACCCAACCACGGTGTCATCTTTTCTTCTTCGGTACCCGGCAGGAAACCGATGTCTTCGCCCACGGAAATCGTGGCGCGCGTCACGATGATTTCGCTGAACTTACGGGTCTCCAGAGTCTGAGTCAGTGCTGCGGCAAGCGCAAGCAATGTTTTGCCGGTACCGGCCTGACCGAGAAGCGTGACGAAATCGATTTCCGGATCCATCAGAAGATTGAGCGCGAAAGACTGCTCCCGATTACGGGCATTGATGCCCCAGACGGCATTCTTCGGATTCATGTAGTCGCGGATGACGCGGAATGTTGCCGTGCCGCCCTCAACCGACTGTACCTGACCGTAGAACGGTGTACCGCCGTTTTCCATCCAGACGAATTCATTGACGCTCATCTCGGAAGCCGCCGCACCCGAAACGCTGTACCAAGTACCGCCGTCCTGCTGCCAGGATTTGAGCGTCTTAGCGTTGTCGCTCCAGAAATCTTCCGAGAGTTTCAGCGATCCGGTGTAAAGCAGATCGCTGTCTTCCATCATCTTGTCGTTGAAGTAATCCTCGGCCGTAAGGTTCAGAGCCGTGGCCTTAAGACGCATATTGATGTCCTTGGACACCAGAATGACACGCATATCGGGGTGAGCACGATGCAGACCTTCGACAACCGAAAGGATCTGATTGTCGGCCTTGCCCTGCGGGAGCATGGCAAGCTGAACATCAAAGGGTTCGGTCTGAACGTAGAGGCGGCCCGTGCATTCCTTATTGCCGACAGCGTTCAATGCTACGCCGTCAGCGATCGCTCCGGTAAGCGTCTGCATGAGAGCGTCGAGTGTACGGCTTACCTGGCGGGCATTACGGGCAACGTCCGTTGTACCGGTCTTATGATTATCAAGCTCTTCGAGAGTGACCATCGGCAGATAGACGTCGTGTTCCTCGAAGCGGAAGAGACTGGTCGGGTCGTGCAGAAGAACGTTGGTATCGAGCACATAAAGCTTCTTTAAGCCGTCGCTGTCGCGTTCGGCACGTTTGCTGCGAAGGTGCGGAAGCTTGTCGTGTGTGTTCTTTTCTGCGGCGGCAATAACGGGAGCTGCGGCTTCGTTAAGTGCCGTTTCCTTGCTTTCGGCCGCCTCGGCTTTGACCGTCTTGACTGCTTTGACGGTCTTCACGGATTTAGCCGTCTTAGCGGACTTTGCCGGCTTTACGGTCTTGGGCTCGGGCGCCTTGACCTCAGGTGTTTCGACGGCAACAGGAGGTACTGCTGCATCGGCAGCAAGTTCGGGAACTTCGTCAGAAACAACCGCCTTTTTCTTTGCGGTACGGCGTGTCAGCTTTCTTGCGGGCGCCTCAGCAGAGAGTTCTTCAGGAATATTTTTGAGACGGGCGCCGCGTCTCGTCGGTGCTGCGGGCAGTGGCATAACAAATCCTACAATTCAGTGCGGAGCGCAATCGCTCCGATTCTATTTGTACTGACTGTAGCGCAATCCGCCCGCAAGTGCACAAAGTTTGCTTTATTCGGGGTATCGGCTTAAATGAACCAGGCGGCAACAACAATGCCGACCATCGTAAAGGCAATGCCGAGCTTGATGACGGTACCGACCATCATACCGACCCAGGTGGCGATACCGACTTTACCGCTCTTGATCGCATCCTGATGGTCGATAAATTCACCGATTGCGGCACCGACCAGCGGCATAAAAAGCAAACCCCAGAGACCGGTGAAGATACCGACAAAGGTGCCGATCATCGAACCGATCACACCTAGTTTGGTAGCGCCGGCCTTCTTAGCACCCAAAGCCTGCGCAAGCGCATCGACCGCGAGGCCGATCACCGTCAGGATGCCGAGAATCACAAGAGAAGCTACTCCGATCTGCTCGTATGAGCCGATCCATGCGGCAATCCAGGCGCCTGCAAAAATCATCGGCAGACCCGGAAGAATCGGGACGACGGTACCCGCCAGGCCGATTGCTATAAACCCGACGGAAAGCGTCCATAAAAGAATTTCTGTGACCATGTTACGGTTGTTCTCCGTAGTCGTCGATGCCTTCTCTGACAGCCGACTGGAAA
>CAZNBL010000063.1:0-7591 GCA_964571375.1 uncultured Burkholderiaceae bacterium
GTCTATGCCTACTGCAACCTTCACGGCCTCTGGAAAGCAGAAATCTAATCAATCCTGCGCATCAAAAAGCCGCTTGTTCTAATGGGAGACAAGCGGCTTTTGCTTTTTAATTCAATGGATTTACGCAATCGGATCTTCGCTGCCGTTGGCGCGGAACGCTTCGATTCGATCGATACAGGTAGCGCAGGTTCCGCACGGCTTTTCTCCGCCCTCATAGCAGGACCAGGTGAGTTCATACGGAACATTGAGCTTTAAGCCTGCGGCAACAACGCCCGCCTTGTTCATGTTCACAAGCGGTGCCACCACACTCACCTTACGGTAGGTGCCGATGGAAATCGCTTCGCTCATAGCATCGGTAAATGCTTCCGAGCAGTCGGCATAGGCTTGTCCTGCCGCATCGTCGGCATGCGCACCGATCCAGATGCCGCACTCGTCGTCCGGGAAGAGCGACTGAGCAAGGGCTGCGGCGCTCGAAAGCATCAGGCCGTTTCTGAACGGCACATAGGTCGAGACTTTGCCTTCGCCGTTCTTTTTAATCTGCTCTTCGTAACTTTCGTGAGAAATCTCTTTACCGCTCTTGGCGAGCAGCGGGCAGTCGCTGTACTGCAAAAGCTGAGAGAGATTGAGCACAATGTGGCGCACACCGTAGTGACGCGCGATCTTTTCGGCGCATTCAAGCTCTTTGACGTGCTTCTGACCGTATTCGAACGACAGGGCGACGACGTTTTCACTTCCGAGCTCGTCAACTGCGAGCGCAAGACACGTTGTACTGTCCACACCGCCGCTGCTCATCACAACGGCCTTCTTCTGCTGAGACATGATTTCTCCTTAAGGGGCGTCCGCGCCCCTCGGGATCAACCGAAGAGCTTCGCCCAGAATCCTTTTTTCTCGTAGGGTCCGCTTGAAGAAGCGAGCACCTTGTAGCCGGTCGCTTCAATCCCCTTGGTAAGGGTCGCGATATCCAATTCTTTTTCCGAAATAATTTCGGTTTCGCTCTTCTTGTGCGAGGAAACGACCTTTTTGGCGTCGCAGTTTTTACGTACGACGTCGTTGACGTGAGATTCGCACATCGGGCACATCATGCCGTCAATTTTAATAACAGTCTTGATCATCGGGGGTATACGGCGGACAGTCTTTGCGCCGCTCCTTACAAAAAATAAATAAAAGATGCACGAAAGGATACTCCGAAAACACCTTTTAATCACGAATGATTCTTATTTGCGCGAGTTTAAGACAAGGATTCTCAGATTTTTTACCCGCCTTAAATGTCGGCTTAATTTTCTTTGGGTAAGATGCATACATAAATACGCCGAAACCCGGCTGACAAATAAACAAGGAGAAAACAATGAAAGCCCTCGACTGCCTCTTGACCCGCCGCGCCTGCCGCAACTACACCGAACAGGTTCCCTCCCGCGAACTCATCGAACAGGTGGCAAACGCCGGTCTCTATGCTCCGAGCGGTATGGGCACTCAGAGCCCGATCGTCGTAGCCGTTTCCAACAAGGCCCTGCGCGACCGAATTGCCAAGCTCAACGCAAGCTTCTTCCCGCCCGAAAGACAGAACATGGATCCCTTCTACGGCGCTCCGGTCGTTTTAGTTGTGCTGGCCCGCAAGAATGCTCCGACTTATGTTTATGACGGCGCTCTCACAATGGGCAACATGCTTAACGCCGCTCACGCCTTGGGTCTTGCTTCCTGCTGGATTCACCGCGCCAAGCAGGTCTTTGAAGGTGAAGAAGGCAAAGCAATTCTTCGCGACTTAGGCGTCGAAGGCGATTATGAAGGCATCGGCAACTGCATCCTCGGTTACGCCGCCGATGCACCCGCCGCAGCTGCTCCCCGCGCAGAAGGCCGTGTTTTCTTTGCGGAATAACACGAAATAAGCGGCGGAAAACATCCGCCGCGATTCCTGTTCGGTTAATATAGAGCCCAACAATCTGCAGAGAATAAGAAGAAGCGATGTTTGTACCCGTAAAAATGATTTTGACCTATCCGATATACCATGCGATCGAGCGCGCGGTATTTACTTCCCGTGCCTTTGAAAAGACATGGAGTGCATTGAGTCCGAAGCTCGAAAAAGGTATCGAACTCATTGCCGGAGAGGTTCATCCTGCGGGCCCTTCGCTTATCCGCAAGTACATCTACCAGGAACCGGCCATGCGCCGTATCGTCAACGAATGCATGAACGAAATGTTCTGCTCGGACGTAATGGCGCTTTTGACTCAGGTCCGCCGTATCCGCAAAGACGTCGCCAAGCGCAAAAAGGAAATCCTGAACCTTGAGAAGGACATGATCGCCGCTCCGAAAAAGAGCTGGAATCCCTTTGACTTCTCTCAGAGCAAATTAAAAAACAAGATTCATGCGGCTCAGACCCGCATCAATGTCGATACCAAGCGTATCGACGAAATCATCGAAGATTCTCTCGAAAGATTAAGAAGCCGAGGTGTGCGCATGAGCCGCGAGCAGATCGACTCGCTCCTTAACACCGCAGAAGGCGAAGACATCGCCGCCATCATGTCGGTTGCCGATACGGTCAAGCAGATCTTTGCACGTCTTGAGCATCAGTTAACCGAAGGTCACCCTTCCGCCGAGCTCTCGAAGACCTACGCCGGCTTCTACATGATGTGCAACCGCATCTATCTTGAAGCGATCGACAAGGCCATCTATAAGATCGACCGTCATTACATGCCGGCTATCGAAAAGATCGAAGCCAACACCCAGACTCAGGTTGCCAACGCTCAGAAGCATATTGCGCATTACTATGCGAGCGAAAGCCACAAGATGACGCTCAAGACCAATATTCAGATCAATGAGCGCACGCTTGAAGTCGCGAAGTTCTATTCCCGCCACTTGAGAAACCGAGCCAAGGAACTCCTGGAACTCAGAGAAAAGGCCCGTCAGAACTACGAAGTATCTTTGAATACGTTCCTTACCATGAAGATCGGTGCGGACTTGGTCGACATCATCAGGTCGAGCAAGGCGGATTTGATCCGCGTCTTTGAATTCGAACCGCCCACATTCTCCGAGCATTACGCTGCGGGCTTCAACGAGCAGTTCAACGCCATTACCAACGAGATCAAAAGACATTAACTTTTGAATCCGTACAAAAGCGACCCCGAAAGAGTGATTTTTCGGGGTTTCTTTTTGCCTTCGTCAAGCGAGAAAACACCGATATTCTCCGCGTTTCCCCGTGGATAGAATGACTCGGTCAGCCGGGGATGTCTGCCGGCAATAAAAAAAGAAAACAGAGGAAAAAACTATGAACTCCGATTGCGAAGGTGCATACGAACTCGAAGATATCTGCCGATATCTCATCGCCAACAAGCCCGAATGGATCACGGATGACACCCCGACCGATCTTGACGAATGGCATGACTGGTTCGTCGACGAAACCGAACCCTATATGTGCTGGTCGATGGAAACCGACTATGACACGATCGGCGCCGAAATCTGCGGTTGGAACGGTATCTATGTACTCTACATGGGCGACGAAGGCTATTTCGGACCGTTCTTAAATCCGGACGACGCCGTTCGCGAAGCCGAAGAAATGGGATGCTACGAAGACAATGAGTACTACGAGCACGTCACCGTCTCCCAGATCAAGGACTTCGACCGCCTCAGCGACGAAGACATCGATCTCGTGAAAAACGAAGTCGAAGGTCCCTACCTCGACCGAGTTCTCGCCTCTTAACTCTTTTCTTTATTCAAAAGCCCGGAACACTTTGCAGTCTTCCGGGCTTTTTGAGGTTGCTCCTCTTTATCCTTAAGCGAGCTGGATCTTCTTCCAGATTTCGCGGATATCGGGTTCTTCGTGAGCCTTGCTCCGATCGTTGTACTCAGTGTGCAACAGTCGGTGCGCGCGACGCGAGTTCGGAGTACCTAAGAACTCGTCGTAGACAGCCTTGACCATCGGGTTGTTATGCGACTGACGGATTTCAAGCATACGGTCGCAGCAATCGAGTGTGCGGGTTCTCGGGACATTACGGTTGAAGTAATTACCCATGACGCGGGGTGTGCCGCCGCCGTTCACACAACCGCCCGGACAGCTCATGACTTCGATAAAGTCATAGTCGCACTTACCTTCTTCAACTTCCTTCACCACGGCTTCGGCGTTGGCCAGACCGTAGAGCACACCGACTTTTACCTTGCCGATACCGTTCAGCTCGACTTCGACCTCACGGTCCATGTTCGGGTGCTCGGAGCGATGCCAGGGCACGCCGCCCGTGAGTTCATGGCCGTTGCAAAGTGCATAGAGCGTGCGGAGCGCGGCTTCCGCCACGCCGCCCGAGCGGCCGAAGATAACAGCCGCACCGGTACCTTCGCTCATGAACGGAGTATCGAACTTGGATTCTTCCAAGTCGTTCAAATCGATACCGCGACCCTTCAGAAGGCGGGAGAATTCGCGGACCGTGAGAACCACATCGGTATCTCGAAAACTGCCGTCACCCAGCTGGGGTCTTGCGGCTTCGACCTTCTTTGCCGTACACGGCATGATCGAAATCACCTTGATTTTTACGGGGTTGACGTCGATCTTTTCAGGCAGCCAGTTCTTAGCCAAAGAGCTCATGATGCCCTGAGGCGAACGGGTGGTCGAAAGATGCGGGATAAAACTCGGACGGTGCTGTTCGACCCAGTTGACCCATGCCGGACAGCAGGAAGTAAACATCGGACCCTTCTGAGTCTTGTCTTTCAAGCGCTCAAGCAGTTCGGTACCTTCTTCCATGATGGTGACGTCGGCCGCGAAGTTGGTGTCGAGAACATAGTCGGCACCGAGCTTCTTGACGGCGGTAATGAGCTTGCCTTCGACGTTGGTGCCTGCCGGCATGCCGAAAGCTTCGCCGAGAGTGGCTCGTACGGCCGGAGCAAACTGCACGACCGAGATCACGTTCGGATTTTCGAGGTATTCGAGTGCTTCGTCGATCTGATCGATTTCAGCCAAAGCACCTGTCGGGCAGACCAGGGTGCACTGACCGCAGCGCACACAACGGTCGGAATCGATCCAGCGGTCGGCGCCGCAGAGCGCAACACCCGATTCGGCACCGATGCCGTCGATCTTCAATGCGTTGCAGTGCTGAACCTGCTTACAGACTTCCACACAGCGGAAGCAGCGGATGCACTTATTGGCGTCAAGGCGAAGGGCCTTGTCGCTTAAGTCGACACGTCTCTTGGCCGTGAACTTACCGGTGTAGGCAGCCTGATGGACGCCGAGGCTTCTTGCGAGCATCAGAAGTTCGCAGTTACCGTAGCGCGGACACGTCACGCAGTCCTGTTCGTGGTCGGCAAAAAGAAGTTCCACCTGCTCTCTTTGGATCTTACGGACGTAAGGAGAGGAAGTATTGACCTTCATGCCGTCTTCAAGTCGGTTCTTACAGCTCGTAATCGAAAGCTTTTCGCCGTCGGCACGTTCCACGTCCACAAGGCAGACGCCGCAGGTTCCGGGCGTATGGTTCAAAGGCTGAAAGGCGCAAAGCGTCGGAATATAGGCACCGACTCTGCGCGCAGCCTGAAGAATCGTCAGTTCTTCATTGAAATCAAAAGGTTTTCCGTTAATGTAGGCGCGCATCTTTAAGCCCCTTTCCGATCGTCGTTGGTGATGCCGGGAATCGGCAGTTGGGTAACCACGGAGAAAATTCGATAGCAGCGCATGCAGCGTTCTGCTTCTTCCCGTGCCTGTTCGTCATCGAATCCGAGTTCGACTTCCTTAAAGTTGCCGACTCGCTCTTCGATGGGGAGCTCATTCATCTTGATGCGCTCTCTGTGGCGGACCGGCAGTACCGGACGCATATCCTTCATGAGATCCAGGTTCGCAATGATCTGACTCATACGGATGCGCGGAGCAAAACCTACCGAGCCTCGGGTTAAGTATTCATGGATGGATTCGGCTGCGAGCTGACCCTGACCCATGCCGCTCACGAGTGTTGTCGGACCTGTGGCGCAGTCGCCGCCCGCAAATACGGCCGGTCGGCTTGTTGCAAGAGAGGCAGTGACAGAAATATTGCCGCGTCTGTCAAAGAGGATGCCGTCTTCTTCGGTAAAGATCGACTGGTCGATTCTCTGACCGATCGCACTGATGACGTGCTGGCAGGGAATCACGAATTCCGTACCCGGAATTTCCGTGAGCTTGCCGCGGCCGCCTCCGGGCACCTCTTCCATCTTAAGCTTGATGCACTTCAAGCCCACGACCTTGCCGTCTTCAACGACAAGTTCCTTCTGAGCGGTAAGGAAGTGGAAATCGATACCTTCTTCCTTAGCGGCCAAAATTTCTGCGGGGTCGGCAGGAGCCTGTTTTTCGGTACGGCGATAGACCACGTGAACCTTGCCGTCGGTAAGACGCACGGCCGAGCGACAGCAGTCCATGGCAACGTTACCGCCGCCTACAACCACAAAGTCACCCTTGAAGGTGTTGGGACGGTCTTCGTCGACACTGCGTTCGACCTTAAGGAGGAAGTCGAGGCCGTTGCTGTAACCCTGAATATCCTGATCGTCTTCCGGGAAGCCGAGCTTGACACCGGTCGGACAGCCGACACCTAAGAAGATCGCATTGAAGCCTTCGTTAAAGAGATCGTCGATGTTGAAGTCGCGGCCGAGCTTCTTATTGAAGTGGAACTTACCGCCCAACTGATCGATAACCGCTGTTTCGGTCTGCAGAAGACCTTTGGGCAAACGGTACGGAGGAATACCGACGAGCGCCATGCCGCCCGCCTTTCTCTGAGCTTCGAAAATATCGACCTGATAGCCGCGAAGCAGAAGATGGTAGGCGCAGACGATACCGGCGGGACCCGCACCGATCACGGCAATACGAGGTGCCAATTCATTAGGCGTCTGATAGGCGTTGCGGAAAATACGGTCCATCGACGTGGACAGCTTGTCGCTTGCGTAGCGCTTCAAGTTCTTGATGTCGACCGGCGCTTCGAGCTGAGCACGGCGGCAGGCGTGTTCGCAGAATCTTACGCAGACGCGGCCGCAGGAACCGACGAGCGGATAGTGCTTCAAGAGAACGCCGGTAGCCTTGGCAGGATCCCCGTCACGGATGTAGTCGATGTAGCGCGGCACGTTTACTTTTGCCGGGCATGCTTCGATACAAGGAGCGGTGACGGTGGAATAACTTCCGGTTTCAAGTGTGAGACCTTCGGTCTTCTTCAATTCGTCCGGGAAATGCTTGATCGCTTCGACCAGTGCATAGGGAGATGTCTGACCGATACCGCAGAAACTCGTGTTACGCATCATACGGCCGACTTCGATGAGATCGTTCCAATCGACTTCGTCGCCGTGACCCTTCACTGCTTTTTCCAGAGCGTCCACGATGATGTTGGAGCCGCTTCGGCACGGTGTGCACCTTCCGCAGGATTCGTTCTTTACGCGGGTAAAGAATTCATAGAAGGCTTTGGCTAAGTTGGCTTTACGCTCGAACACCAAGAAGCCGCGGTGAGAGATGAATACCATCACCGGGTTGCCGTTGTTGAACTGATAAAGCTGCTTGATATCGAGGTCCTGGGGCATGGTCGGATTGGGATTCGTGCGGTTGTCGTAAACCTTCTCGTCCCAAACGCCGTAGCAGAGCTGTCGCATCGCGTCGTCACTCCTTTAATAC
>CAZNBL010000064.1:0-7158 GCA_964571375.1 uncultured Burkholderiaceae bacterium
GTCACTGATGCTGAAGGTATTGTCACCGGCAATAGTCAGGGAGTTGCCGTTATAACCGCCGCTCAGTTTCTGACCTTCCTTGGTAAATGTGAACTTGGCGCTGTCGCCGGTCAGGTTGTTAATAGTAGCTGTCGAACCGTTAAAGATCAGGTTGCCTGTCAGCTTAAGTTCGCCGTCGGTTGCACTGATATTTTCATTAACGTGAATTTCAGGAGCCTTGAGATGCAGGGAACCGCCTGTCATACCGATGGCGTTGATACCCTGAATACCCTTGCTGCCCTGACCGATAACGATCTTTTCGTTAGCAATAAATTCTGCGGTACCGTTTGCTACCTTAAGAACATCGGAATCCTTAAATTTACCGTCTTCCACATAACGACCTTCTGTAAAACCGCTGAGAGTAATTACGTTAGAAGAAACATTTAATGTGCCGTTCAGAGCCTGAACTGCGCTACGGCCTTCAGATGTAAGAATGACGTTCTTACCACCTTTAATATTGATGGTACCGCCGTTGGCTTTAACTGCATTACCAACTGCACCGCCTGTCATTCCGCTTGTAATAGAAACCGTATCTCCGGCATCAACGGTAATGGAACTTGTAGAAGCAGAATAGAGAGCAGAATTTGCTTCGCTTCTGATAGTAATGTCATTAGTTGCTTTCAGGCTATGAGCGACCGATCCGCTACCAGGATGTGCAAAGACCGCGTATCCATACGAATTAACCGTGAGATCTTTAACATCGAAATCTGCAGCATATGCACCGATAGTGGCGCCGGATGCGTTAGTACCTGTATCTGTAACAGTCAGCGAACGGTTTGTATCATGACGCAAAATTTTACCGGTTGTATCGGGTGTACCAATACCCATTTGGGATCCAGCATTATCAGCACCGGCAATATCCCAAGTTTCAGCGTTCACCCCCCTGCTACGAGGGTACCCATTACGCCGGCTACGGCGAGGGCAATCATTGTTTTCTTATTCATTTAGACGTCCTTTTTAGTTTGTTCAACCATTTTTCCAAGGAAAGGACCCCGCGTAAAAACGAGATCACATAATATTTTTAATTCATTCGAATTATTGATTCAAGTTAGATGAATGAATTTGCGGGGTGTTATCCCATAAGTACGTCTTGATAGACAAAAACCCTGCGTCTAAAAAGATACATTTTTTAGAATTAAGGAACTTTACGGGGCAGGTGTCCTGCCCCGAAGCCAGAGTCGGGAAAAGAATCCCCCTTCCGGATTTAATATCTCAGAAGTGCAATATTTTTAGGAAGATGCCGTGGAAAGTTCAGCCCGAGAAATTGTCTGCCGGTACCTTGATGATTTCCGTATTCCCTATCACCGCAAAGATCATCAGCCGATTACAACGGTTGCCGAAGGAAAGCTAATTGCCGAGGAGCAAGGTGCGGTCTGTTGCAAAACACTGCTTCTTAAAAGCAAGAAAGGTTTTTATCTTCTGATGCTTCCTGCGGACAAACGCCTGGTTTCCAAGGAACTGGCCGCAAAAATCGGAAGCGGCCATCTCTCCTTTGCCGGAGCCGACGACCTCAAAGCAAAACTCAATACATTCCCCGGGGCTGTAAGTCCGATGGGTTTGATCTTCAATCAGGAAAAAGACGTGCAGCTTTTAATCGACAGTGAAATCACAGATGCGGCTTACATTGACTGCCATCCCTGCACCAACGACTGCAGTCTTAAGATCGCGGTCAAAGACCTGATGGAAATATATATCCCGAGTCTCGGTATCACACCGACCGTGGTTACGCTTTGAAAAGGCAAAAACTTCCCTGCCCGGAACTTTCCTCTTGTTCCGGGCGAAGGAAAATGCATTAAATCAATCGGTTATTTGATGTATTTGTTTTCCAAAGCATCCATCATGCCGCTCTTTTTAATTGAGGCCATCCAGCTGTTAACGGCTTCAAGAAGCTTCGGATAATCCTTCTTCATCAGAACGCCGAAATGGTTTTCGGTAAAGGGTTTGTCGATAAGCGGTGCGGCGAGCTTCGGATTATCTTTGACGTAACGGCGGGCTTCCATTGTTTCGGTAATCATGACGTCGGCTTTGCCTTCGCCGATAAGACCCGGGATCTCTGCGTTATGTTCGTGCATCAGAAGCTCGGCTTTAGGCGTCATTTCCTTGGCAAACTTTTCATTTGTGCCGCCCGGGTTGTACATAACCTTTACAGAAGGCTGATTGATGTCTTCCAGGGACTTGAACTGATCGGCTTTCGCCTTATTGGCAAGAATGGTCTTGCCGAAAGTAAGGTAACCGTCCGACATGGCCATTACCTGTTTACGCGCATCGGTTACCGTAATACCGCAGATAGCGACGTCGAATTTGTCGTCCAAAGTGTCTGCCTGCAGAGTTTTCCAGGTGGTCGGAACGTAAAGAACCTTCACACCCAAGGATTTAGCCAGGGATTCGGCAAGTTCGGCATCGAAACCTTCGTAAAGACCGGTTTCTTTGTTGAGGTAACTCATCGGCTTATAGTCACCTGTAGTACCGACTAAAAGTTTTCCGGAGGCTTTGATATCGTCTAAAGAACGGGCTTGGGCGGCAGGACTCATAGTAAGGGCTGCAGCAAGTGCGCAGGATACGGCAATGATTGTTTTTTTCATGATGATTCTCGAAAAATGAGATTTACTTTCATTTTAGGAATCTGACTCGCAAATAACGTAAATCTGTTACCGAATAAACCCTGAGTCATGGATTTGCAAAAAAACAGACGTAAAGTCAGGAAGACTTTAAACTCACAAAACGCATTCACCCGAAAACAAGTCATGCAAATCATTGAATTAAAAGAAACCACAAGCGTCATGGATGACGCCAAGCGTCTGATCTGCGAAGGAAAGTCGGCGCCTTTCGATTCGGTGATTGCAAAAATCCAGACCGGCGGCAAAGGCCAGTACGGAAGAACCTGGGTGAGTCCCGAGGGCAACATCTATGCCTCAATGCATCTGCCGTTAACCGAACCGTTTACAGGGACAGAAGCGGCTCTTGCCTTTTCGACTTCTGTTTCAGCCGTGTTGATTCGTCTCGGCTTTGACGTCCGCATCAAGTGGATGAACGATATTGTGCTTAACGATGGCAAAGTATCCGGCATTCTGCTTGAGAAGTTTCAGGGATCGTTAATCGCCGGAATCGGCATTAATGTAGAAAAAAGTCCGTCGACCTCTGAAATGAGACAGGGCGCTGCGCTTGTCGCTGTCGCTCTAAAAGACGTAAACCCGGAAGCAATCGCAGGACGAACACCTTCTGAACTTTGGAGGGAGATTGCCGAAGGCGTGGAAGAGTTCGTGCAAACCGGAGAACTTAAGCGCAACTGGCACGCTGTAGCCGAACGCCTTTTACTTTGGAAGGGTCGAAATATTTCGATCGAGAGTCCCGAAGGGATTTTCGAAGGGGTGTTTGAAGGTATCGCATCGGACGGCGCCCTGAAGTTAAACTGCGACGGCAACATTCGCACTTTCTATCAGGGATCGATCCGTCCGACGGATTAACCGATTGTTTTTAAATCACAATCTTTATTGAAGTTGGTACTGAACAGGAACGGTTACCGTAATCGCCGTACCGGTTGACTGCAGATCGGCGCCTAAGATTTTTTCCGCAATCTTTTCCGTTGCACCGTTCAACGGTACAAAAGCCGAGGCTGTTTTCAGCCTGGCATCGGTGACAATGCCGGCATCGCTGATCGTAAATTCGAGCTCAAGCGTGGCTTCCTGCCCCGCTCTTCTTGCGGCTTTCGGATAGCGCTTATAGCGCTCGACGAGCATGACAAGCTTGGTAACCAGTACGTTTTTACGGGTTACTTCAGCGCTGCTGCCGGCGACTTCTGCATGAGCGTCTTTACCGTCACCGGAACTTGCCTTCGGAATATTGACGGGTTCCGGCGCTTTTTCTTTAACAGGCGGCTTTTTCTTCGGCTTGGCAGGCTCAGGCTTCTTCTTTACGGGTTCGGGCTTCGGCTCCGGTTTCTTTTCCTCGATTTTCGGTTCGTCGATTTTGAATTCGGAGTCCTCGGCCAGAAGTTTCTGACCCTCCTCTTCTTTCGGTTGAACGAGACGGTCGATGACTTCAGGTTCGACGATCTGAATCGTAAGCGTCGGGGGCTGTTCTTTAACGTAGAACGGCGTGACCGCAGTTTTGCCTGCGAGGTAAAGAAGCGCGAGCGCCAAAGCGCCGGTCACCGCCTTGGCAATGAGACCGGCCTTTTTTAAATGCTCGTTATGGTTGCTCGAGAACGTTTTCACGCTGCGGAACCCTTCGATTTGGTACTGATAACAAAGCGGCCGTCGGGGCGCTTCTTCTTGGCGATATCGACAACCTTCACAAAGGCCCGGAAAGGAGCCTTTTCATCGATAAAGAGGTTGAGCTGTGTTTCGGGCCTGCCGTCGATCATCGCTTCAAGCGCATCGAGCGTCACTTCCCGGCTGTCGACCCAGACGGAGCCGTCTTCACGGACGGCAATCAGCATCTCGGGGCCCTTCTTGGCAACGTGAGACTCGGTCGAAGACGGCAGAACAACGTCTAAGACCGGCTTGCTGAAGGTCATGCTCATCACAAAGAAGATGATGAGCATGAAGATCACGTCGATCATCGGGGTAAGATCGATCGCGGGATCGTCATCCCATTCCTCATGCATGGGAAGCCTCCTTTACGGAGCACTGAGGTGCGCAGTGATCTTCGGATTTATTCAGCTCGCTCTGATGAACGTGCTTGCGGATACCGCGGACAAGCTCAAGCGCACGGTAGCTGTGTTCGATGGCTTCGATACGGAATCCCTTGAACTTCAGCATCAGGTGGTAGTAAGCGCCGAGAATCGGAATGGCAATCGCTAGCCCCATGATCGTAGTGATAAGGGCCACCCAGATGCCGGACGCAAGCGTCGTGGGATCGGGAGAAGGATTTACTGCAATGACGCGGAAGACCTTCACCATACCGAGTACGGTACCGAGCAGACCCAAAAGCGGCGCAATGCTTGCGATAAGTTTCAGCCAGGTGAGCGAGTTATTGACGTTTTTAAAGTGCAGGTGGAAGAGATAAGCCACCTCGGCACGGATGTCGTCGGAGTGTGCGCCGTGCGTCATTACGATATCGCGGATCACGCAGATGAGCGGGTTGGTATTGTCCGTGCAATAGCGTCGGAAACACCTTCCCTGCTCTTTTTCGATATCAAGGAAATCCCGTTTGAATTCCCGCCATACCAAGGTGAGATAGATCATTGTGCGGATCACAATGTAAAAACCCGCAATACCGACCAGAATCAGCGCCACACCGGCTTCGCCGATCATCTCGTAAATTTCCTTGAAATCCATTTTGCTTATTCTCCGATGACAGAAGCGGCCCATTCGGATGCGCGCAGGCAGTCGTTCTTATCGGGATGCTTGGCGGCTTCGGCAAGACGTGCGAGGCGGGCCGGATCGTTGGCCTTATCGCCGAGCATACGGTTCATGGCTTCGATGACTTCGTCGGCAACCTTGCCCTGGCTCACAAAGAGCTTCTTGTAGGTGTTGCCGGCATCGCCTGCGACGAGATCGGCTTCGAATTTTTCAACGAAAGCCTTGGCGCGTTCTTCTTCAGGATTGCCGCCCATCGTGCAGAAGGGAGCGACGACCTTGCCCTTGATGCGTTCAAGGTAAGCGCGAGCCTTTTCATCAACGAGCCCCTTGTCGATCCAGAAACCGACGAAAATTCTGTCGAATGCATCGGGAGCGGGAGCTTGGTCGACATTGGCGAAGACGCAACAAGGAGCGCCCTTGCAGACGGCTTCGGCGATTCTCTTGGTGTTGCCTGTCTGGGAGGAGTAAACGATCAGAGTCTTCGGATCCTTGTACGAAGCCTTAAGTGCAAGGAAGGCTTCGCGGGCTTCCGGGATCAGAACGTGCTTTTCGCGGCCGACGTAGAAGGAGTACATGATGTCGCCGTCGTGGTTGAAGAAAGCGGCGAAGTGGCTTTCACGGCCCATGAACGGAATGGAGATAAAACCGATTTCGCGTACGAGATCAGCCTTGAAATGCCCTTCGAGCGGAGCCTTGCCGCCCATGATGTTGTAGTAACCCATGGCGTGCTTGCCGAGGGCGACCGGAGTGGAAACCTCAAAGACATTGCCCATGTGTTCGACGATGAAGGTAGCCTTTTCCCAGGTGGCGATGGATTCCCAGACGTGGTCGAACGCTGCGCCCGGCGCAAAGGTAGCGACACCTTCGGGAAGAAGATGCGCGGCTTCAAGAGCGCTGATGCCGAGTTCCTTGGCGATACCGCCCAACATTACCGGACGGTTTTCATCGAAAAGCTGTTTGATTTTTTCTGCGTTGGTCATGGAAGATTCCTCATCAATTAATTGGCAGTGTTCTTTCTTAAGGGCAGTCGCACGGCGTTTTCACAGCAGAGCCCCATGAGCTCGAGGTCATGCGTGATGATAAGCACGGCTTTACCCTTTTCTTCAAGTTCTTTCAAAATGCGGGCGATACGCTTCATGTTGATGCCGTCAAGGCCGCTCGTCGGTTCGTCAAGCAAAATCACGTCAGGATTCTTGGCGACGGCGCAGGCAATCACAAGGCGCTGTTTCTGTCCGCCTGAGAGCGACTGCGGGTGGCGTTCTGCTAAATCCTGCAGGTCGAACATCTCAAGCAACCTCTGCGCGGCGTCCGGCCCGCCCTTGCAACCGGCAACTTCAAGCGAGGTTTCGACTTCGCGTCGTACGGTCTTCATGTGAAGCTGATGGTCGGCGTTTTGTAAAACGATGGCGACGTGACGCAGGAGATCGGCTTGTTTAACAGCTTTACCCTGATAGAAAAACTCTCCGGCTTCGGCTTTGTTAAGTCCGGTGAGGATTCGGCTCAAGGTCGTTTTGCCGACGCCGTTGTTGCCGATCACGGCACTGATACCGCGGCTGATCGCCAATGAAGCGTTTTCGAAAATTGCATCTTTGCCTTTATAGGCAAAGGTAAGGTTCTTAAAGCCGAGAAGCCCCGTGCTGTCGCTTTGGGATTGCGACATGTCTTTGAGAGTCTTTCTCGGATCATCAATTTCGATGTCTCTCAAACCGTATCGATTGCGCACCTCTTCGGTCAGTTCTTCAAACTTGCCCTGAAGCACGGCCCTGCCGTGATCCATGACGACTATCTGGTCTGCAACATCGCGCAGCCAGTATAG
>CAZNBL010000065.1:0-6933 GCA_964571375.1 uncultured Burkholderiaceae bacterium
GCACAAAGATAAAGGCAACTACCGGGAAGAAACCGGCGGTGTACTCGATCCACTTCGGACGTTCCTTAAGACGCACTTCGATGGCGCGGCAGGCGGCAACGACAGTCGGCTCGCCGCGGTCCAATGCTTCGGCGTTGTTACGCCTGAAGTCTTTCAGTTCTTCTTCGGCGGCAGCGCGGCGCTTCGGAGCCAGAACAAATACGTCGAGCATCCAAAGACAGCCGGTCACAACCGTCAGGATAAAAAGAATCAGAGGAAAATTCATCTTTCGATTTCCTTTCGATATTCCCGATTACTTGTCATCCTGCTGAAGGATGGCAAGGAAGGCTTCCTGCGGAATCTCCACAGAACCCACCTGCTTCATACGCTTCTTACCAGCCTTCTGCTTTTCAAGCAGCTTGCGCTTACGGGTGATGTCACCGCCGTAACACTTGGCAAGCACGTTCTTTCTGAGAGCCTTGACATTTTCTCGGGCAATCACGTTCACGCCGATCGCAGCCTGAATGGCGACATCGTACATCTGACGCGGAATGATCGAGCGCATCTTGGAGACGATTTCACGACCGCGGGAAACGGAATTGGCACGGTGAACGATAGTGGACAGAGCGTCGACCTTGTCGCCGTTGATGAGAATATCGATCTTCACCACGTCGGAAGCACGGTATTCCTTGAATTCGTAGTCCATGGAAGCGTAGCCGCGTGTGAGAGACTTCAGCTTATCGAAGAAGTCGAGCACGATTTCGGCAAGCGGCAGGTCATAGTGGATATGAACCTGACGGCCGTGGTAAGCGAGGTTGGTCTGAATACCGCGCTTGTCGTTACAAAGCTTCATGACGGCGCCGACGTATTCGTCCGGCACAAAGATCGTGACGTTGTCGATCGGTTCGCGGATTTCTGCGATCTTGTCCACCGGCGGGAGCTTGGACGGATTTTCAACGTGGATCACTTCGCCGTTGCGGAGCAGAACTTCGTACACAACGCTCGGAGCGGTTGTGATGAGGTCCATGTTGTATTCACGCTCAAGACGTTCCTGAACGATGTCCATGTGAAGCAGACCGAGGAAACCGGCACGGAAACCGAAGCCCAGAGCCTGAGAAACTTCCGGTTCGAAATGCAGCGCAGCATCGTTGAGCTGGAGCTTGGTGAGCGCGTCGCGCAGTGCATCGTACTGGTTGGATTCAACCGGGTAGAGACCTGCAAACACCTGGCTCTTGGCTTCCTTGAAGCCGGGAAGAGATTCTTCGGCAGGCTTCTGAGCGAGAGTCACGGTATCACCCACACGGGCGTCCTTCAGTTCCTTAATACCGGCAACCACGAAACCTACCTGACCGGCAGTAAGTTCGGTACGGGTCTGAGACTTCGGTGTAAAAACACCGATCTGTTCGACAAGGTGATTTGCACCGGTAGCCATCAGGCGGATCTTGTCCTTCGGACGGATCGTGCCGTTGACGACGCGGACGAGCATGACCACACCTACGTAGTTATCGAACCAGGAGTCGATCACCAGAGCCTGAAGCGGAGCTTCGGAATCGCCCTTCGGCGGCGGAACCTGCTGAACGACACGTTCGAGAATCTCGTCGATACCGAGACCGGTCTTGGCGGAGCATTCGATGGCATCGGTCGCATCGATACCGATCACATCTTCGATTTCTTCCTTGGCTTCGTCGGGGTTGGCGCTCTGAAGGTCCATCTTATTGAGAACCGGTACGACTTCGACACCGAGTTCAATGGCTGTGTAGCAGTTGGCTACTGTCTGAGCTTCCACGCCCTGTGTGGCGTCAACGACCAGCAGAGCACCTTCGCAGGCGGAAAGAGAGCGGCTTACTTCGTAGCTGAAGTCAACGTGTCCCGGAGTGTCGATGAGGTTCAGCTGATAGACGTTGCCGTCCTTGGCCTTGTAGTTCAGAGACGCAGTCTGCGCCTTGATCGTAATACCTCTTTCGCGCTCAAGATCCATGGAGTCCAAAACCTGGGCTTCCATTTCACGGTCGGAAAGACCGCCGCAACGGTGAATCAGTCGGTCTGCAAGCGTCGACTTACCGTGGTCGATGTGCGCAATGATGGAAAAATTTCGAATGTTCTGCATAATTTTTTGAGAGTCTTCTCCTGATTCCTCCGTCTTAAAACGAATGAATCAGGACAAGGTAAAAAAACACGAAAAGGGGTACCGGCGGGCACCCCTCTTTTTAAATCCTTAAAAAGCGCTCGAAAATCAAACTCTTCCGAACACAATAGAACCGTTCGTGCCGCCGAAGCCGAACGAATTCTTCATAGCATAGCGGATTTGCATTTCACGTGCTTCGCCTGCACAGTAGTCGAGGTCGCAGGCCGGATCCTGATCAAAGATATTGATGGTCGGAGGCGATACCTGGTTCTTGACAGCGAGAACGGTAAAGACGGATTCGATACCGCCGGCGCCGCCGAGAAGGTGACCGGTCATGGACTTGGTGGAGTTGACGACAAGCTTCTTGGCATGTTCGCCGAAGGCTTCGTGAATAGCCTTGGTTTCGTTGGCATCACCGACCGGAGTGCTGGTGCCGTGAGCATTGAGATAGTCAATGTCTTCGGGCTTGAGACCGGCGTGTTCGATAGCCATCTGCATGCAGCGGCGCGGACCGTCGGAGTTCGGTGTGGTGATGTGGCCGGCATCGGCGGAAAGGCCGTAGCCGAGAATTTCTGCGTAAATCTTGGCGCCGCGCTTAACAGCGTGTTCGTACTCTTCGAGAACGAGCACACCGGCACCTTCACCGAGGACAAAGCCGTCGCGGTCCTTGTCGAACGGGCGCGATGCTGTTGCCGGATCATCGTTGCGGCGGGAAAGTGCGTGCATGGAGTCGAACGAGCCGAGGCCGATCGGGCAGAGAGTGGACTCTGCACCGCCTGCGACCATAGCATCGGCGTCTCCGCGCTTGATCATCCACATGGCTTCGCCGATCGAATGAAGACCGGTAGAGCAGGCTGTGGCGTAAGCGATGTTGGGTCCCTTCAGGTTCTTCATGATGGAGAGCTGTCCGGATACCATATTGACGATGGAACCGGTCACCATAAACGGAGAAATTCTGCGGGGACCTCTGTCAAGATAAAGAGCATCGTTACGGCAGATCTCAGGAAGACCGCCGATACCGCTGCCGACTGCGCAGCCGATGCGATGAGCATTTTCTTCGGTGATTTCAAGACCGCTGTCCTCCAGAGCCTGGATGCCGGCGGCAACACCGAAGTGAATGAATCGATCGAAGCGTCGTGCTTCTTTCGGATTCAGGTACTTGGCAACGTCAAAATCCTTGACTTCGCCGGCGATCTGAGAGCCGAAAGCCGAAGCATCGAACTGAGTGATGCGGGTGACACCGGACTTACCGGCAAGCGCATTGTTCCAACTGGTCTCTACATCATTTCCAAGAGGACAGACCATACCGAGGCCGGTCACTACCACACGACGCATTCAATTCTCCTTATCTTGTTTACAAAGACGTGTCTACAGACAATTAAGCCTTGTTAGCCTTGATGAAGTCAATGGCGTTCTGAACTGTCTGGATCTTTTCCTGCTGATCATCCGGGATTTCGATGCCGAATGCATCTTCAAGAGCCATAACGAGTTCGACTGTGTCAAGAGAGTCAGCGCCGAGGTCAGCGATGAAAGCGCTTTCGTTCTTGATGTCGGCTTCGTTGATGCTGAGCTGTTCAGCGACGACCTTCTTAACCTGCTGTTCGATGTTTTCCATTTGTTTCCTCTTGTGAGTTAAATTGTGAGCCCCGTATCGGAGCCAAAGTTAAATTTTAGCAAAAAGCGGGGGTTCCATTTACATGGACATACCGCCGTTTACATTAATTACCTGGCCGGTAATGTAAGCACCGGCAGGAGACGCTAAGTAAAGAACGGCTGCTGCGATGTCTTCGGGCTTACCGAGTACACCGAGCGGAATCTGTTTGGAAAGAGCTTCCTTCTGTTCGTCGGAAAGCACTGCTGTCATATCGGTGGCAATAAAGCCCGGAGCGATACAGTTGACAGTAATACCGCGGGAACCGAGTTCGCGTGCAAGAGACTTGCTCATTGCGATGAGGCCGCCCTTGGATGCGGCATAGTTTGCCTGACCCGGATTGCCGATTTCACCGACGATAGAAGAAAGATTGATAATACGGCCGCTTCTGGCCTTGATCATGCCGCGCATAAAGGCGCGTGTTACGCGGAACGTACCGGTAAGGTTCGTTTCGATAACTTCGTCCCACTGTTCGTCTTTAAGACGCATGGCGAGCATGTCGCGGGTAATACCGGCGTTATTGACAAGAACGCTTACCTTGCCGAAATCCTTTTCAACTGCAGCGGCAAATGCGTCGGTAGCGGCACGGTCGGAAATATTGAGTACACGACCTTCGCCGGCGGCACCGAGTTCCTTAAGGCGTTCGCTGATACGGACGGCACCGGACTCGCTGGTTGCGGTACCGATGACCGTTGCGCCGCAGGCGGCACAGGCTTCAAGAATCGCTGCGCCGATACCGCGGGATGCGCCGGTAACGACAACGACGTCACCCTTTAAGCACTCGGAAGAAAATACGTTATTCATGGATTATTCTCCTTTGACGGCAGCGTCGATAGCTTCGACAGTATTGACCGCTGCGGCAGGCAGACCCGGAACGATACGCTTGACCATACCGGTGAGCGCAGCACCCGGACCGCATTCGTAGATCTGCTCAACACCCATTTCGGACATTGTACGGACGGTTTCGGACCAAAGGACGGCAGAAGCCACCTGAGCGCTCAGAGCAGCGCGGATTTCGTCGGCGGACTCGTGAGTCTTCACGTCGACGTTATGCAGTACCGGAACTTCCGGAGTACGGATTTCAACAGAAGCAAGCTTTTCTGCAAGCTTTTCTGCCGCGGGCTTCATAAGGCTCGAATGGAAGGGGCCGGAAACCTTGAGCGGCAGAGCGCGCTTGGCTCCGCCCTCTTTGCAAAGACGCATCGCTTCGTTAAGAGCATCGACGCGGCCTGCAATCACTACCTGACCCGGAGTGTTGAAGTTCACGGCTTCGACCACACCCTTTTCAGAAGCGGCTTCGCAGTGCTTGATCACATCTTCGTCGGAAAGACCGAGAATCGCGGCCATAGAGCCTTCGCCCACAGGAACGGCTTCCTGCATCTGCTCGGCGCGGAATCGTACCAGGCGCAGACCTTCTTCGAAGCTGATGGCGCCGGAGCAGACGAGTGCCGAGTATTCGCCGAGGCTGTGACCGGCCATCATGCTCGGAGCTTCGCCGCCCTGGCTTCTCCAGTAGCTGTACATCGCATAGCTTGCAGTAAGCAGTGCCGGCTGAGTGTTGACCGTAAGATTTAATTCTTCTGCCGGACCTTCGGCGATCAGCTTCTTGAGATCGAAGCCCAACGCTGCGTTGGCACGGTCGAGAATTTCATTGACCAGCGGAACTTCGGCAAAACTCGAAAGCATGCCGACGGACTGACTGCCCTGTCCGGGAAAAACGAAAGCTGTCTTTTTAGTCAAAATTTTTCCTTGATATGTCAGTAATTAACTATTAAATGCGAAGCAGTACCGAGCCCCACGTAAAACCGCCGCCCACGCCCTGCAGAAGAACCAGCGAACCCTCGCGGATTCTTCCGCTCTGCACTGCCTTGTCAAGTGACAGAGGTACGCTCGCCGCCGATGTATTGCCGTGAGTATCCACAGAAACCATCATGCGCTCCTCAGGGATGCCGAGCTTATGCGCCACCATCTTCATAATGCGAAGATTGGCCTGGTGCGGAATATATAAATCTACATCTTCCGGTCGGAACCCGGCTTTTTCAAGAACGCTTAACGCGCCCGAAGAGAGTTTCTCGACCGCCATACGGAAGACTGTTCTGCCGTCCATACGGATAAAAGGATCGCCGACAACACCGCCCTGCTCCATGCGGGCATCTACCGCGAGAACATCACTGCCGAAAGTACCGTCGGCTCCGAGTTCCGTTGCCAAAATACCGGCAGATTCCGATGCTCTTAAGATAGCGGCACCCGCACCGTCTCCGAATAACACGCACGTAGTACGGTCCTTCCAGTCAAGAATACGGGAAAGCATTTCACTGCCGATCACAAGTACGCAGCGCTTGGAGGCGCTTCGAATCAGACTGTCGGCGAGCGACATCGCATAAACAAAACCGCTGCAAACCGCCTGGATATCAAAAGCGGCGGCATTGAAGCAACCGAGGGCCGCCTGCACCTGACAGGCCGTACTCGGAAAAAGTTTGTCCGGCGTAGTGGTCGCCACGATAATCATGTCGATATCAGCAGGAAGCAGCCCGCCTTTTTCGAGAGCATTGCGTGCGGCACGCACTGCAAGTTCCGTGGTCGAAATCCCCGGCTCGCCGTCGGCAAGATAGCGTTGCTTGATGCCGGTACGCTCAGTAATCCACTCGTCGCTGGTTTCCACACCGATCTCGGAGAGTCGGCGTGCCAGCTCTTCGTTGCTGACTGCGTTCTTCGGCAGAGCACTTCCTGTCGAAACAAGCTGAGAGAACATCATGATTTCGGTGATCCCTTAAAAAACAAAGCAAAGAATAGCGCAAGTCCGAGTGCACGTACGCATCAAAATAACGCAAGATAAGCGCAGATCGAATCACTTCTGCCGGACAGCCGGTTTACGGCATCCGCAGAAAATAAAAATGCCCTGTCAAGGGCAACGCCGCCTGCGTCAAGCGTATTTTTCCTTACCCGACTTTATACAGGGGAGCCCCGCATTCGCCGATAGGCTTTTACAAAAAAATATGTATCCGCTTGTTTAATTTGCACTGAAAGCCGACCTGAACCAGCCCTGTAAACGAAAAACTTCCTGTCGGTACGTTTGCTACAGGTAATAAAAAAGCAACCCGGTTAAGGGTTGCTTTCGAACTTCAATCTCGTTCAAGGTCGAGCCGTCCGCCGTGGGGCCATCGGATCTCCCCTCAAA
>CAZNBL010000066.1:0-6651 GCA_964571375.1 uncultured Burkholderiaceae bacterium
AGATTGGATTTGCTGAATAAAAGTCGTGAGCTAGACAAAACCTTGAACGAATGGCTCAGGGTAAGGGGACTGAGAGTTTTACTGTAGGCACTCCTTCTTGGGTATTACAGCTCTTTGGCACATCTTCTATCAAACCATTGACAATCAGCAGACGTAATTTTGTTCACGTTCTTTTTGGGGTAAATGAACAAGATTTAGGAGTTAAGGGGAAACATGGTTTATCTGCGCAAGATTTGCAAGGTTTGGTCGTTGGAATTCAACGTCCAATTGCGGCTTTTAAGTCAAGTGCGTTAAATGCTAAACAAGGTGAAACAGCCATTGTTTTATTGACTGAGTTGCAAAAAGATGGAAAAAATATTGTTGCCCCGATTCATTTAACCTATCGAGCAAAGGATGGCCGTATTCGCATTAGCAATCGAATCCCGTCAACCTATGACAAAAACAGCATCAAGGGGTGGATTAATAAAGGGTTGTTGCTTGGGTATGAAAAGACAAAGGGATTCGCTACTCTGTTGAGTGGTAATGAGCCCAATGCTCGCAACCCGGCGCACCAAATTCAAGATTTGGAAATAACAGCTACGCAGAATCCCTTGGCCG
This sequence comes from uncultured Burkholderiaceae bacterium, assembly GCA_964571375.1. Taxonomy (GTDB): domain Bacteria; phylum Pseudomonadota; class Gammaproteobacteria; order Burkholderiales; family Burkholderiaceae_F; genus JAFTYR01. The sequence goes on from CAZNBL010000066.1 coordinate 598, forward strand.
GCGCCATTGTATACGAGAATGACACGTTGGTAGCTGATTTATATCAAACTTCTGCCACCCCGACCGATCCCTTGGTCACGATTCACAATATCCGTGAGACAGGTCTGCTCAACGTCAACAAGCTGGGCGCACTGCCCGTGCCTTCTCTGGCCGTTACCAAGGTCGGTAACGAGTACAGTCAATACGGTGAAATCTCTCTGATCGGCACCAAGGGTATGGTCGATCCCGGCCAGACTCCTGTTTTCAGCGCTGACGCCTACACAGCTCGTTTCTTCGAGATTAATTGGACAAACTCCGTTGACCGTCCGAAGGCTGAAGCGCTGGCTAAGGAAGTCAAAGAAGCACAGATGCGCGTCGGTGACAGCGGCACAGGCGCAACCTATTACCTTGTTAACAGTCCCGACCGAGACCGTGCTGCGGACGCTTTGGCTAATGACGTAGCCGGTATGGTGAAGTTCTTAAACAAAGGTATCAAGTCGTTTAAGGCATCGGCAGAGCAATTAATTTGAGATCGTTTTCCAGTTTGGAATAGGACGTAAATCCGTCAACTTCTAATTTAACGTTTCCATACGGTAACTCGGAGCCGGGAATCGCAGAAATAGTCAGGTAAACATCTTCTCTGCCATCCAGATCCCGGTAGAGTTCTTTTGGACCTGATTTTTTTTCAGACGTTAAGTGTGTTTTCCGGTTGCATCGGTCATACTCAAGGGCTTCCTTAAGCGAGTCCGGATACATAAGGCAAAGAGTTTCCATCAAATCTAGGAAACCACAGTCGATAAAGTTGGTAATCCAAAAATCCGTCGTCTTATCTTCGTATTTGATTTCAAGATGGGTTCCGCCGTCTTCCATTTTCGGAATGGAAAACTTAATCGTAGAGGATTCGTTGTTTACCATTATGTAAACACCAAGGATGATCAGACGTAATGTGTTGATGCACAAACACTTTCTGTCGGAGTGAGGGTCGGGACAAACTTGATGGCGGGAGCAGATAGCAAAAAACGAACCGCAAGGGTTCGTCTTTTTCAGTCTGTGGCGGAAGGGGAGGGATTTGAACCCTCGATACGGTATAACCGTATACCGGATTTCGAGTCCGGCGCATTCGACCACTCTGCCACCCTTCCGTTCTTCAACTCAGTTATCTGAGTCAAAACAGAAATTAAATTCTATCACAAACGAAATTTCCTGTGAAGAATATTCAAGCAGGGGCTGAGAAAAATAAATTGCCCTGAATTTCGGATGATCCCGCCTGCAGGGCTACCATAAACATGTTGTTTCTGAGGGGAAACAAGCATAGGAGTGTAGTAATATCCGATACTTCGGTTTACAAGTTGTATCAAACCGAAGCTTTTGACTTTATAGAATTTTGTTCGACTGTTTCGGGTGTGCTTTAAGAAGTACAGCGAACTTTGCGGGCTACAATCGGTCGCGGCGGTTTCTTCGCCGTCGCCGCAACAGGAAAGGAAATAGATAGCCATGCAATACGAAATTGTGGACGGCATGCTCGTCGTAAATGTTTCGGCTATTCAGGCTGTGGCTCTGGCCATTATTACTTACGGCTTCGGTACCTGGCTTAAAAAGGTCGTACCGTTCTTTGAAAAGTACGCAGTACCGAGTCCGGTGATCGGCGGTATGCTCTTTGCAACTGTCCTTTCGACACTGCAGTATTTCAACATCATGAAGGTCAACTTCGACTCGAGTCTGCAGACCCTTCTGATGCTTGCATTCTTTACAACCATCGGCCTCGTTGCCAGCCTTAAAGTCGTCCGACAGGGCGGCCTGCTGCTTGTCGGTTTCCTGCTTGCCGTCACAGTGCTCACCGTACTGCAGAACCTTCTCGGTATGGGTCTTGCCGAAATGATGGGCCTTGATATGCACTACGGTATTCTGGCGGGCTCCGTCTCCATGATGGGCGGTCTCGGTACTTCCGCCGCATTCGGTCCGTATTTCGAGCAGACCTACGGCATCGAGGGCGGTACTGCCGTTGCGATTACCGCCGCCACCTTCGGTATGGTTGCCGCCCTTTTGGTCGGTGCTCCGTTCGGCGAATGGCTCATCAAGCGCTATCGTGTGCTGACTCCGCAGCAGGTGCCGGAACCCGAACCGGAACTGCATATTCCGACCGATATGGAAGCCGATATCGTGAGCACCCATCATCAGCCGGCAATGACAGCCGAATTGATGAAGGCTACGACTCTGGTCGTTATCTGTATGGCGCTCGGTACCGTCGTTTCCGAATACCTCGGTCACTACATCACGCTGCCGGCTTACATCGGCTCGATGCTTGTTGCCGCAGTTGTCCGTAACATCGGCGACTACAGCGGTAAGTTCAAGGTCGAGGGTCCGGGCTTAAATGCCGTAGCCGACATTGCGCTGGTGCTCTTCGTGACGATGGCGATCAACAGCTTGAAGCTCCATGAGCTCGTTCACCTTGCTCTGCCGCTTTGCGTCATTCTCTTTGCTCAGCTCGTGCTGATGCTTATTTTCGCCTGGTTCATTCTCTTTACGCTCTTCGGCAGAGACTACGACTCCGTCATGCTCTGCGTGGGCGGTATCGGTTTCTCGATGGGTGCGACTGCGAACGGTCTTGCCAATATGCAGGCCCTTGCCGAGAAGTACGGTTCGAGCCCGAACGCCTGGCTGATCGTGAGCTTGGTCGGTGCATTCCTGATCGACCTTATCAACGCTCTGCTCATCACATGGTTTGCTACTTGGTAATTTATGGCTGAAAAGTTAAACGGTGTGATTGCAAGACTCCCTTCGGATACCAAGAAGGGAGTCGTAAATTGCGGGATGGGCCGCGTCTTTACGTTTGACGCAACGGCTCTTTCCGCGGATTACGTTCCGCAGTTAAAGGATGCCGTCGAGGCTGAGATTGCCGACGACAATATCGAGAAAATCTCCTTTTTAAGCCGTACGGCTCCTTCGGCTCAGTCCGATACCACGGCCAGCGTGGATCTCAAGGTGAAATGCCCGCATTGCGGAAAACCGATGATGCCCAAGGCCAAGATCGTCAACGGTAAATTTGTGGCTACCGTCTGCCCGCACTGCATGGCTACGCTTGAAGAAATTCATGAGGAGGCTGCAAAACCCAAGAAGTCGACGCCCTGGGCGCTGATTGTGCTGGCTGCCGCAGCCGTGGTTCTGATGGTTTTGGCAATGACAGTCGGACAGCAATAAAAAGACTTAAATAAGAAAATCGGCCGGAGCTTGCTGCTTGCGGCCGATTTTTTTGAGCCGAAGCGATGTGCTTCGGCCTTTTGCGACAGACTTAAGCCTGTTCTTCGACAGGGAACGGATGGAAACGGATGCCGTTGTCGATATAAATATTTTCGCCCGTGATACCTGCGGAGTAGTTCGAAAGCAGGAATGCAGCGGTGTTGCCGACTTCCTTGATGCCGATCAGATCGCGCGTCATGCTCATTGCCTGAGCGGTTCTCATCATCTTGCCGAAGTCCTTGATGCCGCTTGCAGCAAGGGTCTTGATCGGGCCCGGAGACAGAGAGTTGACGCGAACGCCCTTGGGGCCGAGGTCGGCGGCAAGGTAGCGGGCGGCAGCTTCGAGCGCGGCCTTACAGACACCCATAGTGTTGTAGTTCGGAACAGCCCATTCGCTGCCGAGGTAAGAAAGGCAAACCAGAGCGGAACCCGGGCGCAGCTGATCTTCAAGTGCCTTGGCCATTGCCGGGAAAGAGTAGGCGGAAACCGTCATCGCCTGCAGGAAGTTTTCCTTGGAGAAGCCGTCTAAGAAGCGGCCTTCGATAGATTCGCGCGGAGCCCAGGCAATAGAGTGCAGGAAGCCGTCGAAACCTTCGGGCCAGACAGTCTTTACAGACTCGGCAAGCGCAGCAAGAGATTCTTCGGAAGTGGCGTCGAGCTGAATGACGGCGCGGGCGTTGAGCGCTGCGGCGTAGCCTTCGACTCTTTCCTTGAATCGGTCGTTATTGTAGGTGAGGATAAGTTCGGCACCTTCTCTGGCACATGCTTCGGCGATGCCGTAAGCGATGGAGCGAGCAGAGTTGATACCGGTGATCACTAATCTTTTGTTTTCCAGTAAGGACACGATGAATCTTTCCTTTTCTGCCTGATATGCATCAGATGCATACCGTTCGGTTTATTCATTAGCTTCGGATATAAACATTCGGCGCAGCCGAACATGCGGCACGAAATACCGAAACTATCCGATTTACATAAGCTTGATTTCCCGGCAATTTTATAGAAAAAATAATCGCTTCTGCGTCCCGGGTTTGTAATTAAATATGTAACAAAATATCCCGAATCCTCGATTTACCGACTGAACGGAATTCAATCGAATATAAGGCTTCACTAAGCGGATCTCATTGAATTCATGAGGAAATTCTATATTCTCCGAGGAGCGGTTGCGGGAGTTTCGAAAATCTCTGCATTATTCAATATAAAGATAGAGATAATCGGAAAATGTCTTTCTATATTGCAGAGCGTGAAAATAAATAATATTAATCGTCGGGTTTATTAATATTTTCTCAAAGATACGTTCAAATGCGTTTTTGAGAGGAGATGGGCGAAGATTTTAGGCAAAAGCGGAAAGATGCAGCCATGTTCGGATGATTTTCAAGTGCTTTTTAAGGCTTGAAAACTTCTTTGTGCTGTCACCGGGCAGTTATTCGTCCACTGCAATAACGCACTGATAATTCGGTCGCTCCGGCAAATTAATGCCGACGATGCGAACATCGACACCGAAGCTCTTCGAAAGGTTTTCGTCAGTCAATACGTCGCCCGTGGCGCCGAAAAGATGCGTGCCGTCCGGGAACATCACCAGGGATTCGGTACTGATTTCCAGCGCATGCGCCGGATAGTGCGTATTGATAATGGAGCCGATACCTTCTTTTTCCGAGAGATCCTGCAGTACCCGCAGAACCCTCAGCTGATTCTTGTAGTCGAGATTGCTTTCGGGTTCGTCGAGAATCAGAAGTTCGGGTTCGCCTGCCAGGGCTCTGGCAACTAAAGAGAGCTGATACTCGCCGCCCGAAATCTGACTGCAGAGCTTACCGGCCAAGTGCGCGATACCGACGCGCTCCATAGCTTCTGCGGCAATCCTCAGATCCTTGGGGCGGGGCTGCGCAAACATACCGAGACGGGCGCTTCTGCCGAGTACGACATTTTCTTCAACGGTGTACGCAAAAGAAGGCGCTTTGGCCTGAGGAACGTAGCCGATACGGGACCAGAACCCGCTTTGCTTCATGCGCACTGAATCGACGCCGTCGATCAGTGTGGCGCCCGACGTCCACTTCTGCAGTCCGAGCATGCATCTTAAAAGCGTGGTTTTACCGGCACCGTTGCGTCCCAATACGCTCATAATGCCGCGGCAATCAAAGCGGAAGTTGATGTTTTTTAAGACTTCTTTGCCGCCAGGATAGGCAAAACAACCGTTTTTGACTTCGAATTGCATCGGCTTCTCCTAGTTTTGCAGTCCGCCGCTGCGGCGAAGCAGCAGGATAAAGACCGGTGCGCCGATCAGCGCGGTCAGAATCGATACCGGAATTTCCATCTGGGTGGCGCATCGCGCAACGGTGTCGGCCGCAAGTACAAAAACAGCGCCGAGCACAAGAGAGGCCGGAAGGACGCGTACGTTGTTGTTACCGAAGAGCATGCGTGCAAAGTGCGGGATCAGAAGGCCCACCCAACCGATAAGTCCGCACATACTGACGACAGAAGCGGTAATCATCGTGCCGCAGAGGACAGCAATAAAGCGCAGTTTTGCTACCGGTACGCCGAGCGAGCGGGCTTCGTCTTCGGGGAGCGACAGTGCGTTCAGTTTCCAGCGGAGCGCAAAAAGAACGGCGGAACCGATCGCGATGAAGGGGAGGCCGAGCATGAGTGTCTCAAAAGACGCTCCGGTAAAAGATCCCATCATCCAATAGGTAATCGAGGGGAGTACATCCTGGGGGTCGGCCGCATATTTCACAAGACTGATAAGCGAATTAAAGAGCGCGGCAATAACAAGCCCCGAGAGAATCAGCATGAGTGTGGTGACGCGGCCTCGGACGCGGCTCACGCTGTAAACCATAAAGGCGGAAG
>CAZNBL010000067.1:0-6563 GCA_964571375.1 uncultured Burkholderiaceae bacterium
CCTCTGCCCTCGTCGGAAATCGTAAGTTCGCAAAGTGTCTTACGCTTGATTGCTCTCAGACGAATACTGATATGGAGCTTGCCGTCTTCGCTTCTGCCGTATTTACCGGCATTGACGATGACATTCTGAATAGCACGGTCGAGATCGGTCGGATGGGCGCGGATTTCGACATTTTCATCAATAGAAACGTCTTCGACCACAACGCTCGGATCGGTTTCGATACGGGTGCGTGCAATCACACGATGAACGGCTTCGGAAAGATTGACGATCTCAAGCGGCATTTCACCCTGACGGATGTAGGCCATAAACTGCTTGACGATACTTTCCATCTGATCGAGGTCGCCGGCCATTGCTTCGCGTGTATCCTCGGACAAATCGGCCATTTCCACTTCGAGACGCAGACGCGTGATCGGAGTACGAAGGTCGTGGCTCACACCGGCAAGCAAAAGCTCGCGGTCGCTCTGCAGACGCTTCATGCCGGCCACCATGACGTTGAAGGATTCGTTTACCTCCTGAATTTCCTTCGGACCTTCCACGGGAAGCGGCTTCGGGAATTCACCGCGGCCGAGTGTTCGGGCTGCGGCAGTCAGTCGGGTAAGCGGCTCGATGATGCGGCCCGTAAGCAGCATCGTAAAGATCATGCAGAGGAAGAGCATGCCGATGAACCAGTAAATCCAGTTCGTACCGAGCCTGTAACCCTGCAGACTGTTCTCTACTCTGAGCCAGTATTCGTCACCCTCGATCGAGAAGCTGACCCAAAGACCGTCGAGCCCGTTGACGCGGTTGGCAAGCTCGGTCTTTCCGCCCATGGAATTACGGACAAAAGAGAGTACGAGCTGGTCGAACTGATCGTCGGGCAGCGGCTTGATCTTGTCACCGGCTTCCTTCGGAAGAATGACAAGACCTTCTCTTTGGGCAAGCGCCATGATGAGGTCATAGCGGTAGCTGGTATCGGCGCTCACGAGCGCATAGCGTGTAAGCGACGATACCGAAGTGATGCGCTGAGCAACACTCTGGGCACGCGGTTCTTCGTCGAGCATAGTCAGACAGTAGAACCAGGCACCCAAGCTGGTAATAATCAGGATCAGCAACATGCCGAACGTCTTCCAGAACAAGCCGGTCGTACGTGCGGGCAGTCCCGTATCATTTAATCCTTGTGGAACCACAGCATCCCTGCCTTATTTCTGCTTGGCGTCCTTGCCGTCGGGAATAAATACATAACCGAGACCCCAGACAGTCTGCAGATAGCGGGGCTTGGCCGGATCGGCTTCGATCATCTTGCGAAGACGGGAAACCTGAACGTCCAGAGAACGGTCGAAAGCTTCGTATTCGCGGCCGCGGGCCATTTCCATGAGCTTGTCGCGGGAAAGCGGAATTCTCGGATGACGTGCGAATGTCTTAAGAACGGCAAATTCGCCTGTAGTCAGAGAAATTTCTTCTTCGCCCTTCTTCAGAGTACGGGTACCGAGGTCAAGAGTGAATTCGCCGAACTTGACGATTTCGTCGTCCTTGGAAGGAGCTCCCGGAGTTTCCTTAGCCGGGCTGCGGCGCAGAACGGCGTGCAGGCGGGCAAGAAGTTCTCTCGGGTTGAAGGGCTTCGGCAGATAGTCGTCAGCACCGATTTCAAGACCGAGAATACGGTCGACATCTTCGCCCTTGGCGGTAAGCATGATGACAGGAGTAGTGTCCTTAACTGCGCGCAGACGTCTCAGAATGGAAAGACCGTCTTCGCCGGGCATCATGACGTCGAGAATCAGAGCATCGAAATTTTCTCTGAGCCAGTAACGGGACATCGATTCAGCACCGTCTGCCACTGTTACGCTGAAGCCGTGTTCAGTTAAGAAACGACGGAGCAGGTCGCGAAGTCTCTGGTCGTCGTCCACTACCAAAATCTTAGGTGTTTTATCCATGTCTAATTCCCTATTTGTAACAAGGACTATTTTGCACTCTTCGAAAACACATGCAATCTATATATACAAACAGATACCAATTCAGCCGTCTCGGCGCACCAGGACGGGCTCTGAACTGTTTTCAGCGTCTTTTTCCGTGATGCATCAGCACAACAGAAACAGGCAAACCGATGTGTTTCAAAGTTTTATCTCTACCCTGTATTGTAATTAAGTCGCCGAAAAATGTAACAACTTTGTTGCATTTTTAGCAATACATTGTTTTATAAAGATTTTCCAATGCACGGCACACCTAAATCAACGGTTGCCGGCCGCTTTTACCCCGACTATAGCTTTCCACGAATAAGTTTCAAACCGTTAATACTCAACTTGGGAAGCACTTTCGGCGTGTTTGCCCGTGCTAAATTAGCCGCGTACGACATTACGGACACTCAAAGAGATAGGTTAAAAGCGGATTTCCGCACTCATTCCTGAACAAAAAGTGTGATTTGATGCCAAAAAGATTAACTGCATTGTCATTAACATTGATTCTGTGCCTTGCCGCCCAGTCGGGTTGGACGCACGGAGTGCAGCGCATTGTGGAAGTCGAAATGACTGCCTTTGTGCCTGCACCTGCAGATGAACTTTGCCGCTGGGACGCCATGACTTCGATCGAGCGCGTCAAAATCTGGACCGATATGTCTCCGAAGCACCGCGACTATCACTGGCGCCTCATGACCGAGCAGGAAAAGATCGACCTCAAGAGCCTTCTGCCTCCTGCCGAGCAGCGCAAGATCCGCGAACGCTTTATCTCCCGCATGGCTGTTCAGCAAATGGACCGCCCCTATATTCTTTATAAGCGCCTTACCAAGGACGAGCTCGTCGTTCTGCGACAGCAGATCCGCCGCGCCAGAGAATCGATGGACTGCACGGAAGGAGTTCCGTCTGCCGCCGATCTCGACACCGCCATGGGTATTGCCAACGGATCGCACCAGCGCCGATTTACGCTCTGCCGCCCGATGGCAGAATCCGCCGCACGCCATTAAATCGATTTTCCCCGCTCCGAAGTGCACTCTGTCGGTTGTATTTATGCACTTCTGTATACCCGGTGAGCCCACCGAGCCCTCAAGTTGCTAAAATCACTCCGTTGACTCGGAGATTTTATGCAACCTCGTATTCTTTGTATTGATTCAGCAAGCACTCTTTGCTCTGTCGCTGTCTGCGGTTTTCAGAAAGACATTCAGCTCGTATCCCACCCTGAGGAAAAGCATACCGAAGTGATCCTCGGCATGATCTCCGAACTCATGCGTCAGGCGGGTGCTGAATTTTCAAATCTCGACGCAGTCGCTTTCGGCGCAGGTCCCGGTGCCTTCACCGGCCTCAGAGTTGCCTGCGGTACCGCTCAGGGTCTCGGCTGGGCACTTGAAAAGCCCCTGGTTGCCGTACGCAACCTCGAAGCGATGGCTTCCTGCGCGCTCGCCGATCGCGAAACCGGAACCAAAGTATTTGTCGCAGTCGACGCCCGTATGAACGAGTGCTACTGCGCCGCCTTCGAAAAGACAGCCGACGGTGTTGTCTGCACCCTCGAAGAGCATCTGCTTAAGCCCGAATCCATTGCCGCTGCGGTTAAAGAACACGCATCCGGCCTCTGCTGCGGCAACGCCTTTACGGTTTATCCGGAAGCCCGCTCCGAAGACCTCTGCATTATTGAAGGCATCGAAGTCGCCGACGCAGAAATGCTTCTGCCGCTTGCCTCCAAGGCTTTTACCGAAAACCGTACGGTCTCGGCTGAAACCGCTGCTCCGCTTTACGTGCGCAACAACGTTGCCATGACGATTGAAGAAAGAAAGCTCAAGGGCTTTAAGGCATAAGAGCATGACCGAAATCCGCTGCGCCAGATGCGACGATCTCGAAGCCATTGCCGCCATTGAAGCGGCAGGCATGCAGGATCCGTGGAATACCAATCAGATCGCCGAAAGCTTAAGAGATCACCGTGTACGCGTTCTCCTCGATGAGGACCGTATCGTCGGCTTCCTCATCTATTCGACCGTACTTGATGAGTCCGAACTCCTGCAGATCGTCGTTTCTCCCGAATGCCGCAAAAGAGGCTTCGGCAGAATGCTCATGGAAGACTTCTTCTCGGAACTGAGAAAAGACGGCATCGTCACCTCCTTCCTCGAAGTCAGAGAGAGCAATGCGGCAGCGATTGCGCTTTACAAGTCCTTCGGCTTTACCGCCGCAGGCATCCGTAAGAATTACTATCCGGCAGAAAACGGCAGAGAAAATGCCGTGGTTATGGGAGCGCAGCTGTGTTAGATGACCGCCGTACCGCCCTTTGGAACGCCCTCGGACTCGGTCCGCAGTGGGTCCGTCGTGAAACCCTGATCGAAGCGAAAAAACATCTGCCGCAACCCGAGGCACCTGCAGCAGCCGCCAATCCCGCTCCGGCAGCACCGGTTGCGAAAGCCCCTGTATCTCAGCCGAAACCGGCCGCGACGCCGCAGCGAGCCTTCGAATCCCGTCCCGCTCAGCCGAGAACCCCGGTACGCACACCGGTTTCCGCTCCGGTTGCCGTACCGCGCAAAGAAAATACGACTTTCGTACGTCCTGCCGCCGCTCCGAGCCCTGAAATCATCAAGGCTGCGGATTGGGCCGCTCTTGCAAAACTCGTCGAAGGCTGTCAGGGATGCGAACTCTGCAAGGGCCGTATGAAAACCGTTTTTGCCGCCGGAGAACCGCCCGCCAAGGTCGTTCTTATCGGCGAAGGTCCGGGCCGCGACGAAGATATCCAGGGCATTCCTTTTGTCGGCGCCGCTGGCAAACTTCTCGACAAGATCATGTACAGCATCGGTCTTAAGAGAGGCGAAGGTGTGGCCATCATCAATTCCGTAAAGTGCCGTCCGCCCTACAACCGCGACCCGCTCCCCGAAGAGATGGAAACCTGCCGCCCGTTCCTTGAGCGTCAGATCGAACTGCTCGACCCCGAACTCATCGTACTGCTCGGGCTTCCTGCCGTTAAAACCGTACTCAAGCTCGAAGAGAGAATCGGCAGTCTGCGCGGCAAGGTTTTCGAGCAGGAAATCGCCGGCAAGAAGCGTCGCATTATCGTGACCTATCACCCGGCCTATTACCTCAGAAGCCGTCTTGAAAAGCGCAAGGCCTGGACCGACTGGTGCTTCATCGCCGATACGATCGATGCCATCGACGGTAAAAAAGCATAAGTTTCAAATAATTCCCGTACTGTCCGTTTGATTATGCAGAACGTTGATTTTTCTACTATTTCCCGGATTTCAGAGGCGATCAGCGGAATTGCCGACGGCAAAAAACTGCGTTGCGCCCGCCCCAAGGGCAGCGCCGAGGCCCTCTCGGTAGCCCAGGAAGCGGTAAGCGCAAAAGCAGCGGGCCGCCTCCTCATGGTGATCTGTGCGGATCCGACGGACGTACTGCGTTTAAGCGATGAAATTCCCTGGTTTGACAGCACGCTTCGCTGTGCGGTGCTCCCCGACTGGGAAACACTGCCCTACGATCAGTTAAGCCCGCATGCCGACCTCGTAGGCGAGCGTCTCGAAACGCTCTATGCACTCTTAAACCGCGATCAGCTTAAAAAGCCGATCGATGTATTGCTGGTTTCGGCAACAACCGCCGCTCAGAAACTTGCTCCGCGCTCCTTTATTTCGTCGACCACCTTCTTCTTTAAAGAAGGCGAAGAAATCGATATTGAAAATTTAAGATCGTCTCTGACTGCCGCAGGCTACGAGCACGTTTCTCAAGTCGTTGCTCCCGGCGAATACTCCTGCAGAGGCGGTTTGATCGATCTATTCCCGATGGGCGCACAAAAGCCCTTCCGTCTGGATTTCTTCGATGATGAAATCGAACAGATCCGGGTATTCGACCCCGACACTCAGAGATCCGAAGAAAGGGTCAAGGAAGTACGCGTTCTGCCGGGCCATGAATTCCCGATGGACAAGGCTTCGAGAGCCGCGTTTTTATCCCGCTGGAGAGAAATATTCCCGGGCGATCCGTCCAAAGTACCGCTCTACAAGAACCTGCAGAGCGGCATTGCCGCGGCCGGTATCGAAAATTATCTGCCGCTCTTTTTCGAAGCGACCGAAACGCTCTTCGACTATACGGGCAAGCGTACCTCGGTGATCCTTTCGGGGCCCGTTGAAGAATCGCTGCAGCACTTCGAAAAAGAAACCAAGGAAAGAGCCAAGTTCCTCGAAGCCGACAACGAGCGTCCGCTTCTGCCCTTAAAGGACCTCTTTCAGCCGGGCCCGGAATTCTTTACGAACCTTTCCGCTTTTGCCCGCATTCAGTTTTTGAATGCTCCTGACGGACAGCAGTGCGAACTGCCGCCGCTTGCGATCGACCGCTCGAAGACCGATCCGCTCACCGCTCTTAAGGATTACCGCATCGTGTGCGGCGCGGAAAAGCGCCGTATGCTCATTGTGGCTCCGAGCCGCGGCAGAGCCGACACTATCGGCGAACTCTTCAAGGACAACGCTTTTGACTGCGCTCAGAGCGCCGACTTCGATGCCTTTTTGAATTCGGACGAGCCTTGCGCGATCACTGTGGGTCCTCTCTACTCCGGCATGTTGCTGAAATCTCCGGCGATTGCAGTCATCACGGAAGCAGAACTCTATGCGGCAAGTCCGAGACAGTCGCACAGAAGACGAC
>CAZNBL010000068.1:0-6487 GCA_964571375.1 uncultured Burkholderiaceae bacterium
TCAGTGGTACGAAGATCTCATGAACCGCGAAGGTTCCTGCGACTTCGCCGAACTTCTGCTTCGCTCCTATGAGCTTTTGAGCCGCAACGAAATGATCCGCCGTCACTATCAGGATCGTTTCCGTTTCATTCTCGTCGACGAGTTCCAGGATACTAACGTTCTGCAGTACCGCTGGTTAAAGCTCCTCTCCGGTGTCGAAGAACCGGGCAGAGTGCCGAATGCCGTGTTCGCCGTGGGCGACGACGACCAGTCGATTTACGCTTTCCGAGGTGCAAACGTCGGAAACATGCAGGACTTTGTCCGCGATTTCCATATTGAAAACACCATCCGTCTCGAGCAGAACTACCGCTCGCACGGTTATATTCTCGAAGCCGCCAACCAGCTGATTTCCAACAACAGCGAGCGTCTCGGCAAGAACCTTTGGACCGATGCAGGCAAGGGTGAAAAGATCCGTGTGTTCGGTGCTCAGACCGACGTGGAAGAGGCTGAATTCTTGGTCGATGCGATCAAGGGTTATATCAACGACGGTATCGACCGCCGTGAAATCGCCGTGCTTTACCGCTCCAACGCTCAGTCCCGAATCATCGAAGCGGAACTCACCCGCCGCGGCGTGCCTTACAAGGTTTACGGCGGTCAGCGCTTCTATGACCGAGCTGAAATTAAGCACGCTATCGCCTACATGCGACTTGCTGAAAACACCGCAGACGACTCCGCATTCCTTCGCGTCGTGAATTTCCCGGCCCGAGGCATCGGTGCAAAGACCGTCGATACTTTGGTGGAAACCGCCAAGCAGACCGGTATGTCGCTCTTTGACGCCTGCCGCACGATTACGGGTGCCGCCGGCAACAAGCTTGCCGTTTTCACATCGATTATCGAAGACCTGGCAGAACAGAAGACCCTCATGGATCTTCCCTCGTTCGTCGACTATGCGATCGAGCGCAGTACGCTTCAGCAGTTCTATGAAACCGAGCGTAACGGCGAAGAGCGCCTTGAAAACTTGAAGGAATTAAGAAGTGCGGCTCAAGGGTATCTTTCGGAAGAGAGAATCGATCCGACCGCCGCGAACGCCGAGTTCGGTGACGACAATCTTTCTCCGCTCGCCGGCTTCCTTTCTGCCGCCACCCTTGAGAGCGGCGACAATCAGGCAAGAAACGACGAAGCCGCCGTTCAGCTCATGACGATTCATGCTTCCAAGGGCTTGGAATTCAATGTGGTCTTTATTACAGGCCTCGAATCCGGTCTCTTCCCGCATGACTCCGCCATGAAGGATCCGAAGGGTCTCGAAGAAGAACGCCGTCTTATGTATGTGGCGATTACCCGAGCCCGCAAGATTCTTTATCTCACATACGCCAAGCAGCGCATGCTGCACGGCATGACCCGCTACAACATCCGAAGCACGTTCTTCGATGAAATTCCGGAAGAAACCTTAAAGTGGCTCTCTCCTAAGGACGAAGGCAGAAGTTTCGGCTCGAGGGACGGTTTCGGCGATGACGATACCATCCGTTTCGGCCGCAGATCCGAGGGCTACGGCAGTGATTTCGGCGGCGGTTATTCCCGCTCGGGTTATCACAGCGACAAGCCGCGCCGCTACGATACCAATACACCCGATTGGGCCAAGGACATTCTGGGCGGCAAGGCCGAGCGACGTCAGACCGAGAGACTCCGTGAAAAAGCACAGTCCGGAAGCCCCTTCCGCAAAGGCGTGAAGATTCAGCACGAAAAATTCGGTCCCGGTGTGATTGCCGATACGAAGAACGGCGGCGATGATCTTGAAATCACCGTCCGTTTTGACAGCGGCAAAGTCGTTACACTATTGGCACGTATTGCTCAGAAGAAAATTACATTCATTTAATCGGACGGATCGTTATGTTGTTGACTATGCTGAAAGGAAAGATTCACCGAGCAACGGTGACTCAGGCCGATCTGAATTATGTCGGATCCATCACTATCGACGAAGCGCTTCTCGAAGCTTCCGGTATCAATGAGTACGAACAGGTTGATATTGTCGATATCGACAACGGCAACCGTGTGACGACTTACGCTCTTCGCGGCGAAAGAGGAAGCGGCATGATCTGTCTTAACGGTGCCGCTGCGCGTTCCGTCTGCGTGGGCGATAAGATCATCATCATGTGCTACGCACTGGTAACGCCGGAAGAAGCCCGTGATCTCAAACCTTCTGTTGTCTTTGTCGGTAAAGATAATGCGATCGAATCTGTCGAGCATCAGGAACGCCACGGCGAGATCCGATAAGCATAAGTGTTTGAAATAAAATAAGACTCGGTGAGTAAAAATGCCGTGTCTTATAAAAAAGCCGTTCAATTCCATTCAGGATGAACGGCTTTTGTCGTATTCGGAGCCTGTATTTTTAACCTGCGGCCTTAGCTTTTGCCGAAGCTCCCTTCTGATACAGCAGTTCAAAGGGTTCGACGTCGCAGGGAAGCGGCGTAAAGGCATAGCTGTCGCTGCCCAGAAGTTCGATCAGGCGGCTGTGATAGAAGATGCGGTCGCGGCCGTCTTCGACCCTCTCCAAGATACCTGCCCGGGCCAGGTCGTTGAGAATATGGCTGGCAACCTGACGTCTCGTACCGGTAAAGGAAGAAAATTCTCCTGTTCGGCATGCGGGATACGTAAACACGGCTTCAAGGAAGGCGTGATGGCCGCTCATACCGAGTCTTTCGAGGTAATCCTCGGTCTGCGAATGCAGTCTCTCGATTGCCTGCAGAAGATCCATCGAGTAGGTGAGCGACTTGGAAATTGTGGTCAGTGCGTAAACCAGGTACGGCGTCCACTTCTGAGTTCTCCAGCCGTAACGGCGTTCTTCCACCCCGAGATGCGGATTGGTTCTCAACGCATGGCCGAACTGCAGACAGGGGAAGGGTGATGCGAGCGAAGGCTGCATGAACGCGAGCTGCATCAGAATCTGCCCGATCTTTTCGTTGTATTTATTAAGCGGCGAGAGAGCCACAAAATAAAGACTCGTCAGAAGCAGATGCACGAGCGGTTCCATATCCCGCTGATGACGCGAGAAATGTTCCCACTTTTCAAGCTGGGTCGGAAGCTGATCGGATACAAAAATAAGGTCCGATTCCGGCAGAGGAATCTCTTTCGGTACTTCGTCGCTTCTTCTCCAGGCCAGATCGTCCTGCAGAAAGTGGTTGGCAATACGTACGATAGTCGTCACGCTGATCGGCTCGACCTGGGCGTTTTTCGCGAGATCGAGCGAAGCATTGACGTAGTTCTCCATACGGACTAAATCTTCATTCGAAGGGTTCGGAATAATCCTGGATAAGAAGTAGTCTCTTAAAGAAGCGCTCTTGGAGTTTCCCAATACCTGATAGCGCGCTTCCATAGTCAGCATAAGGCGTCCGACCATGTCGGAATTGCGGCAACGGACAAAAGCCTCGCGGAAATCCGAGAGCTGACGGGTAACTTTCAGGCACAGCTTCAGCGTCGGGATATCTTCCAATCCTTCGGAGTCACACGGCGGCGGCAGGGAAATAGTACCCTGATTGGCTGCCTGTCTTAGTGCCTGAAGCTGCATGGTTAAAGTCAGATAGATAAGGGGGAGAACACCGTTACATTTTAAAGAGAATAGATTCTCATTCCAAACTTTGTCAGATAATTGCTAAAAAATGTCAGTATTAACCCCGTGGATACGTTGTATTTGTGACGCAACATTATTTGTCTAAATTGTTTATCATTACGGGCATTCGTAGGGCACACGTTTTCGTTGTGTGTAAAACGAGGAAGTGCTGCTGAGAAGTCATTCGAAAGCAGCGATTTTTTTTGAAAAGAGGCTTTCTGCAGACAGGCAGGAATCAAACGATATGAAGCGCTTATACAGTCACCGCACAATTCGTTACAACGCTATTTCGCACGTTATTGCTCATACGGCTCACCGCCGCCGTGCATTGTTTATGCTCGGATTCCAGAAGTTTGCTCCGCAGGGTCAGGATCAGCTCGATCTCAACCTCTACGGTGAAATGACCGTGCCGAAGGCTGAAAAGAAGGCTTAATTACTTTTCAACCGAGACAATTTCAAAAGGCAGCTCCTCAGCGGGAGTTGCCTTTTGTCTTTTTAAACGACTTCCGCAGTGAAACTCAGTTTCTTAACGCGGGAGCTGAGCAGGGGCATGGATTTGCTTACTTCTTAAAAATCAGATCCGGCCTGACGTTGTATTCCGACACTTCAAAAGCACAAAAAATATCCGACGGCTTCAGTGTCATGCTGAAACCGTCGGATGATGTTCGAATACGCAAAACTGCTTTAATCTTTTTCAACTAAGAGCGTATTTTTCGGCAGTTTCCAGAAGGGCGCCACCTTTGTTTCCATATCAAGGAAGAATTTTCTTAGCTGTCCGCTGTACCACTCGGCAAAAATACGGTGACGGCGGATTCTCCAGTTCGACTGAGAGGTAATCACAAAGCATTCCACGGGCGGATGAATCCAGCCCGGGAGAATCGGAACCAATTCTCCTCTGGCAATTTCATCGGCGCAGTGCAGAAGCGGCAGGTCGACGGAAATTCCGAATCCGTCCAGAACCGATCGTTTGATCGCAAGAATGTTTCCGATACGAAGCATCTTGTTCCAGCGGATCAGAGCTTCCTCACCCTCTTCATTGACGAGCGTTTCCGTAGCGCCTCGGACCGGACCGTCATAAATCAGGAGCGTGTGATTGATGAGGTCTTCGGGCGTCATCGGCATGCCGTGCTCACGGATGTATTCGGGGGAGGCTACCGGGACGTAGACGTTGCGTCCTCGGGAGAGCGATACCAGGCGCGGGTTCTTCGGGCGGTAACTGACCACGGCAATATCGGCTTTGAACTGCAGAATGTCGTTGATGTTGCCGCCGCCCACCACTTCAAAAGAAACATCGGGGTAATAGGAGTTGAACTCCATCAGCATCGGGATCATGAACTTTTCCACGAAGCCGGGCCCCTGAGAGAGGCGGATTTTACCTTTAAGCATGGCGCTGCCCGAGCGGATTTCGGAGAGCATTTCCTGATGCATTACGAGAAGCGGCTCGATCAGTTCAAGCGCACGCACCCCGACTTCCGTTAACTGGATCGGACGGGTGTTTCGATAGATCAAATCCTGACCGAGTGCCTTTTCAAGTCCCACGATCGCGCGCGAGATGGTCGAGACATCCTGGTCGAATTCGTCTGCTGTGGCAGATAAGCTGCGGTTACGGGCGAGACTTTGGAATACCTTCCATGCGCCCAGATCATTGAGTTTGCTCATGGATTTTATTGTATCCGCATTTTTTGCCAGCTCTTTGCATGAAACGCAAAATGTGTTTTCGGGATTTGCTTTGCCCTAAATCGGCTTTGCACTCATGATGCTCACAATGACAAATCCGTTCTCGGAGTAAATCCCTTATGACAACAAAACTCAGAGACGAGTTTTTCTGGCTTGCTGAGATTAATAAAGCCAGTATCGTTATCAACAAGGACGAAGGTCTGCTTTCTTCCGACATCGCTGCCAAGGCCGCCGCTGCTACACGCGCCGTGCTTGCCGATGCCGAGGATCCCGACTACAAGCGTCCGTCTTCTTACATTAAGTTCGAACCGAAGCTTCTCGAAAAGGTCGGTCCCGAAATCACGATCGTTCACGCAGGCCGCTCGAGCCAGGATATGCACGCCACATTCCGTGCTGCCATCATCCGCGACAACACTCTTAAAGTTGCCGCTTCTCTTGACGGCGTGATCCGCGAACTCGTTGCCGTTGCAGACCGCAACCGCGATACAGTGATTCCGTGCTACACCAACGGTGTGGCCGCCCAGCCGAATACCTACGCTCACTATCTGCTCGCTTTTGCCGCAGGTTTCTTCCGCGATGCCGAGAGACTCCGTGAGTTCTATGCCCGTTTAAACCTCTGCCCGATGGGTTCGATGGTTCTGAACGGTACCAGCTGGCCTCTTAACCGCAAGCGTATGGCCGAATACTTGGGCTTCGATGCTCCGGCAGACAACGCCTACGACGCTTCTCAGATCGCTCAGTTCGATCTTCCGGTCGAATTTGCCAACGTGTTGGGCGGTATCGCCATTCACATCACGACATTCCTGCAGGATCTGATGCAGCAGTATGCTCAGTCCCGTCCCTGGATTCTTCTGCAGGAAGGCGGCGAAAATACTTACGTTTCGTCCGCTATGCCGCAGAAGCGCAACCCCGGCATCGTCAACGAATGCCGCGCCGAAGCCAGCGCACTCTTAGGCGACGTGCAGGGCACGCTTTTCCGCGCTCATAACCTGCAGAGCGGCATGATCGACACCAAGAAGCAGAACATGAATGCTGCGATGGCTGCACGCGCCGTCAGCATGATCGAACGCTTCCACCGTGTATTGAAGGCCCTGGTTATCAATCCGGAACGCGCTCTTGAAGAACTCAACAGCGATTGGACCGCCAGCCAGGAAGTTGCCGACTGCCTGATGCGCCGTCACGGTCTGCCGTTCAGAATCGGTCACCACGTTGCAAGCCGTATGGTGA
>CAZNBL010000069.1:0-6077 GCA_964571375.1 uncultured Burkholderiaceae bacterium
CACCGACTCTTACGTTATCGGCAAATGCGACTGTGTCATAACCCATCTGCAGAGTATTGAACTTGTTAGATACACCTGTTGCGGACATACGACCGCCATCGTAGCGAACCCATGCACCGTTCTGAGCATCTGTATAGCGAAGATCGCCGAGACGCTTACGGACATCATTCATCAGCTGACGGTCAAATGCGAGAGTAGTAGCAGAAGCCATCTTAAGTGTATCGCGAACAACACTGTTTACAGCTCTGGAAATATCATTGCCATTCTTGACAACTTCGCCGGTGTACATACCTTCCTTAAGTGTCAATGTGGCACCGTCTGCACCGGTAACCATATCTTCAAGCTTGGTAATGTCTCCGCCGAACTTATCGTTCAAATCACCGGAACCGGCAACTGTAAGATTGGCATTTGTATTATGGTTAATCGCAACGGTCTGGCCTTCCTTAGTCACCATGAATGTACCGTTGTTACCGCCTAAGTTTTCAATCGTGGCATCATCACCGTTAAATACCAGTGTACCGTCAAGATTGAACATACCGCCGGTTGTATTGATATTGCCGTTGACGTTAGCAGTACCGGACTTCAAGTTGAACTTACCGTCATCCATTGCGATGGCATTGACACCAGCCTTGCCAGCAACATTATCTACAGTAATATCAATATTCGGTGCATCAAGAGTAACAGTACCCTGATTTACAGAGACGGCGTTGTTATAACGGAGACCGGAACCAGAGTTATCAATTGTCGAAACAATCTTCAAACTATTCGCTGCTTCAATAACAATTTCCTTGTTGTCTGCACCTGCATCTGTGGAGATAACATTGGCAATTGCACCGCGCTTGTCGGATTTGATTGTTACATCAGTACCCTTAACATTGATACGACCTGCACTCACGGTCTTAAGAGCATTGCCGTCAGCCTTACTTTCGATAGAAACTGTTTTACCTTGGAGAGTAATCAATCCGCTACCGGACATAACGGCATCGTCTCCAGTACTGACGATAGAGAGCGTATCTTCCGCAACCAAACGATGATTCAACGGCTGTCCAGGGTTAGCATAGCTTTCGTATGCGTATACACCTACACCGGTTGCGTTAATAGAAATATTCTTATAGTGGAGATCAGCATCCGTGCGACCGATTGCTGCACCATTCACGCTACCTGTCTCTTCAATGGTGAGATCGTCATTCAAGTCGGTTTTATTCAGCTGATCAACATCAGAAACACCGATAAAAGTACCGGAATTATCTACAACTAAAATTACTCCAGCATTAACCCCCCCCCGCTACGAGGGTACCCATTGCGCCGGCTACGGCGAGGGCAATCAAAGTTTTCTTATTCATTTAGACGTCCTATGTATTTTATTGAGACTTATGTCTCTTCCTTGGATGGGAAGTCAGCATTGCGCTGAGCCAATTACATTCTCGTACAAAATCCAAAAATACTTCAAGACGCGTAACGCAATTCATTGAGTAATGTCCGCAAATCTTTTCACATTACGATCAAAGTAGATAAAAGCCCTGAGTTTTAAAAACAACACTCACTCGCCCTTCTGATAAATAAAAAGAGCCGTTTACACCTCTTCCAAGACCTGTTCAATTTACGTCGGCTATCGATCCGATTGACCGGTTCAATTTCCTGCCCGATACAAACCGAATTGTTTCAAATGCCCGTCCGTAGCGTGTAAGCTCGCATCACCAGCTGAATTACTAAGTAAAAAATAAAAGCGAATAGCCATGTCCGTCGAACTGATCCGCCTTAGCTCAGAAGCCCTGCCCTTATTACAGGTTCATGCATATAAATTACAAGGCGGCGACTGCAATCTTTCTGTCGCTTCTTTAATCAGCCGCTCAGACGAATACCAAATTTCTTACGCAATGATCGAGGATGAACTCGTTCTTCGCTGGAAACCGTATGCAGAAACGCCCTTTGCGTGGGTCGTCCCCTGGAGCAGTCCGAAAATCGTCGATATTCTTCGCACACTTGAAAGCGACTGCATGGAACACTGCGAACCGCTGGTGCTTTACGGCACTTACGGTGCTCTGACACGTAACGTCGAAAGCCTGATGCCCTACCGCAACTTCATGACCGCGTCATCCAACGCCTGGTGGGATTACCTCTACAATCGGGAAGCTTTCGTAAAACTTGAAGGACGCAAACTTCACGGCAAGCGCAACTTCGTCAAACGCTTCAGGACAGCTCATCCGACAGCCGAAATGATTCCGATCACCGAAGAAAACATCCCGCAATGCCGCGCATTCCTGGACCGATGGTATGCCGCACAAGAAGAAATGACTCTGGGATTGATTCACGAATCCAAAGCCATTCATACTGCCTTCGATCATTGGTCGGACTTCGGACTTGAAGGAGGAATACTGATTCAAGGAGAAGAGGTGTTCGGATTTACTTACGGCTCAAAAGTACGCGATGACATGTTTGCCGTACATATCGAAAAAGCAGACCGCGCGGTCACCGGTTCCTATCCCGCGCTAGCCGTTGAGTTTGCCGCCAATCTTCCGGAATCTGTCACGCTCATCAACCGTGAAGAAGACCTCGGTATTGCGGGTATCAGAAAAGCAAAACAGGACTGGTTCCCGACCGATGTGGTACGGAAAACAATCCTGACGCTTGAAAAAGAAAAGGAATTCGGCTCCAACTGCAAGGTTCGAAAAATTCTTTCCTGCAGGAGCCTTGCGCATTAAATAAGATCGGGCGTATAGCTTTCGAGAATCGCGGCGATACCGGCAAGATCCCGATCAAATACCATTCGCAACGGAATTTCTGCTGTAGCCGTCGGAACACGGGGCTTCTCTACTTTTACGCCGAGGGAAGTCACGGTTTCCCAAAGCGGGCCGACCTCGCTGTAGACGAGAACATCGCGAAGCGATTCTTTACGCTCGTTGATCAGCGTACCGAAACAGCTGTTGAAGCCGTCGCCCGGCATCCCCTTAAGCAGCATCGGAACCAGATACTTGGTCTCGGACACGCAGGTCATGCCGAGATGCTGAATGGAGTTATGCCAGGTTTCTTCGTTTCCGCTCCATTCGCAGACACAGTCCGGACCTTCTTCCAGAAAGGCTTCGGCCAAAGATGCCATCGAGGCAAAATCCTCTGCTCTCGGTCGGTCCCAGGCGTGAGCCCAAACAACTTCCAGCGCAAAGTCCACCTTATTTAAGATGCGGAGCACCCAAAGGTCATCTTCGGTTTTATGCAGAGTGAAATAATCTTTAAACACGGCAGTCCTTCCTTGTGAATCTTCGAAAAATTATATAGGTGCGGGCAACATTGAACCATGCCCCGTATACGCCTTATCAATCGAAGAAGAGCTTGTAGGCAAAGAAAATGAAGATAAACGCAACCAAAGTATTGCCGACTCTGCCCCAAACGGCGTTCTGACCGAAGAATTTCAGCAGAAGACCGCCGATTCGAGTAAGAAGTGTGAGATAACACACGCTCCAGAACTGAAGAATCAATGCGAGAACCAGGAATGCCAAGCCAGGGTGTCCCTTCGAAGCGTCGATAAAGGGCAGCATGAAAGAGAACATGAAGAGAATAGCTTTCGGGTTGGAAAGGCTCAGAGTCAGAGCCGTACGGAATGACTGCATTCTGGTCACAACCCTGTTCTTTTCAGCAGTTTTCTTCTTTGAAGCATCTTTTTTTACCTCTAATTCATGTGCTCCGGCTTTCTCCAGCAGAAAACGCCAGGTTCCCCAAAGAACCATCACTGCCAGATAGGAAAGATAAGCAGCACCGCCGCATTTAACGACCTTGAAAATCGCAGGATTGGCCTGCAGCATCGCTGCAACGCCGAGGTAAGTTGCCAGAAGCAAAATACTGTCGCCGAGGTAAACACCGTAAGCGGCGGACATACCGACCTTCGCTCCGTTGCTCACGCTTGTTTTCAGCACATAGAGACTGTTCGGGCCCGGACAGAGGATGACAAAAAATGCACCGAGGATAAAGGTAGGCGCATCGATAACACCGATAGATTCAAACATGATTCTTTCTTTAAGGATTACGGTGCAGATTGTAGTTTTTTTGATATCGATTTTCGCCTTTAACGGTGAAAAACCGCTGTGCCTGAGGGATTCCGAGAAAGAAATTGCTTGTTATGCAGCGTCTTTTGCCAGAATAATAGGGATACGGAGGTTTTTAATGATGCGCTTCACCCTTGGTGCAACAGCGATTGCACTTATTTCTGCTTTATCTCTCTCGGCTGTTTCTGCTTCGAATGTTCCGACAGCAACACCGGAACCGATTGTTGCGACAACCGCAACCGAAACCGAAAAAAATAATCATCAGACTTCATCCGAAGACGTTTCGGGTGCAGAAGACAAAGCTGAGTATCCGAGCGGCGTGAACTGGCAGATTACACAACTGATGGTTGCCGGCTTCAAATATTTGGACGGAGACGGCGTCGAAGCCGATCCTAAAGTCGCGGCAGAATGCTTTAAAGAGGCTGCAGAACTCGGCAGTCCTCAAGCTAAGTTCTACTTAGCCACCCTCTACCGCCACGGAGAAGGTGTTGAAAAAGATCCTGAAAAATCTTTTGCTCTGGTGCGTGAAGCCGCAGACGGCGGTTATTCCCCGGCCTTAGTCATACTTGCCGATGCTTATATGCACGGCATTGACTGCGAGAAAAATCTCGATGAAGCTAAGAAATGGCTTCAAAAAGCTTCCGAATCCGGCCATGTCATGGGCAGCGTCAAGTTACTCGAGTTTTTAATCGAAACCGGTGCTCCGGAAGAAGAAAAACAGGCAGCCTCATCCCTTGTTGAAAAGTTGAAGGCAGAATCTTCAGCTCAGGCGCTCTACACGGTAAGTTACGCCTATGCCAACGGCCAGCAGTTACCCGCAGATGAAGCAAAGGCCGCCGAGTGGGCAAAGGTCGCAGAAATCAAGGGCGAACCCAATGCCGCCTTCTGGCTTGCCGAATACCATTGGAAGCGCAAGAACTACTACCAATCCCTCTCCTACTACAAGAAAGCAGCGAGAGGCGGACTGCCTGAAGCCGCTCTTGCCGCAGCCCGTATTTATCGCACCGGCATCGAGGACATCCCTTCTAACGTAAAGGTTGCTCTCAAATTCTTCGAAAAAGCTCCGGACTTCGTTACAGCAGAAGAAGCACTCTTTGTTCTGACGGTCTATGCAACCGGTCCAGCAGAATTACAAAACCGCAAAAATGCAGAGCGCTGGAGCGAGATTTACACAAATCTTGCAACTGAAAAAGAACTGCTTCAAAACGCCGATAAATTCTGGAGCGGCGACAAAGTCCGCCGCAACTACGATCTCGGCGGCGCCTTTATGCTTGCCGCATTAAAACGCGGAAGCAAAGAAGCGGTTTGTCCCTACGCCTTGATGATCGCCACTCCGAATTGGGAAAAGAGAGACTTCATTTCTGCCTACGTTTTGCTCGATCAATGTTCGCTCGACCATCCGAATCAAAAGAAATGGACGGAAGCCTTGAATAAGCTTGAGTCTCACTTAACTGCCGAAGAGTTAAAACGTGCGCAGGCACTTCCCGCAAATGAGGTCTTTAAGCATCTGCTTAAGCCGTAAAACGCATAAATTATCTTCTGTAAATGATTATGGATTTTTATTAATGAAACCGTTCTCATTTAATCGGGAGAAACAGAATGGTTGGTCAGGCGTTTTAGTCGGTGTACTTTTCGGCGCATTCGTCGTACCCGAAACCATCGAAAAAATCTAGTCAAATAATTTGCAAACGGGGTTAAAGAAGCGCATCATAATTTCCACGGGCTCGTAGCTCAGTTGGGAGAGCGCAGCGTTCGCAATGCTGAGGTCGAGGGTTCGATCCCCTTCGAGTCCACCAAATAAATCAATGCCTTGTAGGTTTTGCAAGGCATTTTTATAGCTAAGAGTTTTCCAAAATTCTTAATAATTCGGTAAATCGATAAACTGCCGGCCGTCTTCCTCGGCCTTCGGCAACTTTTTCAATCAAATAAGTATCTTCGAGTTTGCCGATAAGACTCAATGCAACCTTGTTAGTAACATCAACTTTCCCTGTCTTCACCATATCCGAATCAAAAGAAATGGACGGAAGCCTTGAATAAGCT
>CAZNBL010000070.1:0-740 GCA_964571375.1 uncultured Burkholderiaceae bacterium
GCGGCGTCATCCGCGAATTCTCGCTCGAAGACCTCTTTGCCAACGCCAAGGCTTTTGCCAACTGCCCGATTCCGAAGGGCAACCGTGTGGCGATCGTCACCAACTCCGGCGGCCCCGGCATTATGGCTACCGACGCCATCTGCGAAGCAGGCATGCAGATGGCTGCGCTCTCCGACGAAACCAAGGAAAAGCTCCGCTCGTTCCTGCCGGCCGCAGCTTCCGTGAAAAACCCGGTCGACATGATCGCTTCCGCGCCGCTCGATCACTACCGTCAGACCATGGAAACGGTTCTTGCCGATCCGTCCGTTGACATGATGATCGTCATTTACCTCCCCTTCCTCGGCTTAAAGGACATCGATGTTGCCAAGGAAGTGATGCGTATCAAGGCTGAAAATCCGGAAAAGCCGATCATCGGCGTCTTTATGACTACCGGCGAATTCTTCACTACGCTTTCCGACATGGATGTGAACGTTCCGTTCTACATGTACGCCGAACGTGCTGCCGAAGCTCTTGACCGCTTAAACCGCCAGAGACTCTGGCAGGAACGCCCCGAAGGCAAGTTCCCGGCATTTGAAGTCAATAAGGCCGCTGCCGAAAAGATCGTTCGGACTGCCGCTTCCGAGGGCAGAGCCGAACTCACCACCCGCGAAAGCCTGGATGTCCTCGCGGCTTACGGCGTTCGCGTCTGCCGCTCTGGCTTTGCGACCGGCGAAGATGAAGCCGTCGCTCTTGCCGACTCC
>CAZNBL010000070.1:750-6059 GCA_964571375.1 uncultured Burkholderiaceae bacterium
CGTCATGAAGATGAGCTCCAAGACCATCTCTCATAAGACAGACGTCGGCGGCGTCCGCGTCGGTATCGAAAGCGCCGAACAGTTAAGAAGCGAATACCGCGATCTCGTCTCCAAGCTCGAAGAGCGCAACTGCCTCGACGGTCTTGAAGGCGTCATCATCCAGGAAATGGTGATCGGCAAGCGTGAAATGGTCTGCGGCGTTGCAGCCGACCCGCTCTACGGCCGTATGGTCATGTTCGGTCTCGGCGGTATCTTCGTCGAAGCCCTCAATGACGTTATGTTCCGTGTTGCTCCGCTCTGCGATCAGGATGCACGCGAAATGGTCCGCGGCGTCAAGGCTTATAAGCTGCTCGAAGGTGCCCGAGGCACAACACCGGCGAAAATCGAAGATGTCGAAGCAACACTCCTTCGTCTCTCTCAGCTCGTCGAAGATTTCCCGGCCCTTGAAGAACTCGATATCAATCCGCTCATCATCTCTGAAAAGAACGGTGAACCGATCGCTGTCGACGGCCGTATCAAGTTCAAGCTTTAATCCTCAGACGATAAGCTTTGAAAGCTCCGTATTCCGGTACAAAAACCGGTACGGAGCTTTTCTTTTACTTCTCTGAAAGGCTTGCTGCATCGGCTTTTCGGGGAATTTATGCGTCCGATTCCTTCCGAACTCTGCCTCTATCACCAATAGAGGGGGTAGAAACAGACTTTTTTGAGACAACTTTGCTTACAAAGTCTTTCCGAGCCAATATCTTCAGGCTACAATGGACTCATCATAGATAGAGGAGTACCTCATGCCCAATAACATCAAAGATCCCTTAGCAGAAGAAGTGCTGGCTACAAAAGAAGCATTTCGCGGTCATTTTCTGCGGCTTATTCAGGATGATGTAAAGGTAAGCGACGGGGTCGTTTCCGTACGTGAGTATCTGCGTCATCCCGGTGCCGCCGTGATGATTCCGCTCCTCGACAACGGCGATGTGATTCTTGAACGTCAGTGGCGTCATCCTCTGCGCCGTACTTTCATCGAACTGCCGGCCGGTAAATTGAATCCTGCCGAATCGCCGCTTGCCTGCGCAAAGCGCGAACTGATGGAAGAAACCGGTTATACCGCTGCCCGCTGGGACAGACTCGGCCGCTTCAATAATGCGATTGCCTATTCTGACGAAGAACTGACAATCTTCCTCGCCCGCGACCTTACGCTCGAAACTCAGCAGCTCGATGCAGGCGAAGTGGTTGAAATCATTCATATGCCTCTCGCAGAACTCAAGGAAAAAGTTCTTAACGGCGAGATCGTCGATGCCAAGACCATTATCGGTGTGTTCTGGCTTGAAAACTTCCTGAAGCAGGAAGCTGAAGGTAAGAAAGAATAACCATTAAAAAAACTCGAAAACCTTACGGAATTGCCGGTCCTCGCGACCGGCTCTTTTTATGTATATTGCAAAAAAATCCTCCGCTCGGAATAACCGGAGCGGAGGATTTGGATTTCAGGCTGAATATCTGATTAGAGCATTTCAGCAAAGATACCGGCGATGAACACGGAAGTAATCGTCACAGTCACGAAACCGCCGATGATCATGGACGGGAACATCTTACCCATCAGAACAGCGTGTTCTTCCTTGTTCTTAGCAAGGGAGTCGCAAGTTGCGATAGTGATGATCTGGTCGAACGGGAAGCCGTAGAGAGCAGTCATACAGTTGGCAAATGCGAGGTAGATGCTGACGCGGAGCAGCTTTGCGATAACGAATGCAAAGACGAACATACCGGTCACACCGACAACGATAAGAACAAGCATCGGAACGATGATGCCGCTCAGCATTTCAGGCGTACAGTCGCTCAGGCCGGAGAAGATGTACATCATCAGAGCGAACATAATGATGTTGAAGGAGTTGGCCTTGTGCAGAGAGTTGCGGTCGAGGAAGCCGAGTGTGCAGAAGACAACACCGAGAACCAGAGCCCAGATAGCTGCGGAAATGTGAGTGATCGGGCCGAGCAGCATAGCGAGCCAGGCAACGAAACCGAGCTTGGTAAGGATCACGATGGAGCTGTTGAAGCGGTCCGGAATCTGCAGGAACTTGCGCTTCTTCTTTTCGAGAACGTTGCCTTCTTCAGCGGCAGTATTCATCACGGAGCTGATGGCATCGCGGTCGGCGGCAGTGAGTTCGATCTTACCGGCGCGATAGTCTTCGAGAATACGGCGGCCTTCCTTAATAAGGCAGATAGCAGTAAGCGGGTAACCGGCAAAGCCCTGAACGCAGTACATAGTAATAGCGAACACGGCGGCGGTAGCAAGACCGGCCTTAGTAGCTGCGGCCTGCATCATGGTTGCGGCAACGATACCGCCTGTGAGCGGCGGGAGACCGGCGATCACGAGAGCGCGTTCCATGAAGAACGGAGCGATAAAGTAGCTGGCAAGGCACATACCGAGAAGACCGGTCAGACAGATAACCACGGTCTTCCAGGAATCAACCAGCTGACGAAGACTGATGATGGTACCGAGGTGAGTCACCAGAAGGAAGATACCGGTAGTGGCACCGAACGGAATCAGGTAGGAATCCGGAACGAGGTTCTTCGGAAGAACTGTCCAATAACCGACCAGGAAAAGGCAGGCGGAAACGAATACAGAAGGAATCCATGCTTTGGTAAGCGTGGAGACGACTTCACCGATAATAATGACGACACCGCAGATAGTGAACGCCAGCATAAAGTTATAGAGGGCCATATAAACTCCGAACGGTCAGGCTTGACTCTTAAAATTAATTATCACTGCATTGAAAATTGTAATCAGTTTTTACAATGCATTTCAGGAATTCTGAAATATTTTTTTGTTCGGGAAGCTAAATATGCAGGATTCCTGCGTTTTCCGTTAACTTGAGAGAGAGAATCGGATCGCGCAAAAGGATTCTGAAGACCTGCCTGCCCTACAAAAAAGAAAATCTTCAGAGCTTTCGCTGTGAAGAGTTTTTGGTGCGGGTGAACGGACTCGAACCGTTACGTCTCGGACACCAGAACCTAAATCTGGCGCGTCTACCAATTTCGCCACACCCGCAACAAGGTGGATATTCTAGCAGAAGTTGAGAAATTTAAGGAAATGTAAATCCCTTCTCGGTCTGTTTGTATCGGGCCTCGGAAGCCGCCGTATAAGACGCGGAATTTATTAGGTTATTTCACCCGATTACCCTGCCGTACAAGGCAGAGACGCCGTACCTTCACCTAAATGAGGTACGGCGCTTTATTTATGCAGTCCTAATCAAAGAGACGATCAGAAGTTGTGGTGCAGACCGAAACCGGCGCTCCAGCTTTCGAATTCGCTGCGGATTTCTTCTGTCTTCAGAGCCTTTCCGCCCTTCTGCCATGCGCCCCAGCTGTAAACGAAAGTGCGCTTGGAGAGCGGGTATTCGTAACCGGCACCGAAGGAGAGCTTGTTGAACTTATCGTCCTTGAGAGCGAGTTCGTCGCCGACTTCACCCTTGACCTTACCGAAGGCGTAATTAGCGGCAACCTTAGCTGTACCGCCTGCTACCGGGACTTCGGTACCGACAGTGAACATGTGCTGATTGAAACCGTTGCCGTCAACAGTAAAGACGTCTTCGCCCATTGTATGCATACGATGACCGTACTGATAGCCGACGAAGGGCTTCACAGTTTCGAAGTCATAAGCGGCGCTCACGCTGATCACGTCGGAGGCTTCGATCTTATCGGCACGATCTGCTCTGTTGTCCTGACGCTCATAGATAACAGCTGCGTTGAAAGCACCGGCTTCGTATGTCAGACCGAGGCCGTAGTAGTGAGAGTTCTTGGACCATTTATTGTCGCCGTCATCGTCGCCGTTACCGTACTGAGCATAGCCGGTGAAACCGGAGAATTCGGGAGTGACGTAAACGACTGCGTTGTTGAGGACCGTGCCGGAAAGAACACCGAAGTTGCCGAGACCGGCCTGAGCGTAGTCAGTACCGAAAGGGGATGCGTCCCAAATAGAGTAAGAACCTTCGTATGTGGAGAGACCGCCCATACGGCCGAAAGCGAGTTCACCGAAACCGCCGCTGATACCGAGAGTGGCCTGCTTGCCGAACTGAAAACCTTCTTCGCCGTTTTCACCGTTGTCCGTGGTGAAACCGTTTTCGAGCGTGAAGTTGACGTTGTAACCGTTGCCGAGATCTTCCTCACCGGTCAGACCCCAGACAGAACCTCCGGCGATACCGTCTTCCATGGAAACGGTAGCGGAAGTGTCCTTCGCCTTGTTGATCACCACAGCACCGTCAACGGTACCGTAGAGCTGAACACCGCCTGCAAATGCGCAGGTACCGGCAGCAGCGAGGGCAGCTGCTACAACTGTCTTCTTAAGCATCATTTCGAGATCCCTTATAAGTTTAGCTTTATATCCAATATCAGATAACGAGAATCGTTATCATTTGCGGCAACTATAGACCTGCTTTTATCTCATTTTATTTTGAGGATGTTCTACTTTGAGGGTAATTGCGAATCACTCTCATTTGAATAACGCCGATTAGTGCGCCCTTTGTTGCGCTGCTACAACAAGAAAACGATGAGAATTTTTATCACCCTATTGCGTCCCGGACCGTATTTGTCAACGCTTGCAGACGAAATAAGCCGTCTCCGTTCCCCTGCTGAAGTCGGAAGGGACATCTCGGAAATGTCTTATTTTTATTCACCCCGCAAACGTAAAAAAATACACCTCTTCTTATCTTCCCCCCTGATAAAAGCCTTATAGATGAATCGGTTTGGCGACTTTGAAAGCTTATTTAAAGCATTGATAAAACCGAAAACCCCATATTCTTCACTGACTGTTTAAAGAAAGCGCTCTCACTGTTCCTTGCATTTCTATTAATCCGATTGCGAAAAAAGCAACTACAACTAGCTGAAAAACAAGGCTCATCCTTATGTACCCATGAATGCGCTATAACGTAAGGGTTTTATCCTAATACCCCCTTTAAAAGCCTTGATGCTTGGTGTTATGGTGCAAACTGAGACGGCTGTTAATACCGTCACCGCATAGAAAAATAAAGAATGCGTTGGAGAAAATAAAAAATGAACAAACAAGAACTCATCGAAGTTGTTGCTGAAAAGAACAACATCACCAAAGCTCTGGCAGGCAGAATTCTCGCCTCCTTTACAGAAACTGTTATCGAAGCAGTCAAAAATGACGAAAAAGTCGTGATGGTCGGCTTCGGTACCTTCTGCCAGTACAAGCGCCAGGCACGCAACGCCCGCAATCCGCTCACCAAGCAGATTCAGGTCGTACCCGAAAGCAGCCGTCCGAAATTTATTCCGGGTACCGCTTTCCGCAATGCCGTCGATCC
>CAZNBL010000071.1:0-5995 GCA_964571375.1 uncultured Burkholderiaceae bacterium
CTCCGAGATTTTGCTTGTCGTCAGGATGTGTTTTGAAGCCGGAAGCGAAGACCCATCCGGGGAGTAAGTTGAGCGAGTGTAGTGCTTCCATTCCGTCAAAGGAGCGGGGCTCGACAACCGTGAGGTCGTTCATCAGAGATTTTGGAAGCGTTTCGGCAAAGTCAGTCGATAAAACGACGGCGGAGAAGAGACCTTCGGAGAGCAGACCGCTTCGTAATGCTTCGATCGATTCAACTGTAGTTTTGTGGCCGGAAAAGACTTTGGTGTCGCCCGTGCGCACAAAGCCTTCGTAGTCGAGCAGTAATTTGGTTTCCGGTGTGTCTTTTCTTAAGAGGCCGAAGGTTTTGCCCTTGAGATCATTGAACGTAACCGGTTCGCAGTCGGAGTCTGCTTTTACGTATACCGCTGCGGAATGAAGCCTGTCGCCTCCAGCGGTCAGCGTAGAGACCGCAGAAAAACCGAAATAGCGTTCGGCAACAGCATAGATTTTGGGACTGACGATCAAAAAGTCGAGTTCCCGGAGCGAAGAGGAATCACGGATCTGGTCCGGGTCGAAATACTTCACCAGAACAAAGGTGTTTTCATTTAAGCGGTTCAGGTTTTCGACCGTATGCTCAACCAATGTATGCATGCCGGGCAGAAGCGGTTGCTGTACGCCGAGCAAGAGTACGGTTCTGGTCTTTTCAGAAGACTGAGGTGCGGGAAGTCTTTCGGGAGATGCTGCGTAGACGGGCGACGGCAGGGATGCACGGACTGCGTGCATATCGGCGGGTGCAGACAGAAAGCTCAATAAAACTACAGCTGCACAAATGAATAGGCGAAGCATAACGTGCCGTCAAAGTGTGCGTTTCAATCGAATTTTTGGAGTGTGCGACTGCAGTTTTTATCTGTCAATTTCATCTTTTACCTAGGTCATCATGACAATTGGAGATCGCTTGTAAAGTCGTTATAGTTGCGCCGAAAAATCGTTTTTGATGACTATGAATAATCCGATTTCCTTTATAAGACGACACTTTCTCGCCATGATCTCCGGCGGGGCGGCGACCGTTTTTTCCCCGTCCTTTGCCAAGGAGGCAAAGGGGGAACGCGCGTCTTGGGATGAGGTATTCGATGTTGTCGTGGTCGGTTCGGGCGGCGCGGGACTCACCGCTGCGATCGAGGCTGCGGATGCTGGATCGGCATGTGTCGTACTCGAAAAATGCGCGCTTATCGGCGGTAACACTCGGCTCGCCGACGCAATGAATGCCGTAGATCCCGAACAGCAGGCAAAGCAGGGTATCGAAGACAGTATCGAGAAACATACCCGCCAGACGCTCTCCAACGGCGCTTATCGAGCTGAACCGAAGCGGGTTGAACGCGTGACTGCATCCGCCTTGGAAACACTTAATTGGCTCAAAGAGCAGGGCGTGGAGTTTGCCGATGAGGTCTATCAGGTTTACAGCAGTCTCTGGCCGAGAACCCACAATACCGTTCGTCCGGCTTACGAAGGTTATATCGCTCCTTTAGTCACTGCCTGCGAAAAAAGAGGTGTTGCTGTTCGTTGCGAACACCGGGTTGTCCGATTTATCCGAGAAGAGAACGGGCCGGTAGTCGGGGTAGAAGTCAAAACTGCCGGAGGAATCCGTCGGATCCGTGCAATCAAAGGCGTTGTGGTTGCCGCAGGCGGCTTCAGTGCCAATGCCGCGATGCGCTCTAAGTACAACCCGAAGTTGGCTGCGCTTCACAGTACCAACCATTCGGGCGCAACCGGTGATCTGTTCGGGGCGCTTGAAGATATCGGTGCGGCGCTTATCGATATGGAGTTTTTCCAGTTGCTGCCGGGCAGTGCGAGAAACGGTCAGTTTGTGGGTGCTATTTCTCCGATTGAAAGCGTCATCATGGTCAATCGAAACGGCGAACGATTTATTGCCGAAGATGCGCCAGGCGATGAATTTATCAACGCTGTGCTCGCGAGTCCCGGCAATATTTCCTACCTTATCAGAGATACCAAGGGCTATCGGGAAGGAATGAAGCCGACGTCGCGGGAAGCGTTCGACCGCGGTCTTGCTTCGGGTGATACGTTCTGCGCATCGTCTCTCAAAGAACTTGCACTCAAGATTCAGGTTCCGAGTGAAAACCTGATTCGAACGATCGATAAATACAACCGAACGGTTTTTGCGAGAAAGCGGGGCGAGGCAAATGCTACTTCCGATGAGTTCGGGCGCAGTCCTGAAACGTTGCAGACACCGATTCAAATTGCGCCGTTCTATGCCGCACGTATCGCACCGTCGGTCAATGTGTCTTTAGGCGGACTTTCGATTACCGAGGACGCCGAGGTTTTAGACAGAAGAGGTCGTGTGCTTCCTCATCTTTATGCCGCGGGAGAAGTCACCGGAGGATTCCACGGCGCAAGCATGTTGGGAGGCAATTCGCTTACCGAAGTGTTTGTGATGGGACGAATCGCCGGCCGAAGCTCTTCGAAGTAATCAGAGAAGATTTTTTTTATCGGCAGGGCGATATTTCGCACTGCCGGGATTGATTTTTACCTTTAAGTTAAACAACCAAGTAAGAGGCAACTATGGAATTTCTCCAGATCCTTTTGGCTCTGGCTGCATTGCTGATCGTGATGCTCAAGCCTGCCAAGGAAAATCTCGCTTACCTCCTTATGTGGGGCGGTTGGATTTTCCTCACCCTTCTTTATGTCGGACATTGCTCCCACAGCCTGTTCAGTAGCATCAACCTGTAAGGAGCGAACATGAATAACAATCTTATGAAGTCTTGCAACAGCAGTTCTCTCTTTTACTTCCTGATGTGCTGCGCAGCTACCATGATCATCCTGCTGCCGGTCGGTATCGCCAACATGGTGTTCGGCTATATCCTGCTTGATTCCCCCTGCACACTTTGCTGGGGTCAGCGCATCAACATGATCTACATCGGTGTAGCGGCATTCTTTATCGTCCGTTACGGCTTTAAGCCCCGCTACATTTCCACGATCCTCATCTTTGCTGCGATCGGTCTTTACGAATCCTTCCGTCACGTTGCTGCTCACGCCGGCCGCGACCTCGATCAGGGTTTCGGTCTGGCTATTTTCGGTATCCATACTCCGTTCTGGGCCGAAATCGTTTTCTGGGCTGTTGTTCTGCTTCTCGGCGTTATGTTCTTCTTTGCTCCGAAGAACGGTTTTGACCGTCCTGAAGGTGACAAGCCTTGGTTTGAATTCAGCAACATGGTTAAGGTTTGCATCGGTGCTTCTGCCGTTGTGATTTTCTCCAACCTCATTCAGGCTGCTGTTTCCACCGGTCTTCCGCCGAACTACGGTCAGGGCGACCCCATCCGCTTCTCCTGGAAGCCTTCTGAAATCATTCACACTTCTTCCGGTCTGAAGGGTATGTGGGGTAAGGTCGATTTCTTAGGTCCCCGTAATGTGAAGAGCCCGGATTACGCTTTCGCTCACAACGACAAGAATCTTGGTATTACCTTCGAGCACGATGCCGACAAGGCTCCGCTGGCTGTCGATGCCAAGCTCTCCGCAGTTTCTTCCGTCAAGCTTCCGGTTGAAAAGCCGCTCAATACTTTGGCTCTTATCAACGGTGAATACGTTGTTTCTTCCAAGTTTGACGTCTTTTACCTCGACAGCGAATTCAAGACCGTCAACTCGATGGAAATCGATCCGCTGTACTCTGCAACGATCGATCCGATCGTAGGCGTCATGCCCTGGAAGCAGGATAAGTTTGTTCTGATGGGGTCCAATAAGACTCTGCTTCGCTTTGAAAAGTCTTACAGCGAAAATCCGAAGGACCAGCTGATCGGCCGTTACTCCGACTTCATCCGCGGTGAAGAACAGTTCCTCGCAGGTGACAGAGGTCGTGTTGAAACAGTCCGTGCTAAGTTCCATCACGTCATGAGCCTTACTGCTGCCGGCGACAAGTACGCTTACATGGCTACTGTTCCGAACAACCGTAACAAGTCTCAATTCGTGATCGTCAAGCTCCTGCAGAAGGATATGAAGACCAGCGGTGAATTCACTCCGAGCGCCAATCTGAAGGAAGGCCGCACTCTCGGCGAACTCTATGTCACCGGTATGGCTGCCGCCAACGGCAAGCTCTATGCAGTCAGCAAGAACTTCAATGTTATCGTTGAAATTGATCCGGTCGCAGAAGCTGTTACCAAGACCTTTGCTCTGCCGGCAGAACTTACCGATGTTCGCGGTCTTATCGTGACCGAAGACGGTTTCCAGGTTCTCAATGACAATGCACTGGTAACACTGAAGTAAGTTTCGGTATAGATCTGTAGTCCTGCGAGTCTGCAAGAGACAAAAACGCCCCTCGGAGAAGGAAACTTTTTCGAGGGGCGTTTTTTGCTGCTGGCAGATCTTTAGTGTCGATATTTATTTTATGCGACATAACGTGACGCAAGGTTAGTTAACATCGGAAAGGTGATGTCGGCGAGAAGGAATCTCGGATTTTTCGACAGTAATAGCTTTTTAACCGGGGTAGAACGAATGGCTAGTAATGATGGAACTATGTACTTTGAAGGTGAAGAAAGAACTGAAAAAGTCACAGTTTTTTTGAAGAAGGGATATGAAGAAGCAAACCTCACAAAAAAAGTCACTCTTTTTACAGGGGATAACCTTCCGACTGTGTACACGCTAACAAATAATAAATCCGAATACGTAATGCGGAATGTTTTAGCTTTTGCTCCCGAGACAGCTAAACATCGTTTAAGTTTTCCGGTATTAGCGGAATCTGAAAATCCAGAGAATAGAGAGATTTATCGTCACTCCAATATGAGGAAATTTAGGTGTGCAATTAACGCAGACGGAAGTCCTTCTACTCAGAGAGAAAGTTATCGAATTCAATTTCATTCGACAGAAGAATTATCTCGAATTCTGGATGAATTGATTGCTCTTTACCGCAACGATCTCTAAGCGAAATAAAAGTATGCGGTCTAGTGTTTATACGAGCTAGACCGTTATTTTTAAATAGAAAATTCTTGTTTGGTGGGCTATTGATTCTTCAGGAATTGTTCGAAACGAACACTTAGAAAATCCTGATTAACCGGGACTTTTAGTTGGCTGAAATCAATAAGTCGCCCATCAAAGTTCTGAAGCGATTCAGAGTAGAAATTAGATGATGCTTTCAGAACTTCAGAGAAAACAACTTTGCCATCTGCTGTAATACCGAGAAGGTCTAAGTCGTAAGCCTTGTGGAGCAGAGGGTTTAATGCGATACCGTTAGCGACACTTAAACGAGAAGATTCTGATTCAGACCACGGGAGAATATGAGCTGCTTCAAGAAGGCTGGGTAATGAACAGTGAGAAATCACGCAGGACTCATTGCAATTGGCGAGGACGGCAGTGCGGAAATAGCCCTGGTTCTTTCTCTGCTTAGTTAAGCGTAGAACATCTTCTCCGACTATCTGACCTGATGGAGTGATGTTAAGTAGCTCAGGTGCTTCACGCATGGCCTCATTATTGCTGCAGATTTGAAGCGCTTTCTTTGACAAGGCAACAAGGTTAATACCACCGCTTTTCGAGTCCCAGTATGTCTCAAAGACTTCTCTATCTAATTGACTATAGTTTCCAAATCCTTTAGGCCCATTTGTTCTCAATTTGTCGAGAGCAAGAAGGTTTGCAATTTTGAAAGAAACCGAGCCACTAGATCTGCCTAGCATCTGTGCTAAGCGCATGATGGCAGGATTCTTACCACTAATTTTGCTTGATGGGGTGATCTCGTAGAGGGCTAGTGCCAATACGATTTCATCTTCAGTCCAAAACCTTCCGGTCGACACTGTAATAATCCTTGAAGTGCGTTTTCTTAATACAACTATCCCACCAAGAACAAGCTGTGTAAAGCAAATGAGAAAATCGAAAAAGAGATGCGTCTTAATATGACGCAGTGATGATTATCATAAAGACAGATGAGAATCTCGCAAGGGATTTATTTATCGTTCTTTTAGTGCAAAAAAAGCGCAGGGGGTGAAACCAGATCCCCTGCGATAAGAACGTCTTATTGGA
>CAZNBL010000072.1:0-5807 GCA_964571375.1 uncultured Burkholderiaceae bacterium
CCCTTGTACTGGTCGGTTTTAAGGCGTGCATGAATAATGAGGCAGTCGATCGGAAAGTGCGAATACACTTCGGAAATCGCATCGAACTCTTTTTCCTCACACCAGCCCAAACGGGTTTTGACCGAAATCGCGATCGGCAGATCCGCATCGAAAATCCGGTTGAAGAACGCTTCCATCTCATGCGGTTCTTTCAAGAAGCCGCTTCCCTTGCCCTTGGCAACTACGGTGCCTGCGGGACAGCCGCAATTGAGATTGACTTCTTTATAGCCCATGTCGGCAAGCGCCTTGGCCGCCCAGATAAAGTCGTCGCTGCGGCGTGTGAGCAGCTGAGGGACTGCTGTAAATCCTTCGTTGATCTCGGGAGCGAGTTCACGGAGCTGTCGCTGGGTGAACGCCGGTTCCACTGTCGGAGAAACGAACGGCAGGTAATAGCGGTCGGCCGCGCCGAAATATTTG
Source organism: uncultured Burkholderiaceae bacterium (assembly GCA_964571375.1). Lineage (GTDB taxonomy): Bacteria > Pseudomonadota > Gammaproteobacteria > Burkholderiales > Burkholderiaceae_F > JAFTYR01. Next base: position 457 of record CAZNBL010000072.1, read on the forward strand.
GCGTGGATCTTGCGCCACACAAAGGTGGTCAGGCCCTCCATCGGGGCAACGGTTAAATCGGGAAGATTGTATTCATGCATGATGGGCGCCATCTTAACGATTTATCGGGGACTTCGGCGTTTTTTACGTGAAAGAAATGTAAAAAAATCGCCCTGCAAAGCGCAGGGCGATTCCTTCGGTGTCACTCAGGAAAGAAATTATTCCTCTTCGTTATCCTTCGGACGTTCCGTGAGCTCGATCACTTTTTCTTCCGAGGTCATACGGACGTCGGCATTATCTTTGCCCTTATTGCGGACCTTGGTCACGATAAAGGCGGTATTGCCGTTCTTAAAGACATGAGCCTCGCGGTTGAAGGTCGGGAGTTTGATGACTTCCGGGGTGCCGTAGAGTTCGCCCATGGCGCGCATCATGTTGTCATAGTTGGCGTTGTCTGCCTTTGCCGGCGTAAAGGTGATTTCCTTGATGCGGGAGCGGTCCGTATCCTTCTTGAAGTAAATGTTGAGGTTGCGGCATTCGCGGGTAAGCTTGTTTCTCAAGGTGAGCAGGGACGGGTGGCCGACATCGGTGACCATGCAGCCCAAGGATTCGGCAAAGCCGGCAAGATCGGCAACCTTGCCCTGACCCAAGGGGAACTTTTCAGCCAAAGCCGTGATGTTCGGACCGAAAGCGTCGTTTAAGCGGTCGGCACCCGCAGCGTACACTTCGATTCTGAGCCACTTGCCGTAGGTGTCCCAGAGCAGACGGATGTTCTGAGTTTCGGTTTCAAAGCGGATGCCCTTGATGAAGAAGTTGCCGGCATCGTGGGGGATTGCAATACCGTAGACGCTCTTTAATTCTTTTTCAGCGAGATCACGCAATTCGACCATCTTGTCGCGGCTTTTGAAGTCCCACTGAATCGAGAAGTTATCTGCAGTGTGGTCGTGACCCAAGAAACTTACCTGTGCGGAGTCGCCGCCGAAACAGGCGCTTTTGTCGGCCTTAACCATCAGGTGCTCGTAACTGCCGGCGCCCGAAAGAGTACAGCCGCTCCGGGCGAGCGCAGTTTTCAGCTGATCGGCATCGGTTTTGCCGATAGTAACGGCCTGCTCGTAGGATTTCAGGACGGCAAGCGGAGAGACGCTCTGAGCCTGTGCGAAACAAGTCACAGAGGCTGCGCACAGGGCGGCGAAAACTGCTTTCTTCAGCATACGGGGAACTCCTTCACTTCGAATTGTTTTTATTGTGTCGCTTTTTTTGCATAAAGCAACCGCACAGTAACGGCGTATTGTGAAGGGTAGAGGATCTACCTGACAAGAGTCTTAAGAAAAAATCCGGAAGTGCTTTTTCAACACTTCCGGATTTCCGAGATTTTCGTTAAAGCCTCTTACTTCTTCCAGCGCAGCATTCTGAGAGCGTTGGCAACCACAATGAGGCAGGTGCCGGTATCGGCAAAGACCGCCATCCACATGGTGGCAAGCCCCATGTATGTCATTACGAAGAAGATGAACTTAATAGCGAGCGCAATAACGATGTTCTGAACCAAGATGCTGAAAGCTGCCTTGGAAAGAGCAATGAACTCGGGCAGTTTTCTCAGATCGTCGTCCATCAGAGCAACGTCTGCGGTTTCGATAGCGGTATCGGTACCTGCGGCTCCCATGGCAAAGCCGATATCGGCTCTGGCAAGCGCCGGGGCATCGTTAAAACCGTCGCCCACCATACCGACCACTTCGCGCTTGGCGATATTGGCAACAAGCTTCTGCTTGTCTGCGGGCAGCAATTCGTACTTCACGCGTTCAATACCGACTTCATCGGCAACTTTACGGGCAGCGCTCGCGTTGTCGCCGGTAAGCATAATGAGCTTGACGCCGAGCGACTTGAGTTCGGAGACGGCTTCCGCAGAAGTTTCACGGATTCTGTCGGCAATGCCGAATACCGCAATGATGCCGGCGGCATTCGCAAAGAAGAGCGGAGAAGTACCCTGCTCGTTAAAGGAGCGTGCGATTTCACGGGTACGGTCGTTCTGCAACAGATAACGGTCAAGACCCGTCATATTGCCGAGATAGTATTCCTTGCCGTCGATCGTACCGATCACGCCGTTGCCGGGCAGAAGCTGAAAGGCGTGTACTTCGGAGAGTTCTTCGCTTCCGACGCCCTGATTAATGGCGTACTGGCAGAGCGCGCGGCTTACCGGATGCTGATTGCGTTCGGCCAAAGAGGCGGCCATCGCAAGAGAGCGGTGTGCATCGGCCTCGGTAAGATCCAGACGTGCGGATGCGATATCCGGGCGGCCTTCGGTGACGGTACCGGTCTTGTCGAGTGCAATTGTTTCGAGCTTACGGCCCTTTTCGAGGTAAACGCCGCCCTTAATCAGGATGCCGCGGCGTGCGGCGGTGGCAAGACCCGAGACAATCGTGACCGGTGTGGAAATCACAAGAGCGCAGGGGCAGGCGATCACAAGCAGGGTAAGACCGCGGTAAATCCAGGTATTCCAATCCGCACCCATAAAGAGCGGCGGGATTACGGCGCTTGCAATCGCAACGATAAAGACGAGCGGCGTATAGATGCGGGCAAAAGAGTCGACAAAGCGCTGGGTCGGAGCCTTGGCGCCCTGAGCGGATTCGATTGCCGCGATAATACGGGCAGGCATCGAGTTTTCTGCTGTCGAAGTCGCGGTGTACTCAATGGAGCCGGTTTCGTTGACGGTGCCTGCAAAGACCTGGTCGCCTTCGGTCTTTTCAACCGGAAGAGACTCACCGGTGATCGGAGCCTGATTGACGGAAGAGGCGCCGGATACGACGGTGCCGTCGACAGCGAGTCTTTCTCCCGGGCCGACGCGGACTAAGTCGCCGACAGCTACTGTCTTGGCGTCAACTTCCTGCCAGGAGCCGTTTCTGCGGACGGTAGCGCGATCGGGAGCGAGGCTGAGCAACGAGCGGATTGCGTTTCGTGCGCGGTCAAGCGAGAGCTGTTCGATGGCTTCGGAAAGCTCAAAGAGCACCATAACCATAGCGCCTTCGGCCCAACTGCCGATGAGCACCGCTCCGGTTACGGCAACCGCCATCAGTGCATTCATGTTGAAGTTGAAGTTCTTCAACGCAATAAAGCCCTTCTTGTAGGTGCCGAGACCGACGATGGCGATGGCAATAAGCGCGCACACCATCGAAACCCATTCGGGTGCGGCGATGAAGTGGGCGGCTTCGGCGCCGGCCGCAAAAGCGAACCCGACGGCAAACTTCCACCAGGCGATCTCTGCAGGCTTAAATTCAGAAAGTGCGGTCTTCCTGCTGTTTTCGTCGAGCACTTCCGGGTTGTAGCCGAGTGTGCGGATATCGGCGCAGATCATCTCGAGCTGACCGGCTTCGTACTGTACGGTGAGCACACGGCTCATAAGGTTGAACTGCAGACCCGTGACGCCCTTGATGGCGGCAAGTTTTTTACGGATAAGACCTTCCTCGGTAGGGCAGTCCATTTCCGGAATGTAGATTTCGCTCTTTAATTTACCTTCGGCAACTACTCTCTTTAATTTGAGATTGTTGGCGGCAAAGGCCTTTTCAATCGCAGGCAGCGTCTCCGGAGTATGGATGATACGAAGACCGTCAGGATTCAAGCCGACGTCCTTGATACCGGCAATTGCGCCGAGCGTGGAGAAAAGCAGTCGGTACTGAGAGGGATCGACGCCGCTGACATCCCAGTCGGTATCCATGCTGTTTTCTACAGGACCGTGATCGTGGTCGCAGTTGCAGTGAGCGTGATCTGCACCGTGCTTGTGATCATGGTCGTGATGCGCATGAGAGCCGCACTGACAGTGATGTTCATGACCCGGCTCGCGATGCTCGTGACCGTGACCGCCGCAGCAGCAACGGCCGTGTTCGTGAGCATGATCGTGATGCTCATGATGATCGTGTCCGCAACAGCATCCCTTTTCGGAGTGAGCGGCTTCGTTCGCGTGACAGGCGCACGCGCAACCCTTCTTTTCGGATTCAGACATGGATATAGGGTCCTAAAAAAGAATGATTTTTGTTAAGATTCCCGTATTAAAAACCCTGTATCTACTAGAGAGTCAATCGTATTCGGGAAACTACTGTATGCGTATCGGAGAGTTAGCCGCGAAAGCGGGATGCCAGGTGGAAACCATCCGCTTTTATGAGTCGGAACATTTATTGCCCGAGGCACAAAGAAGCGCCTCAAATTACCGTCTCTACGATGAGACGCATCTTGACCGCTTAAAGTTCATCCGTAACTGCCGGCTTCTGGATATGCCGCTCGACGACATCCGTGTGTTGCTTCAGATCAACGAGCATGACGACGAAGGTGCAGAAAAAGCCCACGAAATTGTGCGTAAGCAACTTGCGGCGATCGATACGCAGATGAAGGTTTTAAGAACTCTCAAAAAAGAATTGGAGAGTCTTCAGGAGCGCTGTCACGGTCACTGTCACGGCGAAGGATGCGGCCTCATGGAAGGTTTGAGAGACGGCGAGTTCGGAGCGTGAGTATGGAAAGAGCAGTACTCGGCAGGGTTAGACGCATCTGTATCGATACCGAAACCACCGGGATGAGCCGGGAATTCGACCGTATTTGCGAAATCGGCGCGGTGGAAATCGATGAGGCAGGCCGCGTGATTTCAAGCTTTCACGCCTATATCAATCCCATGCGCCCGGTACATTGGGCAGCATTGAGAGTTCACGGATTAAGCGACGCATTTTTATCGGACAAACCGACGTTCGGTGCGGTAGCCGAAGACTTTATCGAATTTGTGCAGGGCGCCGAACTCTATGCGCACAACATGAGTTTTGATTCCGGCTTCTTAAACACCGAGCTCGCCAGATGCGGCTTTATGACGCTCGACGATTACGGTTGCGGCTTAAATTGCACTTTGCAGACCGCGCGCCGCCTCTATCCCAAACAAAAGAACAATCTTGATGCGGTGTGTGCCCGTCTCGGCATCGATACGTCTTCAAGAACCCTGCACGGGGCTCTGTTGGATTCCGAACTGCTGGCCGAAGTTTTAAGTTGCTGGGATAAAGAGGGTGTGTTTAAAAAAGCTCCGGCCGGATCGGATTTCTGACGTACCGACAGATAGAATCGATTGAAACATAGGAGAAAAACGTGATTGCCGTTACTGAAAAAGATTTTGAAGCGTGCGCCGAATACGCCGCTGAAATCCGCCATGAAATTCACCGTAACCCGGAACTGGGTCTGGAACTGACAGAAACCGAAGCGCTGATCGTCCGTGAACTCAGGAGCTTCGGCGTCAAGGAAATTTATCCGCGATTCGGCGGAGAACATGTCACCGGGGTGGTTGCGGTTATCCGGGGCAATAAGCCCGGTCGCACAATCGGTTTCCGGGCCGACGGCGATGCACTGCCCTTAAA
>CAZNBL010000073.1:0-5772 GCA_964571375.1 uncultured Burkholderiaceae bacterium
GGGATGCGTGCGGCCGTACTCTTTGACGACGCCTCGGCAATGAGGTCCTTCGATGACTTTGCCTGGAGCGTCGACAGCGAGAGCTTTATTCCGCATGCCGTCGCCGGAACCGCAGGAGCCGTCCGAGGTGCCGCACTTCTTTCGCAAAGCACCTCGGATCTTACGGGAGCCGACCTCCTCGTGCTTTGTTGCAGAAAGGCGAGAGCCGACATCGGAACAATCCTCAAAAACTTCCCGAAAGTCATTGATATTGTGGGACTTTCCGAAGAATCACTCGCTGAAGGACGCGCCCGCTTTGTCGCTTATAAAAAAGCCGGCATCACTCCGACAGTTCACGATCGGGCCGCATCCCGATAAGAAAACCCTGTTCTTATTCCGAAATCCTTAAAAATTTGCCGCGAGTCGTGCGAAAATACAGGGATTACCGTTTTTAATTCGACTTTTCAGAATACACATGAGCGAAACAGTCAGAAAAGAGGAGCTCGCCAAGAGTTACGAGCCCGCAAGCATCGAAGCCAAGTGGTATCCGATCTGGGAACAGAGAGGTTATTTCCGCTCCGGCGCCGATACATCCAAACCGTCTTTCTCCATCCAGCTGCCGCCGCCGAACATCACCGGCATCCTGCACATGGGTCACGCATTCAATCAGACCGTGATGGATACGCTCACCCGCTTCCACCGCATGGACGGCTTCAATACGATGTGGCTTCCGGGTACGGACCACGCCGGTATCGCCACCCAGATTGTGGTTGAACGTCAGCTTGAAAAAGAAGGCAAGAGCCGTCTTGACCTCACTCGTGATGAATTCGTAAGCCGAGTCTGGGACTGGCAGAAGTTCTCGGGCGGTACCATTCTCAACCAGATGCGCCGCATGGGTGACTCGGTTGACTGGGAAAAGCTCTACTTCACGATGAACCCGAACCTCTCCAAGGTTGTTGCCGACTGCTTCGTGCGTCTCTATGAAGCCGGCCTCATCTACCGCGGACGCCGTCTCGTCAACTGGGACCCGACCCTGCAGAGCGCCGTGTCCGACCTTGAAGTCGAAACCGAAGAAGCCGACGGCAAGCTTTGGGAAATCCGTTACCCGGCAGCCGACGGCGGCGAAGGCATCGTTGTTGCCACAACCCGTCCGGAAACACTCTTCGGCGATATGGCCGTTGCCGTTCATCCGGAAGACGAACGCTATCAGCACTTGATCGGCAAGACACTGAAACTGCCGCTCACAGACCGTGAAATTCCGGTGATTGCCGACACTTACGTCGACAAGGAATTCGGTACCGGTGCCGTCAAGATCACACCTGCCCACGACTTCAATGACTTTGAAATGGGCAAGCGTCACAACCTCGAACAGATGAGCGTTCTCGACAAGACTGCTCATATGAACGAAAACGTGCCCGAAAAGTACCGCGGCATGGACCGTTACGAAGCCCGTAAGGCTGCTCTGGCAGACCTCGAAGAACTCGGACTTCTGCTCAACATCAAGAACATCAAGCACATGGTTCCGAGAGTTGCCCGTACCGGTCAGGTCGTCGAACCGATGCTCTCCGAACAGTGGTACCTTGCCATGAGCAAGGAAGCTCCGGAAGGCTGCATGTTTCCGGGCAAGAGCCTTGCCGAACTCGGTCTCGAAGCTGTTAACGACAACCTCGTCAACATCTTCCCCGAACAGTGGCAGAAGGTTTACCGCGAATGGCTCTCCAACATTCAGGACTGGTGTCTGTCCCGTCAGCTCTGGTGGGGCCATCAGATTCCCGCCTGGTACGACGACAAGGGCAATGTCTACGTTGCACGTACTGAAGAAGAAGCTCAGGCTCAGGCCGGCGAAGGCGTCAAGCTCACACGCGACGAAGACGTTCTCGACACCTGGTTCTCCTCTGCTCTGGTTCCCTTCTCCACTCTCGGCTGGCCGCAGCCCGAAGGTGAAGAAGCCGCCGCTCAGTACGACCTGTACCTGCCGTCTTCCGTGCTCGTCACCGGTTACGACATTCTCTTCTTCTGGGTCGCACGTATGATCATGATGACCCGCTTCTTCACCGGCCGCATCCCGTTCAAGGATGTTTACATCCACGGTCTCGTGCGCGACGCCGAAGGCAAGAAGATGAGTAAGTCCGAAGGCAACACCCTCGACCCGCTCGACATTATTCAGAGTATCGGTCTTGAAGATCTGATCGTGAAGAACACACGCGGTCTGCGCCGTCCGGAAAAGGCTCCGCAGATTGAAAAGAAGCTGCGTAAGACATATCCGGAAGGCATCACTGCTCACGGCGCCGACGCTCTTCGCTTCACGATGGCTGCTTACGCCACACTCGGCCGCAACGTCAACTTTGACTTGAAGCGCGCCGAAGGCTACCGCAACTTCTGCAACAAGCTCTGGAATGCCACACGCTTCGTTCTGATGAACGTCGAAGGCCACGACTGCGGTCTCACAGACGCTCCGAAGACATTCTCGGTTGCCGACCGCTGGATCAAGAGCTCCTTCGAACGTGTTGTCCGCGAAGTCCGCCAGGCTTACGCAGATTACCGTCTCGACAATGCAGCCAATGCCATCTACAGCTTCGTTTGGAACGAATACTGCGACTGGTACGTTGAAATGGCCAAGGTTCAGCTCTCGGGCGGCGACGAAGCAGCTCAGAGAGGTACACGCTATACGCTCGTGACTATTCTTGAAGCCATCCTCAGACTTGCTCACCCGATCATTCCGTTCATCACGGAAGAACTCTGGCAGAGAGTCTCTGTGGTTGCCGGCGTCCGTGCCGAAGGCGAAGAAGCTTCCGTCATGGTTCAGGAATATCCGAAGTTCGACGAAGCCCGTATCGATACAGAAGCCGAAGAAGCAATGGCCGAAGTCCGCGCACTGATCGATGCCGTCCGTAACCTTCGCGGCGAAATGAAGATTTCTCCGGCTACACGCGTTCCGCTTGCCGTAAGCTCCAAGGATGCCGCAGCCCGTGCACGTGCCGAAACACTCGTACCGTACCTTCAGGTACTCGGCCGTCTCGAAGACGTTATCTTCACCGACGACCTCGAAGAAGTCCGTCCGGTCGGCTCCGCCGCTCCGGTTGCCGTTGTCGACTGCTTCAGCCTCATGCTGATCGTCAAGGTCGATATCGAAGCCGAACGCAAGCGCCTTACCAAGGAAGTCACACGCCTTGAAGGTGAAATCGCCAAGGCCAACGGCAAGCTTGCCAATGAAAACTTCGTATCCCGCGCTCCCGCAGCCGTGATCGAACAGGAAAAGAAGCGTCTTGCTTCCTTCTGCGACCTGCTCGCAGGCATGAAGGAACAGCTCGCCAAGCTTCCGCAGGCTTAATTCGATAAGTCTTAATTAGGCAAAAGCCGGATCCCGTCAATCGGAATCCGGCTTTCTTTATTGTTCGTAAAAAACGAATTTCTTTCGGTGAACGCCGAAGTTACTTCTTTAAGAAACCCTTGAGAAGATCGGCACCCTGCTGCAACAGTTCCGTGTTGCCGCCGAGTACATTGCTCGGAAGCAGCGATGCGGCGGTTTCTTTGACTTCATCTTCAACCATAAGATAGGCCACCTGGCTCACGGAATTCTTAATGCCGTCCTTAGGCTCGTAAAGCGCAACGCTTGCAGCTTCCTTGGTACAGCTGCCGCCGAGGATACGGATAAGTGTCTGGCGGGCCTTGGAATTGACCTCAGAGATCTTGGCGTCCGGAATCGCCGCAATCTGCTTGGCGGCTTTTGTCTTACCAATCGTGACATAGGCCCACTGAGTCATCACGGTTTTATCAGAAGCAGAAAGATTCTTATAGACACACTCTCCGAGCGCATCGGCATATTGTCCGGCATGAGCGGCAAAAGGAACAAGCGCAGAAACAATAAGCGCAGCAAATTGAGATTTCTTCACCGTGTTACTCCATTCGGTAAAAGTAAAAAATACGATTTTGATTCCCGCTTACGGTACCAGAAGGCGGACGCCGAGAACCATCCAGAAAAAGAGAAAAAGACTGTCGGCGGTCAGCATCAGAACCGGAGACCAACCGACATTGCGCAACAGACGCATATTGGTTTTAAGACCGATCGAAGCAACCGCAAGCAAAATACCGACAGTGGAAACCAGCGACAACGGCGGCTTAATCTCAGCAGGCACGTATCCCATCACATTGATGACAGCGAGAATGACGAAACCGATCAGAAATACCGGAATGTGAGTCAGAGGATTGACGCGCCGCCCGTTCCCCTTTTCTCCGAAACAGGAAATAAAGATCATCATGACCGGAATCAGAAGCGCGACGCGAATCATCTTGGTCATCGTACCGACTGCCAGTGCTTCTTCGCCCATCGCGGCACAGGAACCTACTACCTGTGAGGTATTGTGGATCGAACCGCCGAGCACAAATCCGGACTGCACGCCGTTCATACCGAAAAAATCAAGCATCAGCGGATAAGCCACCATTGCGACCGACGACAGGCACATTACTGAAATCAGCACGGCAATCATGGTCTGACGGCGGAACGTATCTTTCCCCATCACCAAAATAAGCGCCATCACGGCGGAAGCTCCGCAGATAGCAACACTTGTGCCGGTAAGCGCTGCCTCCCCTTTGGTCCAGCCGAACCATCGGTTGATCGCAAGGGAAAACAGAATCGTTGCCGCCACCCCGCTGACCAGAAGAATACAGACGGCAGGAGAAAGGTTTGCCAACAGTTCTTTCGTGATCTTCAGACCGAGAAGAATAGTACCGATCTGAAGCGGAATATTGCCGCAGAAAGAAACGCCTGCTTCGAGCTTTTTGCCGAATCGGGCAGAAGTTAAAAGCGGATTGAACAGCATGCCGATCATCAGTGCAAGCAGAACGTTGGAGATACCGGAGGCATCTTCAAGCAGAAATGACACCAGAACGATCAAACCGGTCAGAGCAATACCGGGAAGACAATTACGGCAATTTTCAAAAAACACTGATTTATCAAATAAATTACGCATGCTTTATTCAATCCGATATCGCTTTTTGAGTCACCTTTTTTAATGCGCACAGAACCCCTGCGGCTTTATAAAACCGCTTTTAATCGTCATCGAAAATATGGGAAATTCTGCGCTCTGCAGACAAAAATGAGTTTACGGCAAAGCCGTAGCCGATAACGTAAAACGCCGTCTGGATTTCTGTTTAAGCCGATTCGGACTTCTGTATCGCCTGCCCTACATTTTTTACCCTTTAAGCCTTGTCAGTCGGGCTCGGCAGGGTAAGCGGGCAATAAATACGTGCCAAATTTCTCCCCTTGTACTACACTTGAATTGCCCCTTCGAAAAACTCTCGGCAGAGATAATCGGCATCACAAAGCCGGACCTTATAAGATTGCCGCGCAGGGTCAGCATCGGGGTAAGAAGCTCCCCTGCAAGAATTAGGAGAAAATTATGTCCGTTAAGAATAAGAAGAGCTGGATCACCGATTTAGTTAAAGTTGCCGGCGAAATCGGCAGCGCCAATCCCTGGGCTCTGGCACTTGTCGGATACGACGCATTGCGTATCGAATTCGAAGGCAAACTTCAGACTTCGGGCGATCAGTGGTACGCCGCTCATAAGGACGATCCCTACGGCATGCTTGATACCCTTGCCGTACCCGATGACTTCGATCTCAAGCGTTTCCTCAAAGATCTCATGGATCACTTCCATGAAACCGGCGGCGCCGATCTTTATGTTATCGCTACTTCTCAACTCTCCGATGTGATCAAATTCCTGGTCAGCAATCCGAAGTACCGCACCAACCTGCTCGACATGGAAGACGAAGATCCCTGGAACATGCCGGGTA
>CAZNBL010000074.1:0-5640 GCA_964571375.1 uncultured Burkholderiaceae bacterium
TTTTCCATGTGTACGTATTTAAGAAGTTCCGGATTCAACGCTTCGAGCTCCCCGAGCATTTTTTCCCTGACCGACGTATTGAATAATCTGGAAAGTAAGCGAATTTCTTCCCGATGACCGTGTCGTCCCGATACCCACATGGTTCGCGTGGCTACCGTTTCACTCGGCAGTTCGGCAAAACGACACTGTGCGGCAAATTGTCGGCCGCACCAGAAATTCAGCGCCGGCACGATGGTCCAACCTCGCTTTAAAGCGACCAAGCCGATCAACATATAGCTCGTTGCCGCTTCAATCTTCTTAAAGGGCTCAATCTCCCAGGAGCGGAGCATGCGTTCGGCTTCCAACCGGTCGGAACTGTCGGCGTTATAGCAGACGTAATGCGCTTCGCCGGCAAGAGAGCGTAATTCTTCCAGGGTTTTCGGAGGCTCGAGATCCTGATGCATCACCAGAAGATAATCCTCGGTAAAAAGAGCCTGGCGCAGCCCGTCTTTTTCATTCAACAGCGAATACGGTGCAATCAGAAGATCGAACTCATCGCCTTCCATTCGCTGAATCAGCGGACGGGTAAATTGCGAATGGACCGATAAAGTTCCGCAGTAACGGTCTAATTCCTGAATCAACCACGGTCCCATGGTCTGGCATACCGTTTCCCCTAAGCCTAAGCGAAGCAGCGGAAAGTAATCCGCTCTGCCCTTTAAACGATCCTCGGTTTGTCTGGCTTGCAAAAGAAGCTTTTCGCCCTCAATCGAAAGGATTCTTCCCGCGGCTGTCAGAGTCATCGGGCGATTTTCCCGGTTAAAGAGTGTCTGACCGAGTTCTTCCTCTAAGGCGGCAATCGACTGAGAAACCGCTGACGGCGTCATCTTGAGCTTGGTTGCGGCTCCGCTCACATAGCGGCATCGAACCACTTCGGCAAAAACTTTGAGGAGTTTGAGATCGAGCATAAGCCTAGATTCAGTAAAAATTAATCTGAGATAAAGAAATTTCACCGCTTCTTATTTTATCTCTGTACCGGGAAGACAATACTTGAAAACAAAGGAGCAAATCCATGCAAACAACTTATCGTATTGAAAAAGATTGTCTCGGCACCATGGAGATTTCCAACGACCTTTACTACGGTATTCAGACACACCGTATGCTGAAGGTTTCAGGCACTGCCGGTCTTCCGATTACTTTCTATCCCGATATCCTCCGCTCGATGGCCAAGATCAAGAAGGCCGCAGCGCTTGCCAATGCAGAAATCGGCGCATTGGATAAGGACATTGCCGCAGCAATTTCTGAAGCCGCCGACAAGGTTTACGCCGGTGAATACGACGATCAGTTCCCGCTCGATATGTGGCAGGGCGGCGGTTACACGTGCTTTAACATGAACGTCAACGAAGTGATCGGCAATATCGCCAATGAGCTCATAACCGGCCACAAGGGTCAGGATAAGGTTCACCCGAACACCCACGTCAATATGGGGCAGTCCACCAACGATACGATTCCGTCTGCCACACACCTTGCGATCGTGCCGCGTCTCGACCTTCTGATCGAACGACTCTCTGAGCTTCAAAAGTCTTTTGCTTCGAAGGCAGAAGAGTTCGCAGATGTAGTTAAAGTCGGACGCACCTGCTGGCAGGATGCTCTGCCGCTTACCCTCGGACAGGAATTCGGCGGTTACGCAAGCCTTCTCACCCGCCTTATTAAGAAACTGCAGTATGTCCGCCCGCAGTGCCTGGAAATTATCATGGGCGGCAGTGCCGTCGGTACCGGTTTAAGTTCAGCTCCGGGTTACATGGATGCGTTCTATCCGATCCTCAGCCGCGAACTCGGCGAAGAAGTCCGTCCCATGGACAATATCTTCGACGGCTTCCAGAACGCCGATACGATTGCGACTGTTTCTTCCGTCGTAAAGGAAATCGCCGCATCCCTCTCCAAGATCAGCAAGGACCTGCGTCTTATGAGCTCGGGGCCGCGCGCAGGCTTCATGGAAATCACGCTTCCGAGCCTCTCTCCGGGATCCTCCATCATGCCGGGCAAGATCAATCCGACTGTTCCGGAAATGGTGATTCAGATTGCGCACCAGGTGATCGGCAATGACGTAGCTATTTCTCTCGCCCTCGACGAAGGCGAACTCGACCTTCAGGTTTGGGACGCTACGCTTTATAAGTGCCTCTTTGAAAACCTGCAGTTGGTCGGAGAAGAAATTCTGATTCTGCGCCGCGACTGTGTGGACGGCATCACTGCCAACCGCGATCGCTGCAAGGCAGAAGCCGAAAGCTCCATTGCTTTAAGTACTGTGGTAGCTACGGCATTCGGATACCCGACGGGTGTGGAAGTTGCTCATTACTGTGAAAACCACCGCTGCAACGTCAAAGAGGCTGTCGTAGAAATGGGGCTTATGAATACCGAAGAAGCCGAACTTCTGATCGATCCCGCTCTGATGGCGGATCCGGAAAGAATCGCAGAAGCTGTAAGCCGCTTTAAAGCACAGAGAAACTCGTAACGGCTGATCAGGGACTGTCGTAAGGCAGTCCCTTCCGGAACTTACTTAAGGTTTTTACCGCCCCGATATTTCGGGCTTAGTCAGGGTAATAAAACTTCCGCCTCCGTATAGGAATAAACCCATTGACTCGGGCTCCTAATAAGCCTAGAGTAGGTCTTGTCAGCGAGGCTTGTTGACGAATCCCGGGCACCTGGCAGATCAATCATCTGCACTACAGGTGCCTTTGCTATGACGGGGTATTTTCCGAGCCGTTATCATTCTGCAAAAACAACAAACGGCAGAACCCCTTATGAGTCCCGCCGTTCATCATTCTCAGATTTTTCTCTTATTTTTCAAAGAGTTTCTTCATTTCCCAAAGTCTTGCAAAAGCATTCGGCATATCCTGACGGATCAAATCCTTCTGCAGGCTGTAGAGCTTGCGGTAAAGCGTTGTATTGGTTGCGTTCGGCGTGTATTCCTCATCGGCCACCAGAATTTTCTCGAGCGAAGTGCGGAATTCCTTGATGTCGCCCACGGCATAGGCCGCAAAGAGACAGTTGGTCACCACGGCACCGCCCTTGTTCTTATAGCGGACAACGTCGCTGTTGAGCATATCGCTCTTGATCTGATTCCAAAGAGAATCGCGGCTTCCGCCTTCGGTAACCGTAATACGGTCGAGATTGACGCCTGCGGAGCGGTAAATATCACAGATTTCCATGTAGTCGTAACCGATGGATTCAAGGACACTGCGCCACATCACGGCCTGATCGTCGTCGAGCGTGAGGCCTAAGAAGCAACTGCTCTTCTTCTGGGTCTCATCCTGACCGCCCGTGAGGTACGGCAGGAACAATACGCCGTTACTGCCCGCCGGAACCTTGGCAGCGCGATGGCTTAAGTCCTGATAGTAAGTGGCGTTCTGCTCTTTATGGCAGACGGAATCCTTAAACCATCTGAGAGCCAGACCGCCGGTGCGGATAAAGCCCCAGTAGAAATAGGTATTGGGAAGAGAACCGCTGTTAAAGATGAGGTTGTTGCCCTTGCGGCTCAATTCCGGAATGATGCCCTTGGTGGAAACGCAGAACATCGCACAGGTACCTGCAACGTCCACGCCCTTGCCGGCTTCGAAGTTACCCGAGCCGATCATGGACTGCATGGTGTCGCCCGCACCCGCACAGATCGGGGTGCCGGCAGGAAGACCGGTTCTCTCGGACATTGCTTCAGACAAGCCGCCGATGATGTCCCAGGGCTTCACGATACGCGGCATGTAGCTCGGATCGATACCGAGGATCGAGAGCTGTTCCTCGCTCCACTCTTTTTCCATGACCTTGTAGCCCAGGCCCCAGCCGGACATCGTACCCCAGTCGATAAAGGCATCCTTGCCCTTGAGACCGGCGAGGTGCGAGAGGATGTACGGAGCGTTGTGCATAAACTTCACGCCCGACTGCTGGAACTTGGAGTTGTTGGCAAGGAGCCAGCGAGCAAACATTGCCGGGAACATGCAGGAAGCGGTCGGATTACCGGTTTCCTTACCCCAGATCTCAAGATCCATCGCGTTGATTTTTTCAACGTCGTCCTGAGTTCTCGAGTCTAAGTAGTTGATGTACGGCGTAATCGCGTCGCCTTCTTCATTGACGCCTGCGATACCGCAGATGATGCCGTCGCCCATCACGGCAGCGACACTTGCCGGGTCATAGCCCTTTTCCTTCAAGTCTTCGACACACTGACGGATACACTCGACCGTAATATCGAGGAATTCGTCGAGATCCATTTCCACCCAGCCGGGCTGAGGGTAACGGAGAATCGTTGCAAGACTTCTCGAAGTAATGCAGTTTAAAGAGGCGTCGTAGACGCTGACTTTGACACTTTGCGTGCCAGCATCAAAACCTAAATAGAGTCGATCCATAATTTCTAAAAGCGCAAAGGCTCTATTTTCAAAACTTAATTAATTACGCTGTCGGAATCACTTCATCGTGAATCTGAGATTGCGGCACACCGAGTCCGAGAAGAATCTCCTTCTGGCTCTCCATAAAGGGCACGGAACCGCAGATGAAGTAATCCGCATTCAGGTCCAGACCGAGTTCTTTGTATCGCAACGCACTCGGTCTGCCTGCCAAATATTTTCCTTCCGGGGAGTCGATCTCTTCCCTGGTATAGAAGCAGCTCATGCGACCCTCGGATAATTTACTCATCAGAAGATCGGCTTCCTCCTTCATCGGGAAGTCCTTTTCCGTGCGGCACACGTAAATAAAGTGCACGGGACGCGAGGGATGCCCGACTGCCACGGCACCCAACATCGTCAGCACCGGCGTGATACCGACACCCGCACCGATCAGGCATACCGGAGTATCGCCTTTTTCAAGCACGAAGCTTCCGGCAGGCGCTCCTACTACGACCGTATCGCCGATATTGACTTTATCGTGCAAAAACGTTGAAACCACGCCGTCCGCATGACCGTTTCTGCCGGATACGCGACGCACGCTGATTCGGAAAATCGCTTCGTTCGGTGCCCAGGTGCTTACCGAATAAGCTCGGAAAACATCAAGTCCCTCAGGCTGCACCGTAACGAACTGTCCGGGCTTAAATGATTCAAGAAGGCAGGTACCGTCCGCAGCTTTGAGATAAAAAGAAGTGATTTCTTCCGTCTCTTTGTATTTACCGACAACCGTACATTCTTTTTTCATCGCACACCCTTTCGGAAGTAACCTGCCGATTGTATACGGCAAATACGGAAACGTCCTTTTTTTACCCGATTTGCGTTACCCCGAAATAGTAAAAAATTACAAGCCCGATAGGCTTTATAAATGGCGGTGGCAGGATTTTTCCCGCTCGATAAAATGACCTCAAACAACATCAGCCATCAGGAGAACGACATGGACCCCAAGATCTACGTATGCGACTGCTGCGGTGAAATACTTGCCGTACTCAAGGACGCCGGTATCAAGCCGGTCTGCTGTGCCTCGGAAATGAAAGCTCTGGAAATCGGTACGGTTGACGCTTCGCGTGAAAAGCACGTTCCGGTAGTAACTGTCGAAGGCAATCTCGTCACCGTCAATGTCGGTTCAGCCGCTCATCCGATGACCGAAGAACATCTCATCGAATGGGTAATGGTGCAGACCAATGAGGGCCGACAGAGAAAGAACCTTACGGCCGGATGCGCTCCCGAAGTAAAGTTT
>CAZNBL010000075.1:0-5527 GCA_964571375.1 uncultured Burkholderiaceae bacterium
CTATGAAGGCCGATGAAAACGGTGCGCTTGTTCCTGCCGTAAGCGGCGAGGACCTGACTGCCGCCGTTCCGGGTCTGCAGGATCTCTGCAACATTGAGGTCGTCAATTTCTCGAACGTTCCTTCGGGAGCCGTGACTCCGAAGATGATGCTTGATCTTTCCAAGCAGATTCAGAAGACACTGCGCCGCCCGGAAGTTTCCGGCGTTGTTGTCACGCACGGCACCGATACACTCGAAGAAACGGCTTATTTCCTTTCGATTTCGCTTTCTGAAAAATTCCAGCAGGAAGTCTTTAAGCCGATTGTGGTGACCGGAGCCATGCGCGGTGCGTCGAGCGTCGGCGCCGACGGTCCCGCCAACCTCCTGGCAAGCGTCCGTGTTGCCTGCCATGACGTCAAGGAAGAACTGCCCCGCGTGGTTGTCTGCTTGAATGACGAAATCCATGTAGCTGCGCGTGTAACCAAGACGCATTCGGGTAACTGCGCTACCTTTGCCTCTCCGGGCTGGGGTCCGGTGGGCTATGTCGACGAAGACTGCGTCTACTTCCGAAGCGGTGCTCTGCAGCTCGATTCCGGTCTGAATTTCCCGACCCCCGCCAAACTTACCGCCAAGGTCGATATCGTCAAAGCCGTGACCGGCGACAAGGGTGAATTCATCGACTTCTGTGTAGAACGCGGTACCGATGCGATCGTGGTCGAAGGTTTCGGCCGCGGTAACGTTCCGTTCCCGATGGTGCCTGCGATTGCCCGTGCGGTTAAGAAGGGTGTGGTGGTTGCCGTTGCTACCCGCACACACGCCGGCCGCGTGCTCGACGCATACGGCTATAAGGGCAGCGTGACCGATCTGCTTTCTGTCGGTGCCGTGATGGCAGGCGAAACCACCGCTGCCAAGGCCCGTCTTCTTCTGATGTACATCCTCTCTCAGAAGAGAGCTCAGGAGTTGCAGAAAGACGACAAGGAACGTTTCCGCGCCTATCTGCAGGAAACCCTCGATCCGGTACTGAGCGAACGTCTCTTCGGTTAAGGACGGATTCTCCGAAAAAAGCGGCTGCGGCCGCTTTTTTCGTATCCGGAGCTTCCCGATTCTCCGGTCGGGCGCCTCCGTTGCATGAATACATCCAATTGAAAAACACCGTGCAAAAACAAAACGGCAGGCATACACTGACCCGTCTGCTCAGTTGCAGACAAGAAAATAAATAAAGGAGCAATCGTCATGAAACTCAAACAGATTTCTGTCGCAGTCGCCTTGGCCGGATTTACGGCAGCCGCCGCAGCCGCTACCTATGTTCCGGGTACCTACACGGAAAAGGTCAACGGGCACAACGCTTCGATGACAGTCAAAGTCACTGTCAGCAAAAATAAGATTGAAAAGATCGATTACAGCGAAAACCTTGAAACCATCGGTGTCGGCCGCCTTGCGCTCGACAAGATGAGCAAGAAGATCATCGATCATCAGTCCCTCGGCGTCGATAACATCACCGGCGCCACTATTTCTTCCTTTGCTATCAAGAATGCCGTCAGAAAGGCGCTTGTTCAGGCTCAGGTTTCCAAGGAAGATCTCTCTCAATTAACCAAGAAAGTCGAAACCTGTCCGGCTCTGCCCGATGAAATGAAGACCGAAGTCGTCATCGTCGGCGGCGGTGGTGCGGGTCTTGCCGCCGCAGTTGCCGCTCAGCAGGCAGGCGCCAAGGTAATCGTTCTTGAAAAGCTCGGTCTTCTCGGCGGTTCGACCAACGTTTCCGAAGGTGCTTTCAACGCAGCCGACCCGGAAAGACAGTCCAAGCAGGGTATCGAAGACTCGATCGCCAAGCACTATGAACAGACCATGAAGGGCGGCCACAACATCGGCAATCCGGAACTGGTGCATTACATGACCGATCACGCTCTGGAAACCATCCATTGGATGGAAAGCGCAGGCGTGAAGTTTAAGGACGAAGTCGGTACCGCAACTGGCGCTCTCTGGCAGCGTTCTCACTATCCTGCCACACCGTCCGGCAACAGCTATATCCGTGTTTGGGAACAATATATTGCCGAGCATCCCGATGACATCAAGGTCTACACAGACATGAATGTCAAGGAAATCATCCGCGGCAAGGACGGCCGTGTTCTCGGTGTAAAGGCTGAAGAAAATCACAGCAAGAAGATGACAACAGTCCTTGCCGATAAGGGTGTTGTAATCGCTACCGGCGGTTTCGGCGCCAACGTCGAGCTGCGCCAGAAGGTCAATACCGGCGTCTTCAAGGACTACGATCTCGGCAAGGGCATCGGTTGCACCAACTTCCAGAAGTCCGCTCAGGGCGACGGCATTGTCATGGGTGAAAAGGTCGGTGCCAACGTGATCGGTATGGCCGACATTCAGGTTCATCCGTGCGGTACTCCGGGTACCGGTCTGATGGAAATGATCCGTACTTCGGGCCGCAACCGTGTCTTTATCAATACCGACGGCAACCGCTTTGTGAACGAAGGCGCTCCGCGCGACGTTCTCGCCAAGGCTATCTTTGCTCAGAAGGATTCGACATACTACGTACTCGTCAACCACCTGCGTTATCCGTCTCTTGACTGGGTCGATGCCAACGGTTCGAGAGTCAAGGATATGATTGATCTCGGCCGCGTCGTTCCTGCCGATACTCTTGAGGAACTCGCCAAGAAGCTCAATATGCCGGTCGAAAACTTAAAGAAGTCGGTTGAAGACTACAACAAGGTCGTTGCCGGCAACTATAAGGATCCGCTCGGCTTTGTCGCCAACAACAAGGCCGACAAGCAGATGACCGAAGGTCCGTGGTATGCCTGCCAGAAGGTTCCGACTCTGCACCACACCATGGGCGGTCTTGAGATCAACGTGAAGGCTCAGGTTCTCGATACCAACGGTAAGGTTATTCCCGGTCTCTATGCTGCCGGTGAAACCACAGGCGGTATCCACGGCTCCAACCGCCTCGGCGGCAATGCCATTGCCGACCTCAACACATTCGGCCGTCTCGCCGGTACCAGCGCAGCCAAGGGTCTTTGATTCTTAAAGGCTGACGTCTGATTGAACCGCACTTCGGAGCATAAAAACTTCGATGTGCGGTTTTTGTCGTTTTTAAGTCACAGAAAACGATGAAAAATAAGCCGATTTTCTCCGACGGGTCGGATTCAATTTCTCGATCGCTTTTTTTCTTAAGGTTTAAAAGCAGTGTTCGTTGTTAGAATGAGCCTTATCTGAAGACTTCAAGGAACGAGAGCATTGAGTAGGTATTCTTTTTTATCGGAACCTCCTGTGTGGATGGCATGCCTGACAGCAGCTGCAGTATTTACGTGCGCACACTTTAATCTTCAGCCCGGCGTGTTTTCTCACAACGATTCCGTCTATAAGAGTAGACCGCTCAGCGTAAGCGAATACGCCATGGTGGCTCGGGCGGTCTTTTCCGGAATTATTCCGATGCCGGCCGAACATTATGCCGAAATGCGTAAGTCGGCAGAGGATAACTGTTTGATTTTCAAGTCATCCTGCCGCACCGGCGAAGATTTTAAGACGGTAAGAAGCAACCTTGCTGAATTTATCAGCTTCACTTATCGCGGCTCCAAGCGTGATGAGGTGATCGTTATTGTCAAAGAGACTTTTGAGATCGCCCGCCGAAAAGATATCGATCCGCTCCTGCTGCTGGCTCTGATGGCTGCCGAAAGCAGTTTCCGCCCCAAAACATTAAGTTCGACCGGCGACTACGGTCTGATGCAGGTAAACGTCGCTGTTCATAAAGAGAAGTTTCTGCCGTTCGGCGGCAGATCGGCTGCGATGAAGATCAAGCCGAATATCGAAGTGGGCAGCAGTATTATCGGTCACTATATCAATCGCAGTTCCGGTATCGACCGTGCTCTGCAGCGCTATGTGGGATCGGCGAACTCTCCGAACGACCGCGGCTATGGCGTCAAAGTACTGAATATCCGCATGGGCTTGGAAAATGCCGCTGTCGGTAATTTCAGACAAGCTTCCCGCATCATCCGATATGCGCGCTCCATGACGCTTGAAGATCGCATGAATTATGAACCGCGCTTTGACCGTTGTTTCGGTCTCGAGGCGACAGCAAAGAAGCGTGCGTTGTTCCTGCCGTTATCGGAAGAGAATTAATCCGTTGCCCGGAGAACATCCGGGAATTTTTATCCCCTTTGTTGCCCGTAATTAATCCGAGTATTTATTTTTTCCTTCGGCGGGGAATAAAATAATCGGCAAGAGTACTTTCCTGCGCCGATGAGGGCGGGAGAGGTCGTATTTATTTCTCTTCTGCCGGATTCTCCGCAGTTGTTTACGGAAGACCGGTAATTTAAAGGACCTCAAACTTATGTGCGAAAAACTTATTACCGATAATATCCAGGGGTCTACTCCCGTGATCGGAAGCCGCCAGGTGACGGAAGCCAAGCAGGGCACCGCCGCCAAGGTCTATTTCTCCCGCCATATCGATGCTGAACATTTGATCAAACTCTACGAAAAGATCTGCGACGAAATCTACGGCAAGGTTGCGATCAAACTGCATACCGGCGAGCGACACGGTCCGAACCTTCTTCCGCGTGATCTGGTTCAGGCTTTCCAGGCTCAGATTCCCGATAGCACTATCGTTGAAACCAACACCCTCTATAAGGGCGACCGCTATACCACCGAGGATCACCTTGAAACCCTCAAGGTCAACGGCTGGACTTTCTGCCCGGTGGATATTATGGATGCCGAAGGTACGGTTAATCTTCCCGTCCGGGGCGGTAAGCATCTCAAAGAAGTTTCGATGGGCAAGACGCTGGTCGACTACGACTCGATGGTCGTATTAACCCACTTCAAGGGTCATGCCATGGGCGGTTTCGGCGGTTCGATGAAGAATATTGCGATCGGTTGTGCCGACGGCCGTGTCGGTAAGCAGCAGGTTCACGCTGTAAGCGACGTCAATCTTCCGTGGGATCAGTGGCCGGCAAAAGAACTTCTGATGGAAACAATGGCTGAATCGGCCAAGGCCACCTGCGATTTCTTCGGTAAGCGTATCTGCTATATCAACGTTATGCGCCGCATGTCGGTTGACTGCGACTGTGCGGGTCTCAGAGCTGCGGAGCCGACTATTCCCGATGTCGGTATTTTGGCTTCGACCGATATTCTTGCGGTTGATCAGGCCTGCGTGGACATGGTGTTCCGTATGCACCACTGTGAAAATCACGATCTCGTAGAACGTATTGAAAGCCGTCACGGCCTTCGCCAGCTTTCTTATATGAAGGAATTGAAAATGGGCAATCCGCAGTATGAGCTCATTTCGATCGATGAAGAATAAGTGCGGAGTGAGACTGCCGTAGGTAGATGCTGCAGGAGAGTAACGCACCGGGGTGCCGACTGAAGACGGCACCCCTTTTGCTTATTTAAGCAACGTGCGGATTATCATCACAATGCTCGCAGTAACGGACAGGAAAATCCAATCAATATTGATGTTGATGTCACCTGCCGAAATTACTGTGACATGTGAGATAATTTCCCACGAGGAATAAAGGATGGTACCCATTATTAACCTCATGAAAAAAGAC
>CAZNBL010000076.1:0-5463 GCA_964571375.1 uncultured Burkholderiaceae bacterium
GGCACAAAGACTCGCAACCGATCCAAAAACGATTGCTCGCTAATGAGGCAGTTTTGTTATCCGCCATATTCATCGCTTTTTGATACTGAAGAACACTTCCGTACAGTTGCTTGGCCCGAGCATCCAATTTAGTCATTTGGTTGCTGAATTCAACATACCAAACTTCATCAAATGACAGTAAGGGAAGTTCAACTTCTGACTCAATGTAATCATCCGTTCCGGATACATACTGCTCACCGGCATTACTGCTGACACGTAATCCGCCGGACCAAAAAACAACACACTTTTCCGGATCAGCTCTCTTTAACATAGGAATATGAGAATCAAATACCTGAAGCTGCAAACACTCAAAATGTTTTCCGTCATCAGCCCGGTTGAGTAAAGATGTTAATTCACGCCAAGGACGTTTTTCAGGATCAACCCACAATGTCTTAGGCTTCGGAACAAACATCACTGCAGAAGTCGGATCAAATTTTCCTTCTTTGTATCCGTCGTACTTAATCCCTTCGGTTAAATGCAGTTCTTGTCCGTCTATCAGACAATACCTGGATAAAGGAACCAACCGACCGAGCAGCGATTCTTTGTAGGTTCTGGCAACAGTACAATCCTCACCCTCCGGCATACATTCCCAGGGCGGAGTTCCGATTCCGCAGGGGAATAATGCCTTTTGTTTATCCTGGTTTAAAAATTCATGTGTCCACAGATTCAGCCACAGCGATTCCCATAAGTTATCGCCTAATACAAAAGAATGAAGCAAGCCGCAGAAATCTAATGAAGGACCGCTTTTCCCTGAACTAGGTTTGCCTTTAGGATTGAGCTTACCCTGATATCCCGGAGTCAAAATGACACTGTTGTCAGTACGTTTTCCACTGAATGCAAAACTTTGCAATGTAAGCAGAGATACAGCGATCTCGGCATCAGAGAATTCACCTGCAACCTGATTGTGAGTTAATACAGTTGTATTGCCGCATGCAATTTCCGGAACAATACTTGCAAGTGGTTTTACCGCCGCTTTTTTTACAGCAGGCATTTGCAGGAAGGGTTTTTCACCATACAGGTTGAAAGAGTCCTGGTGCTTTCTTAAATATTCGATCGCAGCTTTGGCAAGACCGACAGGACCAAGTTCAAACCAATCCTGTTCATCCTTCGGGGTGTATGCGCATTGTGCGATTCCCAACAATAACTTATAAACGGCAATTTTTTCCGTAGCGCATCCACCGACAACCTGTATCGACGAATCGGTGAATAGTTGCTCCAAACTTTTACGGCCGTTTCCAACGATGGGAATCCAAGGTTCACTAAATAATGAAAAATCCTTCATCACTATTCCTTTTTAATTTTTTCCAGGCCTACGCAACCTAAATCTTTGCTATAGCGATATCGATATCCGCTTTTCAGTTCGCTACTTCCTACAGTACATATGTCGCCGTCAGATCCAACAACCCCTACCCATATAAATTCATCATCCATGTCATCACCTAGGTATACATACTTGTCTAAGTGATACTCATTTTTCAAGAATGATCTGTTACTCGGATGCACGGAACTCGCTCTTCGAATTCGAAGAAGCTCACGATCAATTTGATCTGCGAGACTTTTTCGTAATACACGATCGGAAATTGACCAAGGAAGTTTGATTGTTTTTCCGCTGAGTGTTTCTATAACAGTCTGACTGTTATTGGTATCTTTTGTAATACCGTGAATAAGTAATACATCAATCATCGGCTCACTCAGACGGGTTTCCGTACAGTTTTCTGTAACAGCAGCGAGTGATGCCAAGTCCACTTTCTTTTTTGTACCCGGTCTGTTTTTGGTTCCTTGAACCATGGTATTTAAGTGCCTGATAAATTCTCCGGACTCTTCGCGATCAGAGTAAACATCCTCAATCATTGTTCTCATATCTTCGGGAAGATTGATCTGTCCTGGCATCTTTTCTAAGACTTCCAATGTACGTAGCAAAACATACGGGTAATACACCACCGAAGTAGCTTTAAATTCCTTCGGCATGGAGATTAAAGCTTGTTCCAATTCTCCCGGAGTCAGAATCCAAGCTTCATTTTTTGCAGATGCCGGTCTTTTTGTCTGTTGATGCCGCCACAACCGACCTAATCTCTGAAGTAATAAGTCAATCGGAGCCAGACGCGTAATCAAGAAATCGGCATCGATATCCAACGATTGCTCTAAAACCTGCGTCCCAATAAGTATCCGGCCTTTAATAGATCGCTCTTTACTATTTTTACCGTACAGATTCACCCAGTGATCCTCTACCTCAGCTCGGTGAGAAGGTAAAAACTTTGAATGCAGTAATCCGAGTTCAATATCTAATCCATAGAGTCGAGATGACAAAATAGAATAAATTTCCTGGGCATCTCCGACGGAATTTTCTATCCACAAAACCTGTTGTCCGTCCAAAGCCCTGGCTATTGCCTGATCAATGGCAACTGCATTGCCATTTGACTTTAATTCGATGTGTACGGTACGAGAATTTTCAACCGGTTGGATCAGTTCTTCCAAACAGCGGTCTGCCGGATACTTACTGATTAACGGATAACCTAAATTTAATGACGTTTCGGTTTTTGAATCCACTCCGAACAGTAATTTCGAGCGACTGCTGCTACTTAAAGTGGCGCTTAAAATCAATACAGTACATTGCAGAGATTTCAATTTTTCGACAAGAATCTCCAAGAAGAGTCTTGTATAACAATCGTAAGAGTGAACTTCGTCCAGAATAACCACTTTTCCTGCTAAGCCAGAAAGTGTCACAAAGCTTCGCTTATTTAGCATCGCAGCAAAAAGTGCCTGGTCAATCGTACCGACACCGAATTTGTCTAACACACGACGATGGTACTGTGAGAACCAGGCTGATCCCGGACCCATCTCACCTGAATCCGATGCTATCGATGAGCTTTTACCGACGAGTAATTGCGAACAATGTCCGTCACTATTAAGAATTCTGGAAAGAAACTGATCAACTCGATCTTTAATCTTTAAAGACGTGAGACACGTAGGCAATGCAAAGTAAATTCCCCTTGCCTTTCCCTTTTCCAACATCTTATATGCGGCATAGAGAGCAGCTTCTGTCTTACCGATCCCCATCGGAGCTTCAAGAATATAGACACCGGGACCTTCCACCGCATCAATAAGATTTTTCTGTACTGTACGTGCTTCAAAGTGAAAAATATCTTTGAAACTCAAATCCTTTTTTATATCTATATCTGAGTAGCCTGCCTCCTCGACGGCCCGGTCAATAAGTTCAGTCCACTCTTCTTCCGGATTGTCGAATAGCAGCCCCGATCCGATCCAGTCAGCCTGTTGAGTGATCCCTCCTATCAAACGATCATTCCACTCGCCTTTCGAAGCAGGATTTCCTACCTTAAAGTAAGTTTTAGCATCCTGATAAAACTCTTGCCTATTAGATTGCCAGGATGCTCCGCCCAGTATTTCCGATGTTGCAGAGAATTTTTGAAGGGCGTTTCTCTTAAGAATTCCGTGATGGGAGCCCAGCGACCACGCAAGACTGTCCGGAAATCCAAGCTCTTTTAAAACGATATAGGATGCTCCGCCGTGATATTGATAGGCGGCTTCAACTGTAGAAACTTCTTTTTCGTCTTCTATTACTTTCCGAAGTTTCTTTTGGAATGCTGGCGTAATTTTGCCAATATCATGCATTGACGCAATAAGCCCGACATCTCCGTTAAACAGCTTTTCTGCTTGAGGATAATGTCGGACGATTCTGCGTGCTATCTCCCCGACAATAAAGCAGTGATCCTTAACAATCCGCCCGGATGCAATCTTTCCTGAAGGAAGGCGCCTTGTTTTAGCGAGACAATCTTTAACCGCGATTGCAGGCAATACTTCTGCCTGAATTCTTTTTGTCGGTCTCAGCATATTTCATCCAGGAATTTATATTACTTATGGGATGAATGTACCCCTAATACGTCTAAATAGCAAATTTATTACCCGCCCTTGACATTGATTTAATACTGATTGCGTTATTAGTAGGTTTTTTGAATTATGCAAAGAATCTTTCTTCTAACTTTTTCAGCAAAAACATCCAACCCTTAACCGCAAAGCCGGTGAGAACTGCAGAAATTGCACTGCCCTCTCTCAAACCTTCGATAGAAGAGAAAACCGCAAGGCTCAAAATAACAGCCATCACGACAAGCGTAATGTCGTTATAGATTTTGACTTTCGGGAAAGGCTTGCGAGAGCGGATGGCCGCGGCAAGGACCAGGCCTTCGCCCGGAAGCATCATGATCTTTGCCCAAACTTCACAGGCAATCCCTAAACCGAGAATTAAAGTACCTGCGACATTGACAAGAAGTTTCTGCCAGTAGACATCGCTTACCAGAAAGGCTGTATTGGTCATCGAAATGTCAATGGCAATCGAAAAGATATAAGTCAGAGGAATCTGCAGCAGAACGGTCCACTTAGCACTTTTACCGAGCAGAAGAATCTGCAGAAGCACCATGACGACGTTGATAGCAAAGGTGGTCTGACCGAAGGTGTAGCCGGTAGCGTAGCTGGCTACTAACGGAAGCGAGCTGATCGGGGTGGTTCCGAGCCCTGCCTGAGTAACGATCGAGATACCCAGACTCATGATGGCGACACCGATAAGGAACACAATCCATCTGACAGCTAATTTCAAACCAACCTCCTATACGTAAGTTGTGCATTAAATCACAACGGAAGGTACTAATACAAAATTTTTAGTTGGTATGAATGCAACTTTCCTAAAAAAATAAAACAGCCTCGGACCGGTTAACCGATCCGAGGCATTATCACACTTTAAAAGTCAGTGATATTAGAAGCTTACGCGTACGCCGAGAGTACCGCGGAAGTCTTCGTTGACATCAGCACCCTGAGTGCGTTCGACGTCAGCCCAAACATGGATGTTCTTGTTGACGTTGTACTGTGCACCGAGACCGAGTTCTGCCCATGTGTCCTTACCGTCTGTCTTGAAGGAGTCGATGGAAGTTGTGAGCTTGGAGTCGCCCTTGAATTCGTGCAGAGCAGATGCACGGAAGTAGACGTGACCCTTGTCGTTCGGGCAGTTCCAGCCGAAGACCATGCCGGCACGGCCGATGAGGCTGTCAAGACTGTCGTACTTGTAGTTCTGGCCACCTAACTTCATGCTGTCGGAATCGACATAAGAGTAGATAACTTCGACCTGCGGTTCGACGAAGAACGTCTTGGCGATATCAAAGCGCTGACCGAATTCACCGGAAACAGAATAAAGAGTATTGTTCAGATCGCCGGTGTAAGTATTGCTTGTACCGTAGATTGTGATGTCATTCTTGACGTTGGCAACACGAGCGATCACATCGGCATACATGCCGTTGTCACCCATCCATGTACCGTACAGGGACAGTGTGTACATGTCGGCATCTGCTGCACCGCTGCCGAGATCGGCATCGTTACGTGTGTAGCTTACAGCTGCACCGAGGCGGACGCCGTCGGCGA
>CAZNBL010000077.1:0-5315 GCA_964571375.1 uncultured Burkholderiaceae bacterium
TTGCCGTCCTTGACGATCTTGGCAACAACGGAACCCGGAAGAACCTGCGGGCCGCTGGTTTCTTCAACATCCATGCCGCTCGCCTTCTTTCTGGCCAGTTCGCTTTCGGCAATTTCCGTTGCGGTCACAACCTTGGGCTTGCCGGGGACCTGGAAACGGTCGTCCATCGGCAGCTGAGAGAGATCCGGCGGGATCTCAAGCGGAGCACGGATAGTCGTGGTTTCGTACTGGACTTTTTCGTCAGTAAACTTAGCGCCCAGATACGAGCAGCCTGTCAAAGATGCTGCTGCAACTGCAAGCACAACAGCACGCAAAGGGAATCGACCCATTCTTTAAATCTCCACACCCCGGGAAGGGCTTGCTACAAATACATCAGTTCTCGGCATTCTAGCCGATATCGCTATTTTTTTGACAGGGTTAAATGCAACCGCCGATCTTAAGAGCGAGTTCAACCTGTTCGCGCTTTTCCGGAGCAAGCGGCACCAGGGGCAGACGGATACCGCCCTGAATGAGACCCATACGCTGCAGAGCCCACTTCGGTGCAACCGGGTTCGGTTCGCAGAAGAGGTTCTTGTGGAGCGGCATGAGTCGGTCGTTGATGGTGCGGGCGCTCATCACGTCGTTGGCAAATGCGAACTGGCACATATCGGTCATCAGACGCGGAGCAACGTTGGCTGTCACGGAGATAACACCGTCGCCGCCCATGAGCATCATGGCAAGAGCCGAGTCGTCGTTACCGCTGTAAACCGCAAACTGACGGTCCTTCGGCAGACGGCCGAGCAGGTCGGCGGCACGGCCGAGATCGCCTGTGGCGTCCTTAAGACCGATGATGCCGGGGATACGGACCAAGCGGAGAATTGTGTCGTTCTTCAGGTCGGAAACCGTGCGGCTCGGTACGTTGTAGAGGATCATCGGCAGATCGACGTTTTCGGCAATCGTCTTGAAGTGCTGATAGAGACCTTCCTGAGTCGGCTTGTTGTAGTACGGAGTCACCTGAAGGCTGGCGGAAGCGCCGACGGAGCGGGCGTATTCTGTCAGTTCGATAGCTTCGCGTGTGGAGTTGCTGCCTGTGCCGGCGATCACCGGGATACGGCCTGCGGCTTCTTCAACAGCTACGCGGATGAGTTCCTTATGTTCGTCAAAGTCGACTGTCGGGCTTTCACCTGTGGTGCCGACAGCAACGATTGCGCTGGTACCGCCGGCAATCTGAAGTTCAATCAAGTTACGGTAAGACTCGTAGTCAATCGAGCCGTCCTCGAACATCGGAGTAACTAAAGCAACAATACTGCCTCGAATCATGTTTATTCTCTCCTGGAACAAATCTTAAGTCTGTCCATTTTAGCCACGCACGGGAACTTTCAACAAGTTTAAAAATACTTTTCGAGGGGTTTTTCTGCGTTTTTCCTACCCCCTGCTCTGCTTTGCAGGAAAGAATTGCGCTTTACGCAATAAAAATGCCGCAGAACACCGGGTCTTTTCGGCGCACTGCGGCAGATTTCCGTGAGGCGGACAACAGCTTAAATGAAAAGGTTCATCACGTAGATTCCGAACTTTAAGAACGGACGCATAAACCAGGAAAGCATGTCCGAGAGAATCAGAGCAATCAGAATCCACATACCGTACGGCTCGATCCTGGAGTACTGCCAGGCTAAACGAGCAGGCAGCAGACCCGTCACGATACGGCCGCCGTCAAGCGGAGGAATCGGAATGAGGTTAAGTGCCATCAGCATCAGATTCACGGAAACGCCTGCGGAGCAGACGGCGTAGACAAACTCCTCACGAATACCGACGGCAATACTGAGTTTGATCAGCATCAGCCACACGATGGCCTGCAGAAGATTGGATGCGGGACCCGCGGCAGCCACCCAGACGCTGTCACGCTTCGGATTGCGAAGCGCACGGAAATTGACCGGGACAGGCTTGGCCCAGCCGAACACCATGCCGCCCATACCGGACAGGGCGCTGCCGAGCAGCATAATGCCCGGCACGACGATCGTACCCATCGGGTCGATGTGGCGGGCCGGATTCAGTGTGCAGCGACCGAGCATCCAGGCTGTCTTGTCGCCGAAGAAACGTGCGGCATAGCCGTGCGCGGCTTCGTGCACGGTAATGGCAAAAATAAGCGGAATCGCGTAAACCGCAATGGTCTGAATAACGTGTTCCATACAACCTTTCGATTAAACCAAACCGAGACCGGAAACGTCGCCGAGACCTTCGCGGATCAATTCGGGTTCGTCGCCCGAAAGATCGATCACCGTAGTGTCGCCCGTACCGCAGCCGCCGTCATCCAAAATGAATGCGAGATGGTCGCCGATACGGTCCTGAATTTCCCAAGCCTGTGTCAGCGGCTCTTCTTCGCCCGGCATGATAAGTGTGGTGCCGACCAAAGGTTCTTCGATCTTTTCGAGCAGTGCCTGCAGAGTCTTGTTGTTCGGAACTCTGAGACCGATGGTCTTTTTAGAGGGATGCATGAGGCGGCGCGGAACTTCGCGCGTCGCTTCAAAAATGAAAGTAAAGGGACCGGGGGTCAGGCTCTTTGCCAGACGATAGCCCGTGTTGTTGACGCGGGCGAGCATGCTCATCTGGCTTAACGAAGAACAAAGCAACGTAAGGTGCTTCTTTTCGCTTAACTGACGGATAAGACGGATTTTGTCGATTGCTTCCTTGTCTTCCATGCGGCAGACAAGCGAATAACCGGAATCGGTCGGAACTGCGGCGATCTGACCCTGACTCAATAATCTTGCAGCCTGTTCGATACGATGCGGCTGCGGGCTCTCGGCCATGACCTGAAGAATGTATCCCATAACAAAAGTCCAAATATTTACTTTTTCTATGTTTCGATTGTAGTCCAATGCCCCTCTCGGCTAGAAGCGGTGCCACACCGGGATGAGTCCTGAAGGCAACACTCCCTGGCATCCCACCATCGCGCGGGACGAATAGTAGTGGAAGTCAGAGCCGCTCGATGCTTCGAACCCCTGTTCGCGGCAGATCTGTGCGAATTTCGGCACATCTTCCGGCAGATGGCTGCCGGTCGTCACCTCAAGGGCATTGCCGCCCGCCTTCCTGAAGGCGTCGAGCAACTCCTGCAACGCCCAGCCTTCGAGCTTGTAGCGGCCAGGATGAGCAAGCACCGGCGTGCCGCCTGCTTCAATGATTACGCCGACCGCCTCTTCGAGTCTGCCGTGCAGACAGGGAACGTAAGCCGGTGCCTCGTTGCCGACCCACTTATCGAAAGCTTCCTGTCGGGTTTTGACGAAACCGGCCTTCTCAAGCCAACCGGCAAAGTGATTGCGGGAGATCAGACTCGGATTGGTGACCATAGAGGTTGCGCCTTCCAGGGCCCCCTGAATACCGAATTCAGCCAGCTTGTCTGAAATTTTCTTTGCTCTTACCACCCGCTCGTCGCGGATCGCCTGCAGATAGGAGCGGAGCGCTTCGTTATTTTCGTCGAAGTTCAGACCGACCACATGGATGGATCTCGGTCCCCAATGCGTGGTGATTTCCACGCCGGTCACAAACTTGATGCCGGCAGCTTCCGCCGCCTTTCGCATCTGCGGCAAACCTGCAATCTCGTCGTGGTCGGTGAGCGAAATCAACTCGACGCCGGCTTCTTTTGCAAGCGCAACGAGCCGGTCCGGCTCAAACGAACCGTCCGAATAAAGAGAATGCATGTGCAGATCGACGTTTTGCATGATAGGACCCCGATAAGAGCCAATAATTTACTCTATTTCACAGAAAAAAACGCCGTTTGAAAGCTTTCTTGTCTTTTTTCGATTCGTCCCCATATATTATGGGCAACAGAAATTTCCCAAAGACGGTTTAACCGCCTCATCGGACAAGAAAATGACAGAAGAAAAAATCACTGAAACAGCTGCCGACGGCATGCTCAAGCTCCTCTTTGCCAACTCCCTGGTAAGAGGCGAAGTTGTTAATGCTGCAGAGGGCTGGGTTGATATGACTCAGTACCATCAGTACCCGGAAAACGTCGCCCGTATGCTCGGCGAATTTACCGCTGGCGCCATGCTGCTTGCCGGCACCATCAAATTTGACGGCGCTCTGATTCTTCAGATCAAGGGCAGCGGTCCGGTTTCTCTCGCCGTTGTCGAAGTACAGAACGACCTCACCGTCCGCGCGATGGCCAAGGTTCGCGAAGGCGCGGAAGTCACTGCCGAAATGGGCATGCAGGAACTTATCAACGCAGGCGGCCTCGGTCAGTGCACCATCATTCTCGACCCGCACGACAGAGCTCCGGGCGTCATGCCCTATCAGGGCGTAGTTGCCCTGAACGGCGACACTGTAGCTTCCGTACTCGAAGGCTACATGATGCAGAGCGAACAGCTCGACACACGTCTTTGGCTTGCAGCCGACGACAAGCGTGTCGGCGGTCTCCTGCTGCAGAAGATGCCGTCCATCGGCGGCAGCAGTGCCGAAGTCAACGAAACCGAAACCTGGAACGAACTCGTCACTCTCGGCGGCACCGTCAAGACCGAAGAGCTTCTTAACGTCGACCGCAAGGAACTCACACACCGCCTCTTCTGGCAGCAGTCCCTGCAGGTTGCCGAAGACCGTCCTGTTTCCTTCCGCTGCAACTGCTCGAGAGAAAGAACAGACTCTATGCTGCACTCCCTCGGCAAGGCCGAACTCGATGAAATCTTCAAGACCCGCGATCTCGTCGAAGTAACCTGCCAGTTCTGCAACCGCAAGCAGTCTTACAGCAAGAGCGATATCGAAGCACTCTTCGTTGAAGAAGTCGAAGAAGCTGTGACAGTCAGCGATCCGAAGACCGTTCACTAATCGATTCGTACAGACAAAAAAATAAGTCGGCATTAAGCCGACTTATTTTTTTGTGCTTTCCTACTCGTTTCCGAGGCGGATCAGAACCTCATTGTCTTTGATCATATTGAGCCTGCTGCGGGCTCTGGTCTCGATTGCATCGTGACCCTCACGAAGACTTTCGGTCTCCGCCTCAAGGCGCGAGATCTCATCACGTAATTTTTCGTTGATCCTTACCTGCTCGGCAATCTGAACTTTGAGTTCGGCGATGTGCCGCTCGCTGCCTTTGCCGAACCAGAGCGGATACTGGATCATGACCAAGAGAACCAGAAGTCCGAGTGCGAGAAGCCTCGGCTTTGTGTTATCCGGTCCTCTTGAGAATACCGCCATGAAAAATTAGCGACGAACGTTGTAGAAAGCCTTCATGCCCGGGTATTCGGCAACTTCGCCGAGTTCTTCTTCGATACGGAGAAGCTGGTTGTACTTGGCCATACGGTCGCTGCGGGACATGGAACCTGTCTTGATCTGAGCAGCGTTGGTAC
>CAZNBL010000078.1:0-5274 GCA_964571375.1 uncultured Burkholderiaceae bacterium
GGGCGGCGTAAAGCAACAGACCGTTAAAATCGGTAATACCGTTTTCCCGGCAATAACGGTCATAGAATCCGGGCATAGACTGCCAGAGTTTCGTCAGGAATAAGTAATACTTGTCGTTTTCCCAAACTCTTGCTTCCAACAATTCCAACCAGCGGAGAACCACCGGATTTTCCAGTTCTTCCGGCAGGAATTTAGTAAGCATCTTGCGCATACTGTCATGACCTTTGGCAGAAGATGCTTTATGCGCCCATTCCTCAAACTTCAGAAGATCGCTCGAAAGCTTAAAGCGCTCGGCTCTTTCGATCGGCTTCTCATCCCCTTTCTTTTTAGGATTCATGACAGCGAGCAGTCGTTCGGGAAGCGTCTGAACAAGTTTGTCGTGGAGCGTAAAAAATTCCCTGGATTGGGCAAGCAAGTCCTGCGTCAATCCGAATTCAAGCGGACGGCCTTCGGCAACAATTGCTTTTTCTGCAAAAGCAACCAATTTATCCGGATTAATTTTTGCAGCCGCAAGAGATCGGTTGACGACAGTATCCTCCGGCGTACAACTCGTGACCGAAGCAACGTAAGTACGCCAAAAATCCCGCACCAATTCGGCAACCGGACTTTCCTGTTCTTCGTCGGATGTACTGTTAAACGGCATCCCCTCGTTAAAGGCTGCCGTGGCAATCACCCGCTTACAGAACGAGTGAATCGTACCGATCATCGCATTGTCGAATTCATCGAGCGCAAGAGATACTCTGCGGTGAACATTTTCAACGCCGTCTGCGGCAACTGCCTTGGCAAGAATGCCGGCAAGGCATGCATCCTTCTCGGCAAGCTGCGAAAAATCGAACGTTGCCTCTTCGGCTCCGACGCGCTTTTCGAGTTCCTCACGGGCATCCTGCAAAAGCGCCTGAATACGGGTTTTCAGTTCGGCTGCACTCGCTCTGGTAAAGGTCACGATCAGAATTTCACTGATCGAAAGATATTTCTTCTCTGCCGCTCTCTGCTCTAAAAGGAAACGCAGTACCAATCGGGCAATACTGTAGGTTTTTCCGGTACCGGCGGATGCTTCTAAGAGAGCAATTCCGTCCAATTCGGAGTTCACAACATCAAATGAATTCATATCTAGTTTCCCCATCAGAAGAGAGCGATTGCCAAAGCCTCGTCATCCGTTAGCTCAATATTCTCCGGATGCGGGAAAATAAACTTGAAGAATTCTTTTTCACGCTGTTCATCAACCGCGCGGTCGTACTTGTAGCCGAGATTAGGATCTTCAAGTACAAGGGCATAAACCTTAGCCGTCGCAGCCGTCGCTCTGATCGGCCTCCGAAGTCCTTCCATGTAAAGCGCAATCAAATTGGTCAGACGCTGCTTTGCTGCGTCCGATGAAGAATCTTTTACAACATCGTCACCTAACAGCCTCTTCGATTCATCCCTCGCGAGACTCGTAATTTTTACGTCTTTAAGCTCCGATGCATTCAGTGCCAATCGATACAAATTAACGACTGCGTCGTCGTACGAGCTTTTCTCCCTGTTTCTTTCAAGAAGGACCGTGTCACCGTAGCAGGAACCGATACGACCTTCGATACGAACCGGTTTCCTCTGATATTCCAGCTGGATCGAGAGCGGAATCGATCTCAGAGGTGCGTTGATCAGTTCTTTTTTTATCTCGACAAAATCCCTGACGCTTCGAACAGCATCATGAATCTTTCC
This sequence comes from uncultured Burkholderiaceae bacterium, assembly GCA_964571375.1. Taxonomy (GTDB): domain Bacteria; phylum Pseudomonadota; class Gammaproteobacteria; order Burkholderiales; family Burkholderiaceae_F; genus JAFTYR01. The sequence goes on from CAZNBL010000078.1 coordinate 1,699, forward strand.
CTCATAGGGACCGGCTTTTGCGAAAACATCGAGCGCTTCAATGTCCTCAATGAGACCTGCGCTCGGACGCTTCATCACCATACGGTTGCAGATCTTTGTCTTGACGGCCCTGTCCAAAGCACCGGCATCGAACGATTCGCTGTCTTTCATATCCTGCGGATCGTCATACAACGTGACTCCGAGCCGGTGTCTCAGCACATACGTCATCGGATTCTTAACAAACTTCACGAGCTCATCGAACGAAACAACTTCGGGGAACTCGTCGAGCGGCAGCTCAGCTTCGAGAGAGCGGGGTTCGGCTTCGCCCTCTTCGAGCTTGCGGATAAGGGCATCTCGGAAGTAAGAGGCGTGATTGAGTCTTCTTGAATCGGCGCCGTTAAAAGCACTCAGGCTGAACGGTTGCAGAGGATGAGCAACCGTAAAGAAATCCTTGGCTGATTCCAGTTTATCCTCGGGTTGTGCGACCTCATTACTGTTAATCGTCTCAAACGCGTTCTTCAACCCTTTTTCGACAGCGTCAGAGAGCTGAGAGATGAAGATACTCGGAGCTGCCTCCTGATTGTTTTCATCGTCCCGAGCGCAGTAGCTCACATAAAATCGTTCCCGAGCCGCCATCAGCAACTGCAGCATGGTGTCCCTGTTGACCATCAGCCGGGAGATATCGCCTTTTCTCGAATGCTTGTCGATCAGGTCAAATTCATCGACATTGACGGGCTTGGGGAACATTTTGTCGTTCATACCGACCAGGCAGATCACTTTATAGGGCAAACCGCGCACCATACTGATCTGAGTGAATGTGACTGCACCGGAACCCGAGACACCGCGTCTTTTAGCTGCAAATCTCTCTTTCAAGGCCTCGATAAACACTTCGAAGCCGGCTTCTGTTTCTCCCGCAGCTTCCTCATACTCTCCGCCCATTTCTTCAAGAACGGAGAAGAGTTCACTGCGGTCTTCGGCATAGTCGGCGCCTTCGGGCAGAACCTTCTGCATCAGGCATGTAAACCAGGCGCAGAACTGCTTCCAGGTGCCGCTCGTCATGCTTGAAGCTGCTTCTTCCAGGCTTCTTACAAAATCATCGACTTTACCGAGTGCGACCGCTTCACTTCCTTCCAGTCCGCCCATAGCAGCAAAGCCGCGGAAACTTGCGGTCTGATCCCGATCGGAAAGAGCATAGCCGAGATAGAGTTTTCTCAAAGAACGGCGAAGATTATTGGGATTGTCGCAGTTCGGCACGAGCTTGCAGGAATGCTCGGGATTAAGACCCCAGCGGTAGCCTGCATCTTCAAGAGCCTTGGCAAACTCGGAAGCCTCTCCTGCTTCCATCTCAAGCTTCGTTCTCAGAATTTCATTGGAAAGCAGCTCGTAGAAAGCGGAATTGAGGGCCTTGGAACTTAAGAAATCGACCGCACGGAACATAAGTGCCGCCGACTCGTTAATACTGCTGCTCGGCAAACCTTCGACGCGATACTCGATGAACTGATCTTTCGGCTTGGAGCGGAATACTGCATCGATATACGGGGCAACTACATCAAGATCCGGAGTCACTACCAGAATGTCTGCAGCCGTCAGATCCGGCATCGTACGGAAGCACTCCTGCAGATAATCGTGCAGGCATTCAATTTCCCGGAATGTCGAATGCGCTTTGTGAATCTCCAGAGATCGGTCGCAGATATCCCATTTACCGCCAATGCGAAGGTTGTTGCAGGTGAGGTTTTTCATCTCACGGAACTCAACCATCGTCGACTGAATCTGATGCAAAAGCGTGTCGCTGCCACACTTAACCGGCAGGTATTCGGCATGCTCTCGAACACCGATTTCGTCGAGTTCTCCGAGCAAAAGGCGCATCTGTCCGCCCCAGGAAGAAAGGAGTGAATTGACAACTGTGACGTGCTCGTCCTGCCCCTTGAGCTGCAGCCGGTGGAAAACTTTGTCGGTCACGAATGCAGTAGACGGCCAGTCCACGTTTTCGGAGGGATTCAGTACGAACAGATAGCAGTCACGGCTCTGCGCAATACGACCGAGCAGATCGAGATACATCGGAGGAATATATTCCTGCACGAAGATATAGACGGGATCTCCGTCGAGATCTTCGGGAGCGGCATTAAAAATCACATCTGCCGGATGAGCAAACGCCTCCTTGATTTCCGGAAACATGGCACGCCAAAGGTTGCTCTGCCAAACCGCATCCGCATCATTCAAGAGCTCGCTTCGTGCATCATTTTTCAGTACATGAGGAACCTGATTGGCCGACCAACTCTGCAACCAGTCGATTCGGAACGTGTAATAACGCTCGAAAAGTGCAGCCAATCTGACACTGAAATCAAAAACAACCTTATCGCTTAAATCGCTGCAGTAATGCTTCAGCGGCTCGTTACCGGGCGCCGAAAGAAAATCTTTGTCCTTGAGGAGCTTAAAAAGCTTCCAGGTAAGCGTTTCTGCAGCGACACTTTCCTTGGTAAAAACTTTCGATGACGAAAGTTTGCGTCCGGCCGAAGCCGCCTTTTTTTCCACCTCGGAAATTCTCTGAAGAATCCAGGGAGCCAAGTATGAAAAGCGGATATTGCTTGATACGCCGAAACGCTCTGCAATCTTCTTATCCAACCGGTTCTTTACCGGATTCTTCGGGATCAGCACGTCTCGGGATTCAAAGGGCCCGATTTTGTCTGCTTCGAGCAGATCGAGAAACTTATTCTCAAGCTCTTCGAAATGAGCGGAAAAATAAACTTTCAGCCGGGTTTGCATACGTCAGGCCCCTAGAAAATCAATAACGGTTATTTCTTGCCGCGGCGTACTGCGAGTCTTTGCATAAGTCTCGACAGCAGTGCGGCAAACGCAATAATGGCAATCCAAACGCCGATAAAGGTAAAAGTGGTACGAATGCTGCTGTCTTTGGCAATACGCTGAAATTCTGCGGCGTACATTTCTTTGGCTTCATCCAAAGTTGCGGCGCAGAAAAGCGGATTGTCTTCATTGAAGATATCGATGTTCTTTTCAACTTTGCCCTTGAGCGGCACAAGGTTTTTGGCAGCGCAGTAAGCCGCAAGCGAAGGCTGCTTCTGAGCAGTTACCCACGTCCAGTTTTCTTCTGCCTGTTCACGCCCCTTGTCCTGGGCACCCATGCTTCCGTAAATCGTCCAGGAAGCACATACAAAGAAGGTGATGAGAAACCAAATCTGCCAACGGATAGTCATAGTTCTTTAAATAAAATGTTGCTATTTAGGGAGACCGAAACGGTCGGCCGCCGAACAAATTAACCCAATTCTGAGATATTGTCACTCAATCACCTTCAATCACCACTCTCATTCGGATCTACTGAAATGTTAAAGCTGCGTGTACCAATTTATGTCGCATTGATTGCTGCCGTTTCCGTTACCGATACCCGCGCTGCAGATATCGCGACTGCCCCTTCCGAAAACGTTTCTTCTGCCGTCGTCACTCTCGGGGAAAAGGCCGACAACTGGCTCGACAACATGGGCAACTCTTTCCGTCAGTGGGTCAACAAAGTTCCCGAGCTCTCCGAAGAAGCTAAAAAGTATTCCGAGGAGTTAAAGGACAGATGGCCTGAAGTCCGCAAAC
>CAZNBL010000079.1:0-5252 GCA_964571375.1 uncultured Burkholderiaceae bacterium
GGATGGCCAGATTTTTCGGTTATTCCGGAATTGATGACTGCCCCTGGGAAAAAATCGACACTTCTTCGATTTTGCTTTTGAAAGCTACTTTGGAATCTCAGGAAAAAACACCGAACACTATCAATACCTATCTTTGTGCACTCCGCGGTGTGATCAAAGCTGCCTGGCAGTTAGGTCTGATTTCGGACCACGACAAAATGGTCTTCGAATCCATCAAAGGAGCAAAAGGTCAGAGAGTGGTTCGGGGCAGAGCTTTATCTCCGATTGAGTCAGCACAATTAATCGAACACTGTCTGAAGGACCAATCCCATAAAGGTATCCGGGATGCTGCAATTATCAGTTTCGGTATCGGTCTCGGAATGCGACGTTCTGAAATCGCCGAAGCTACATTGAAGGGACTCGACTTAAAAAACAAGAGCTTACGAGTCATCGGCAAAGGGAATAAAGAAAGAGAACTGGTCGGATCCGACCTGGTGTGGACAAGACTTGCTTCCTGGCTTGAACTTCGTGGAGACAGCGGATGTTCAAAGATTTTCGTGAAGATGGATAAGCACGGAAATATTCTCACCGATAAACCGATGACAGCACCTTCGATTTTTAAGATGTTGGCTGTCCGCGCTCACGAAATCGGAATGGAAAATTTCACACCTCACGATCTTCGGCGCACATTTGCAACCCGAATGCTTGATATCGGCGCCGATATTGCGATTGTGAAAGAAGCCATGGGCCACAGTTCTATCCAGACCACTCAGCGATACGACAGACGCGGACTCGATAAGATCCGTCTTTTTGCCAAGAGTATTCCTGTTTAAGACGTGCAAATTACCCCTTCCGAAAATGCAATTGCTTCAATGACATTAATTTTGTCTGAGTAATTTAACTTGAAGGGGGAGTACTTATAAAAATATTCTCTTGAATCTTCTTTTCTGGATCGTATCCGTTAAGCTAGTCGGATACTGTTGTAAGAGAAGCCTGAAATGCAGAAGATTCTGACCGCGACACATTGGGGCCTTGTTTATGCTCATGTTGAAAACGGAAAGCTCATAAAGCTTACGCCGCATGAGAAGGATTTGGCGCCTTCGCCGAATCTTGAAGCCATTGCCCGGTTGCCTTACAGCCAAACCCGTATTCGTTATCCGATGGTTCGGAGAGGCTTTCTGGAAGGAAAAGAAACCGCTGAAAGCAGACGGCGCGGCACCGATGAGTTCGTTCGCGTCACCTGGGATGAGGCTTTGGATCTTGTCGCCGACAATCTTAAAAGCTGTTATGACCATTACGGTCCTTCGTCGGTTTTCGGTCAGTCTTACGGCTGGAAGTCTCCGGGTTCCGTTAATGCCGCGGCTTCTCTTCAAAGGAGACTACTGAATATCCTCGGCGGTTACACCGCAGGAACCAATTCCTATTCCACCGCTGCGATCGGAACCATTCTTCCTTATGTCACCGGTATGCGTGATCCTAAAGTACAAAGCTGGGAGATGCTGTTAAAGCATTCCGAGCAGATTGTGTTTTGGGGATGCGATCCGATCGTGACCAATGATGTGGATTGGACCGCTACGTTGCATCAGGGAACGGATTACTTAAGAAGGCTCAAGGCTACATCTATCAAAACGCTCGCGATCAATCCGGTGAAACCGGAAACCGCGCGGGAACTCGGTTCCGAGTGGATTCCGGTTCGTCCCGGTACAGACTGCGCCTTAATGCTCGGACTGATTCACGAGCTGCATATAAACGGATTGATTGATCGGGACTTCATCAGCCGATGTGTTGCCGGATGGGATCGGTTCGCGGACTATGTTCTCGGGAAAACTGACGGAATCGTCAAATCCGCCGAGTGGGCTTCAGCAGAATGCGGAGTTCCTGCAGAAACGATCCGCAAGCTTGCTCATGAACTGAAATCCAAACGCACCATGCTGATGGTCGGTTGGGGTATGCAGCGACAACAGTTCGGGGAACAGCCGACGTGGATGGCTTACGCATTGGCCTGTGCACTCGGTCAGATCGGCCTTGCGGGCGGCGGAATCGGTACGAACTATCACTATTCAAGCGGCGGCGCCGTGCGTTGCTCCGGCCCGCTATTGGGTTCGATGCCTGTTAAGGCAGAGCCGGTTAAAAAGTACCCGAAAGCCCCGGTAATTCCGGTTGCCCGTTTTGTCGATATGTTGGAGAACCCGGGTAAGACTATCCGCTTCAACGGCAAAGAAGTGACTTATCCGGAAATTCACATGATTCTCTGGACAGGCGGTAACCCGTTTGCTCATCAGCCGGAAACCTTCCGCTTGGAAAAAGCCTGGCAGAAGCCGGACTGTATTGTCGTGTCCGACACTGTTTGGTCTCCGACAGCAAGGCACGCGGATATTGTTCTTCCGGCCTGTACAAGTTTTGAACGAGAGGATATTACTTCAATCGGCACCTACACCAATGACGGTATCGTCATGATGAATCGGGTAATCGAGCCGATGTATGAATCTCGAAGCGACTATTGGATTTACAGTCATCTTGCTGAGAAACTCGGTGTATCCGAGCAATTTACCGAAGGACGAAGCGAATCGGAATGGATCCGTAAGTTCTATCAAGACGCAGGAAAAAGCTGCAGTTCGATGCCGGCCTTCGAAGTGTTTAAAGAGCAGGGTTGTCTTTTCTTTGAGAAGGATTCGGCTGATTCGAGTTTCATCGATTATGCGGATTTCCGAGCTGATCCGGAATCTCATCCGCTTGCGACGGAGTCCGGTAAGTTCCAGATATATTCAGAGAAGATCGCTGCTTACGGTTATGCCGATTGTTCGGGGTATCCGAGGTACTTTGAACCCTGTTTCGCTATCAGTGATCACAATACAGGTTACCCCATCCGCTTGATCTCCTGTAAGAGCAAGCGCCGACTTCATTCTCAGTTGGATAATGTTCAATATCCGCAGGAACAGGGAACTGTACGCGAGCCGTTGCTTATCAATACCTCTGACGCTGAAGAACGCGGAATTTATAACGGAGACCTGATTAAGGTTTGGAACGACAGGGGATGCATCATCGCGCGGGCCGAAGTTTCTGACGACATCATGGCCGGCTGCGCTCGCCTCTGCCACGGCGGCTGGTTTGAGCCTGTCGACGGATTCGATAACCACGGCAATTCGAATTCGTTGACAAAAGACGTTCCGACCTCAGAGTTGGCAAACGGCAATGTCGCCACGATCGGTGCGGTTCAGGTCGCCAAGTTGAAAGACGATGTGCCGAAATCCCGCATTTGGCAGGAAATTGTATAAACAACAGCCGGGGTTCATCGCCCCGGCTTTAATACTTTAGAGATCCTTCGGCGGCTTGCGTCCGAACCACTTCATATAAATTTCGGTGAATTCACCGTTTTGTTTTAACTTGCCGAGACCGCGGTTAATTCTGCGAAGCAGCATCTTATTGCCTTTACGTACGGCAATCGCGAGATCCTCGCGGGTCAATGCAAGTTCCAGAGACTTTACCTTGCCCTGACCGGCGTTAGTCACATAGAAGTCGTTGGTCGGAAGGTCGTTGATCACTACGTCGACGCCGTTATTGACGAGTTCCATGTAGCATTCGTTGAGCTGATTGAAAACTCGGATGTCGGCGTCGGGAATCTTGCGGGCGGCTTCTTCACCGGTGGATCCGATGGAGACGGCAATCTTTTTGCCGATAAGGTTGTCGGCAGTTTTAATCGCATCGTAGTCCTTACGAACTACGGCACCGAGCCCGGCAATATAATATCTATCTGAAAAATCAACGCTTTGTGCGCGATCGACTGTAACAGTAATATCGTTGATAGCAACATCGATTACGCCGGACTTCAGGGCCGGAATCAGGCCGTCGAAAGCTAAATTTCGGATTTCCACATCGAAGCCTTCGACTTTACCGATGGCTTTGATGATATCAACGTCAAATCCTACATAAACACCGGTACCGGCTTCGATCGAACCGAAGGGCGGATAAGCGGCGTCCATTCCGACAATAAGCAGAGGGCGTTTGGGAGCAGCGATCAAAGAAGAGACGGAAAATACCAGCGCTGCAGAGACAAAACTTCTTCGAAGCATGATATTTGGGACTTTTGAAAGGTTATAGTAAATATTGATTTTTTATTCATTATATCCAGCAGAAGTTATGAAACATCCGCTTGCCGAACTAATTCAAAAGAAGAAGTCTGTTGTGATTGACGGCGCCATGTCTACCGCCCTGGAGGCGCTCGGATGCGATTTAAACGATCCGCTTTGGAGTGCAAAGGTTCTCTTTGAAGCACCTGAGAAAATCAGGACGGTTCATGAGAATTATTTTAAGGCGGGCGCCGATGTTGCGATTACTGCCAGCTACCAGGCAAGTGAAAAAGGATTTGCAAAGAAGGGAATTTCTGCTGAAGAATCTTATCGGCTGATCAAACTTTCTGTTGAGCTGGCTAAGGAAGCACGATCCGCTGTTGATAAAGACTTAAACGACTTGCTTGTTGCCGGATCTGTCGGTCCCTACGGCGCTTATCTGGCAGACGGCTCAGAGTATCGCGGAGACTATTCCTTAACCGTTGATGAGTACAAGGCTTTTCATCGTCTGCGTATCGAAGCGTTGAAAGAAGGAGGGGCAGATCTGATTGCCGTGGAGACGATGCCTCGATTGGATGAAGTTGAAGCAATTCTGTCTCTTTTAGAAGAAACCGATCAGAGCTGCTGGGTAACTTTTACGCTTAAGGACGAAAGTCATATTTCCTGCGGAACACTTTTATCTGAAGCTGCTGAGGTTTGTGCAAAGTACGATTGCGTCGATGCAATCGGGATCAATTGCGTTAAACAGGAATATGTCGCCGGTGCTTTGGATACTATGAAAGATTGCGGTAAGCCTTTGATTGTCTATCCGAATTCCGGCGAGATCTATGATCCGAAGACTAAAACCTGGCATCACGGAGCGGATTCCGAAGGATGGTCTTCCTATATCGGCAGCTGGCAGGTTTTAGGAGCCTCGTGTTTCGGCGGATGCTGCCGTACTTTGCCGAAAGATATCCTTGAGATTGCATCTTTAGTTCGAACTAACAACCGATAAAGCTGTCTCGTTTTTTACTCAGGGTTTCTATTTATAAATAAAGGTGGGTAGCGTTTAACGGCTATTCCCGGACGCACTTGATTTGAAATAGTGAAAAGGGTGTTATAAAAAGTAAATGTACTCGGTTCTCAATCACCGGGTCATTTTCCTTGGAAAGACATTCAATACATCAAAAGGACGTCTGATTATGAGTAAAAAAACAATGCTTGCCC
>CAZNBL010000080.1:0-5209 GCA_964571375.1 uncultured Burkholderiaceae bacterium
CCGCAGTTTTCTGGAGTATCAATAATTTGAGACAGAGATGCAGGCTGACCGCAGGTCGGACACTTAAATGAATTCGCCGGAACTTCTTCCTTGCTCTGAGCGGACAGATAATCGCTCATCGCCGCACCGCATCCGCCCAGATAAGCGCGTACGACATTGATGAGGAGACCTGCCAAAACGACCTCGGCGAGCTCGCTTCGTTTTTCACCGAGTAAGTGAGGAACCGCTTCAATAAAGAATTCATTGGGATCGGAACCGGCCAATGCGCAAACTTCGTCACAAAGCTTGTCCCATTCAATGTGTCGCATCGCTTCGATCTGTTCGTCATGCACGATGCCTCGGCCGATAAAGTCTTCCAAAATATCGGCGCAGTGCTTTCGGAAAGATGCGGAATCAATCGGCTGCGGAGAAAGCTTGAGATAAGGCACCCCGGATGCAACCGCACGGCGGGCGGTTTCTTCGTTGAAGTCAGGTACGCTCTGAACGTCTTCAACGGCGTCTCGGGCTTCAAGTACACCGCTTGTGTAATCCATAAGCGCATTCCAATCAAAATCTCCGGCGAGATTTCTATAGTACCCGACAGCCGCCTGTCTCTCTTTCTTCCCTGCCATGGTCGCCCTTCGCATTGAATCGTTAATTACGGAACCTGCAGGGCAATATACACCGCGGGCGGCGGATTTTTCCAGATTTTCAGGATTACTTCTGAAAGAGAAGCATTTGACGAACAGCAATACTCCGGACAGATGAGACCTGCTCTGACACAGACCTCACGCCTCAGACCAGTTCATTGAATACCGTCGATTTACCAATCGGCTGTCGGCCCCTGATAAATCACGGGCAGATCGGAGAAATGATGGCTTTCCACTTCTTTGACTTCGTCAAAGTACTGAGAGATCGCATATTTGACGCAGAGTTCCGGTTCCGGCGCAACGTTATTGCGGACCAGGTTGTGGGATTCCTGCAAAAGCTCAATTACATCATTCATCGCAGTATTTGCGTCCTCGCTGTCCAAGCGGAGCTTGTTGTCGACGAACGTAAGCGTCACTGCGTGCGCAATCCCGTCATTATCTCTGACGATGCCGCGGGCTATGACGACATAATGCATGTCGGCTCCTTATAAACGATATAAACCACACGATGGTCGTCCGATTTTCTCCGCATCGGAAAAGCTTTTTACGGCTTTACGTTTCAATGCAGGTCCCGTCGAAAGATCCCCGCGAACGCGAGTTATAAGAATCAACCGTTGCATGACGGTAACCGAACCGGTTAAAGCACGCACGATTTCTTCTTATAAAAACATACTATAAGAGCTTATTCACTGAATTAAAAGGATTTTTTCTTTTCTGCCTTCGACGGATACCCAGTCGGATCCTGCCGCCCCTATAACTTAATACCGGATAAAGACACGATTTCAGAATTTTTGCCCGTTTTGAGTATGCCTCGATGCGCTCATTACACCCCGAGCGGCATTTATTTCTTCAATCCGGCTTATTCTCCGCAATCCCCAAACTTCTTTTCCAATCCGCTTAAATACCAATTAAACGGTATTTTTTATCATTTATTGAGATTTTGCTAGGTGATTACACGTAATTTTAGAAAAATTTCTCAAAAAGTACTTGCACAGTTATTTAATTCGTGTAGAATTCAAATTCTCCGATGCAGAAATGCTTCAGAACTTCAAGCCGTCGTGGTGAAATTGGTAGACACGCTATCTTGAGGGGGTAGTGACGAAAGTCGTGTGGGTTCGAGTCCCACCGACGGCACCAAAAAGTTCTGAAAGTATGTTATAGTTCTGCTCCTGCACTAGTTGCAGATGACAATTTAAAAATGCCGTCGTGGTGAAATTGGTAGACACGCTATCTTGAGGGGGTAGTGACGAAAGTCGTGTGGGTTCGAGTCCCACCGACGGCACCAAAAGTTTAGAGCTCCGTTACGGAGCTTTTGCTTTATCCGGAATCGGAAAATCATTCCGGCACTTCTGCCGGCTCTTCCCTGTTCAATTGCATCCCGTGCTTTACTGCTATTAGCAGCGTACCGTCCGTACATCCTCCGGGAACACTCTGTTTATTTCTTCACGTTGACAAATCGTACTGTCAAAACCAAAAACGCCCGAGTCCGCTGCGTGCAATCGTACATGACACTGACCCGTCAAGATGAAGTACGGCGACTTAATCCGGACTAAGAACCCGACAACTCTGTATCACTGCAAAAATTCGGGCATGAAAAAACCGGCTCTAGGCCGGTTCTTTCTGACAGACTTCCGAATTAACGGGGAATCTGGTTTTCGTTCTTAGCAGGAGCTTCGGGAGCTTCAACAGGAGCTGCCTGTTCGGCAGTTACTGTGCTCAGAACACCGCCGGAAACCGGAGCGCGCTTAGTCTGGCCCATAAAAGTAATGGCAAGTGTGGAGCAGAAGAAGATGACAGCTGCAACAGCAGTGGAACGGGACAGGAAGTTAGCGGAACCTGTAGCACCGAAAAGCGAACCGGAAGCACCGCCGCCGAAGGCTGCGCCGAGGTCAGCACCCTTGCCGTGCTGCAGAAGCACGAGAACAATGATCGCGATGGAGCTCATAACCTGGAGCACAACCGCAATAGTCACCAAAAATTGCATGTTAAATTTCCGTCTCTGTTAAGGACTGCGCTGCAAGCGCAATCGCATGGAATTCACCGGCTTTAAGGCTAGCGCCGCCAATAAGACCGCCGTCAATATCGTTGCAGGCAAACAGGTCCGCTGCGTTGGAGGGTTTAACCGAACCGCCGTAAAGAATGCGGACAGATTGACCTGCTGCAGAATCATAAGATTCTACACTATCTCGAAGCACTGCGTGCACTAATTCAGCCTGCTGAGGTGTAGCGGTTTTACCTGTACCGATGGCCCATACAGGCTCGTAAGCAATTGCACCGCGCTCTGCAAGAGCCTCGGCACCGACAACTTTCAGTACGGCTTCGAGCTGTTCTTTAACCACTTCGACAGTACGGCCGCTTTCCTGCTCTTCAAGAGTTTCGCCGACGCAGATAATGGGACGAAGACCGCTTTCGAGTGCCAGGCGGGCCTTTTCAGCCACCTGCTCATTGGTTTCTCCGAAAAGACTGCGTCTTTCGGAGTGACCGAGAATCACCCATTCGCAACCGATATCGGAAAGCATTGCGGCGCTTACTTCACCGGTGTAAGCCCCCTTGGTGAAAGAAGCGCAGTTTTCGGCACCGACACCGAGCTTTACACCCTTTTCACGAACATCTTCGGCAAGTGCGGGAAGATAGACAAAGGGAGCGCAGACGGCAACTTCTGCAGACACTTCGGGCATCTCGGAGAATTCCTTAACCCAGGCGTGAGTGTCGGCGAGAGAGCCGTTCATTTTCCAATTAGCGACAACTAAGCTTTTTCGCATGTAAAACCTCTTACTCAATCCGATGCATTTTAAATGCTCAGAGCGATTTGAGCCAAATTTGTTTTTTACTGTCGGGTGCAACCTTCGCAAATGGAATCTTTTCCGCAGGTTTTCCGTTCCGTGCCAGCCACTTGCGGGACGATCCCGAAAGATTCCAACCGACCTTGCGGCCTCTCGATTCAATACGCTTTTCAAGGCACGATGCACACTGAGTCGGCTCGTCGTCGATGCAGGGCTTGTTGTCGTAAAGCTGATAACCCGGACGGTACTTCAAAGGCGAAAGATTCGGCATCACGATGTTACAGCCGTATTCGATACCCATCTCGCGTCCTTCGGGTTCAAGAACCTGCAGAGCCGTTGCTGCGGCGATATTGACGTTACCGAGCACAAGACGCGTCACCGCAATCATGTTAAGAGCCAACTGCATCAGCTTCTTCGGTTCCATCTGACCGATCGAATGCAGTTCTGCTCCTTCACTCATCAGATACGGACCCATACCGATCATGTCGGCATCTACCGACTGGAAGGTACGGATATCCTTGCAGAGATCTTCGAGCGTCTGACCGGGAATACCGATCATGACGCCGGTGCCGACCTGATAGCCGCATTCACGAAGTGTCTTTAAGACAGCAAGGCGATGATCGAGCTTCTTTTCGTTTTTACCCGGAGTACTGTGCAGTTCGTTAAAGAGCTTTTCATTGGAAGTCTCAAAGCGGGCAAGATAGCGGAGATTGTCTCTGTTGCCGCTTGCCACGGCCCAGCGCTCGTAAATTTCTTTCGTCTGTTCGCCGAGAGAAAGCGTCACGCCGACACCGTTAGGAAGCGCTTCGCTCACGGTTTTCTCATGAATCTCCTGCAGGCATTCGCAGACGAAGTTCACATATTTTTCGTCGTGTCTTTCACCGGACTGCAGACAGATATTGCCGTAGCCCTGCTCTGCCGCCCAAACTGCCTGAGAAACGATCTCTTCCTTGGTCATCGTGTAACGGTCGACCGAGTGATTGTCTTTGCGGATACCGCAGTAACGGCAGTTGGCTGTACAGATGTTAGAAAACTCAATCAGACCGCGATAGTAGACTCTGTCTCCCATCAGTTCGGTCGTACGCTGATAAGCCGCTTCTTTCAGAATACGGCAGTCTTCCGGATCGGTAAGACCGAGCAATGCAACGATCTCTTCATCCGTAAATTCTCTTTGGGTGACGAGTCTTTTCAGTGTTTCTTTATCCATACTACAAATCCGGTATTCCGTTAAGTTACGGCATTATCGTAAAAAATAATTCGGTCAATCTTAAAGCCAGTCTGTACTTTACCGCCATGCCGCTTCGTAAATAGATGCAACATCAGCTTCCGTAAGCTCGACAGGATCGTTCTTAAACTGCATTGAGGCGGTTTCTTTAACTTCGCGGGCAAATCCTCTGAGTTCTTCAAATCGGATGCCGTAATCGCTCATACGGACTTCCGTCGCGCAGACAGCATCCAAGAGCGCCTGATGCGCAAGAAGAAAATCCTCGGGCCTTGTCGCATCCTTCATACCCATGACGCGCGCCAAGCGGATAAATCTTTCCGGAGAAGCCCCTTTACGGATCAAGTGTTCGAAATAAGCCGGAGCCAGCATCATGAGACCGGCACCGTGAGGTAGTTTCGGGTAATGCGCGGAAAGTACATGTTCCATCGCATGCTGGCTTACCAGGGTTCCGGTTGCCATCACCAGACCGCCGAGAGAGTTGGCGAAACTCATGTGTCTTCTTGCTTCCCTATCGGAGCCGTCAGCCGCACACTTCGGAAGGTTTTCCACGGTCTTGGCAATACCTTCCAAGG
>CAZNBL010000081.1:0-5133 GCA_964571375.1 uncultured Burkholderiaceae bacterium
CCATGGATGCTATCGTGATCGGCCCGGGTCTCGGTTTTTCCGAGAAGGCCAAGCAGCGCCTGATGCAGGCTATCGATTCCGATAAGCCGCTCGTCGTTGATGCCGATGCTCTGACATGGGCTGCCAAGGACGACGAAGTTTATTCCGCACTGTCCACACGTCCCTACCGTACTGTTGTGACTCCGCACGAAGGTGAAGCTTCCCGACTGCTCCGCGTCACAGAAAAGGAAATGGCCGCCGACCGTATCAACCGCTCTCTCGACCTTTCTCTGGTGATGGGTTCTCTCGCCGTCGTCAAGGGTTGCGGTACGATCGTTGTTCAGAAGAGCTCCCGTTGCTGGGTCAGCCCGGTCGGTACTGCCGCTCTGTCCACTCCGGGCAGCGGCGATGTATTAAGCGGTATGATCGCTGCATTCATGGCTCAGCGCTTTGACCATGTTGCCGCTACTATCGCTGCGGTTTACCTGCACGGTGCCGCATCCGAGGGCTGCGATATCGGTATGACTGCCGACGAAATCGCTCCGCGTGCCGTCGAGCTCGTCCGTAAGTGGAGAGCCGAGGCTAAAGCAGAAGGCGTGAATGCCTCCATGCATCAGTCTGCACACGAAGGTCGTGTGACACACAATGTCTATTCTCTGTAATTCAGACAGGGTTTAGAAATTAACGAACTGCGGCGCCGAATGACTGACGGCTCCGCAGTTTTTTTATGATTTCTTCGCGGTTGGCGAGCGAGGCGATTTCAATAGAGAGCATCAGCGCTTCGTCATCGGCTTCGCTTCTCCATTCTTCAAGATAACGTCGGGCTTCTCTTGAGCCCGCGGTACTCGCCATGTGGGCGTAAACAATTGCCTGTACCCAGTCTCTCGGGACAAATCTGCCGTCGTACCAGAGGACTGCAAGTTCATTCATCGCAGAGACGTCACCGAGCGAGACACTTCTTTCAAGTAAAGAGACGGCGCGCGAGGTATCTGCCGGACTGTTTTCGAGCATCTGCCGTGCCACGGCAATCATGCCGACCGGAAGGTCCGCCGCGCAGGCCATATGAAGCCAGCGGAGCAGTTGAGCCGTGTCGGGACGGGACTCGGCGGTGATCTTTTTGATCTGATAATTTAAGGCGCCGGCACTGCCGAGGAGGGCGGCCTGCTCATAGAGGTTCTCCGCCTGGGCGGGATCGGGCTCTGTGCCGAGTCCCTTTTCAAGGGCGACGGCAAAAGCAAACATGGCGTCGGGATGATCTTTTCTCGCGCTGATGCGAAGCCAGGCAAAGGATTCGGTGAGATTGCGCGTACAGCCGAACCCTTCGTTAAGCGCCATGCCTAAATGGTACTGCGCATCGGTATTTCCGAGAGCTGCGCCCTGCTTAAAGTAGCCGAAAGCGCGTTCGGGATCTTTTTCAACCACTTCGCCGGTGGCGTAGAGCATACCGAGCAGATCGAGACTGGCCGCATGGTTTTGCTGAGCGGCGGATTCGAGATATCGGACTGCAGAATCCGCTTCGTCCTCTAACAACAGGTGCGCAAGTTCATAGCGCCCCTGACTGTCACGCTCCTGCAGAGAACTGTTATGACGCAAAAGCAAGTCCGCGCCCGTTTTACGGCGGACGCGGTGAGGCGGCATTTTCTCGAAAATACTTTGCACGGATTAATTGACCGGTACGGTCTTGATGATGCCGGAGAGAATCAGAATGATGATGTAGGTAAGCGAAATCGCAAGCCAGAGCATCATGCCGCCGGCACCGATCATCAGGGGCTTGCCCCAGAGTTTGTGGTGATAGGCTTCGCCGTAGCGCTTCTTGATGACCTGAATCTGCTTGAAGCCCTGTGCGAAAAGCCAGGCAGCGTAGAAGATTACCCAGACAGAGAGCAGGTAGAACTGAGAGTAGCTGCCTTCGGGAAGGAACGGTTCGGTAAAGAGGTAACCGAAAAAGATAACGATCGAAACGGTTACCCAGGTACCTGCGGTATTGGCATCATCGTACATGCCCATTTCCTGCCAGTTCTTTTTATGCAGGATAGCACCGAAAATCGGCGTAAAAATAAAGGACCAGATGGCAATCCAGGTGGGATTCCAAAGGGCGATGGCAGGCAGATTTTTATTGCGTTTGGACATGGTGGTGAAAACTCTAGTCAGATTCAAACTTCCGAAAACGGCTATTGTACGGGAGTTGCAACTTTGATAGCATCAAACTCTTCGTTTTATGGCCTTTTTTGCGTTTTTTGAAAGGGTGAATTCATGCGCGGAATCCGGTTCTTATCTGCGGTGTCGGCGGTCTCGGTAACTTTGCTCGCCGGCTGTGCATCTCATGAAGAGTACGTCTTCAAGGATGCCTTTCCGTATCAGAACGTCTGTATTGTTGACAATAAGACGGTTCCGGCTTCTTTTTTTCTGTACCTGAGAAAGGCTGTTGAAGACAAAGGCCTGACGACCAAAACGGTAACCGATATCGATTTTGATAATGAGGAAGGATTCTGCCAGGCCTACATTCTCTATGAAGCACAGTACAAGAGAAAGGCCGCTCAGAACTATCTCGACTATGCCGAGATTTATCTTTTGAGAAAGAATCACCCGGGCTACAGCGTCGAGATGAAACAGAACAGGGATGCACCGGATTCTCTGCTCGATCAGATGACCGATCCGGAGCCGGCTGTCCGTTACCTGGTCAACCGGCTGCTTCCGAGAGAAACTCCGTGGTAATTAACCGATTACCGCAGTAGCTTCGATTTCAACCAAGCCGCCCTTGGGAAGAGCTGCGGCCTGCACACAGCTGCGGGCCGGGAACGGGGCGGTGAACACTTCTTCCATGATTGCGTTCAATGTCGGGAAATCGTTGAGATCCTTGACGAAAATCATGAGACGGACGATGTCTTTTTCTTCTGCACCGGCAGCTTCCAAGACCGCAAAAACATTTTTGAAAGCCTGACGGCACTGTGCTTCGAAAGAAGCGGGCAGGGTGCCGCTGGCAGGATCGAGACCGAGCTGACCGGAGCAGTAAACTGTGTTACCGGCCTTAGTGGCAACAGAATAAGTGCCGACAGCAGCGGGTGCCTTATCAGAGACGATGATTTCCTTCATGAAAACTCCTTTCGGGTAAATAGCGTTGATGCGTAATTTACGCACAATATTGAGACAATACCCCATTATTTACAGCGAAGGAATCGTTTTTGTGCAATTTACCCGAACTACTGAACGTGATTCCGCTTACAATCAGACTAACTTGTAATTTTTGCGCCGGAGTAAGCCTCGTTGCGTAGGACAGACTCACGGCTGTTTTCAATAGAAAGGTCAGTAATGCCGTCAAATCAGTATGAGACCTTCCTTCGTCATGTCTATGAACATGGTGTTGCGAAGGCTGACAGAACCGGTACCGGTACACGCAGTGTATTCGGTTATCAGATGCGCTTTAACCTGCAGGAAGGTTTTCCGTTGGTGACAACCAAGAAGGTCCATCTTCGCTCGATCATTCACGAACTGCTTTGGTTCCTCAAGGGAAGCTCCAATATCGGTTATCTGCACGAAAACGGTGTCACTATTTGGGACGAATGGGCTGACGAAAACGGCGAACTCGGTCCGGTTTACGGCGTTCAGTGGAGAAGCTGGCCGACAGCCGACGGCGAAACTATCGACCAGATTTCCGAAGTTGTCCACGCTATCAAGACCAATCCGGATTCCCGCCGCCTGGTGGTTTCCGCATGGAATGTTGCCGATGTGCCGAAGATGCATCTGCCGCCCTGCCACATGTTCTTCCAGTTCTATGTTGCTGAAGGCAAGCTCTCCTGCCAGCTGTATCAGAGAAGCTGTGATATTTTCCTCGGCGTTCCGTTCAATATTGCAAGTTACGCCTTGCTTACTCACATGATTGCTCAGCAGTGCGATCTTGAAGTCGGAGAATTTATCTGGACAGGCGGTGACTGCCATATCTATGACAATCACGTCGAGCAGTGCGAGCTGCAGTTAAGCCGTGAGCCGCGTCCCTATCCGCAGCTTGTTATCAAGCGCAAGCCTGAAAGTATTTTTGACTATAAGTACGAAGATTTCGAATTCGTCGGCTATGAACCGTGGCCTGCAATCAAAGCGCCGGTAGCGGTTTAAAAGGAAATTTATGAAGCCCCATATCAGTATTATCGTGGCGAGAGCCGCCAACGGCACCATCGGCAATAACGGCAAGATGCCCTGGAGACTGCCCGAAGATCTCGAATTCTTCAAGCAGACAACGATGGGCAAGCCCATCATTATGGGCCGAAAGACCCGTGAGTCGATCGGCAGACCGCTTCCCGGCAGACGCAATATTGTGATCAGCCGCAATCCCGATTATGTTGCAGACGGCACTGAAGTCGTATCTTCTCTTCAGGAAGCGATTGCTCTTTTCGGCGCCGGCGACGAAGTGATGGTGATCGGCGGCGGTCAGATTTATAAGGAAGCTCTTCCGATTGCCGATACCGCATGGATTACTCAGATTGAAGCTGAGTTCGGGGGCGATACCTTTTTCCCGGATCTGAACGCAGACGAATGGATGCAGGTTTGGTCCGAAGAACACCCGGCAACGGAAGAACGCGATTTTGCTTTCTGCTACAAGCGTTTTGACCGAGTCAAGAATCATTCTTACTAAAAACAGAAAATAAAAAGACGGAGGCGGATATGTCCAAAGAAAGTATGTCCATTACAGTAGATTCGGAATTAAAAGAAGCATTTATTAAGTGTGTCAATCGTTTCTATCCGAACAGAACCTTGGAAGAGGGCATTATCGACCTGATGAAAATTTATGTGCAGAAAGCCAACGGCACACCGCATCAGGCCGAAATTATGGAATCTATCCGCGAAAACGTATATGAAGGCGACCGCGGAGGCGGTCCCCAGAGCATCGAAATCGAAAAGATCCTTCTGAATAAGACGGATGCCGATATCGAAGCCAACCGTCTGTAATTCCTGTGTAGATTAAGAGCCGCTGCAACGCGAAAATAAACGTGTTGCAACGGCTCTTTTTCTATTCCGGCGCTCTTTTTGAGACAGTTTTGAATGAATTACAATTTATTACATCTGGTGTGAAAATATTGTAACTGTATGATTGATCAAAGAAAAACGCTGTAAATGAGATTGATTCGGATTAAATTTCTCATTAAGACGCTTGACGAGTGA
>CAZNBL010000082.1:0-4913 GCA_964571375.1 uncultured Burkholderiaceae bacterium
GCGGGAAGCTTGCGAGCGGCGACATTCTGATGGGTAAAGCCACTCTTATCGAAGGCAACCGCTCCGACGTTCTCTTCTCTCAGATCCGCTCCAATCCGGATGTGGAAGTCGCAAGCGCTTCGATGAGCGACGAAGAAATCAATAAGGCTTTGGGTCTTGAGCCCGGCATGAGTCTTGAAGGCTGGATTGCGCCCGACACCTACGTTTTTGCCGCCGGCGACAAGGATGTCCGCGTCTTAAAGCGTGCCTGCGACGAGCAGAAGAAGCGCTTGAAGCAGGCTTGGGAAAACCGCGATCCGTCTCTGACGCTTAAGAACCCGTATGAACTGTTGATTTTCGCAAGCCTTATCGAAAAGGAAACCGGGGTTGAAGAAGACCGTAAGCTCGTCTCAAGCGTCTTCCATAACCGCCTGGCCCGCGGCATGCTGCTGCAGACCGACCCCGCCGTGATTTACGGCATCAAAGATTTCGACGGTGTGATCCGCCGTTCTCACTTAAAGACGGATACGCCTTACAACACTTATACCCGCAAGGGTCTTCCGCCCACGCCGATTACGAATCCGAGCCTGAAGTCGCTTCAGGCCGCCGCCAATCCCGATAAGACGGATTATCTGTATTTCGTAGCCAAGGGCGAGGGCAAGTCTCATTTTTCGAAATCGCTGCGCGAACACAATGCCGCAGTGCAGAAGTATTTAAGAAGTCAGGGAAAATAAATGTCAGAAAAGAAAAGAGGCCGTTTTATCACTGTTGAAGGGGTGGACGGCGCCGGCAAGAGCTCTCAGATTCCGGTCATTGCCGAAGCGATTCGTGCCAAGGGCGTGGAACTCGTGCAGACCAGAGAACCCGGCGGCACCGAGCTCGGTGAGAAGATCCGCGCTCTGTTGCTCAACGACGCGATGAGCGCCAAGTGCGAAATGCTTCTGATGTTTGCTTCCCGCGAACAGAATCTGCATGAAGTGATCCGACCGGCCGTTGAAGCCGGTAAATGGGTGCTCTGCGACCGATTTACCGATGCTTCTTACGCCTATCAGTGCGCAGGCCGCAAGATGCCGGAAGAACTCGTCGACAAACTTGTCGATTTTGTGCATCCCGATATCGAGCCCGATCTCACGATTCTTTTTGATATCGATACAGAAACCGCAGCCAAGCGTCTCGGCGGCACCCCCGACCGATTCGAATCCGAAGCCGGGGATTTCCACCGCCGTGTGAGAGAGGCTTATCTGAAACTTGCCGAGAAGTATCCGGATCGCTATTTTGTCGTTGATTCTTCGCAGCCCATCGAAGCGGTGAGCGAAGTTGTCAGAAGGAAAATCGAAGGATGGAACTAGCCGTTTTTCCGTGGCTTGAGCAGCCTGCAAAGGTTCTTCAAAAGTTCAGAGAGAAGCTGCCGGGCGCAATTTTGATTTACGGCCCCCGAGGCAGCGGCACCTATGAGCTCGCTTTTGCCTTTGCGCAGTCCGTGCTCTGCGAAGCGCCGGTCAACGGTGCGGCCTGCGGCAGGTGCGAAAACTGCCGTCTTATTAAAGCCGGTACGCACCCCGATATGCGCTTGGTTCTCTCGGAAGCGGAAGCTGCGGTGCACCCTCAGCCCTGGGAGCCGAAGAAAAAGGCAGTAGAAGTCAAAAAGGGGCTGCCGCGTACGATCGAAATTGAAAAGATCCGCGCGCTCAGCGAATTCTTTTCGATTACGAGCCATAGAGGCGGCAACCGTGTCGTGCTGATTTACCCGGCAAACATGATGCAGGCCGATCAGAGCTCCGCGCTCTTAAAGAGCCTTGAAGAGCCGCCCGAAGGCGTAGTGATTATTCTGGTGTCCGACGATCTCGACGCTATGCTGCCGACGATCCGCTCGCGCTGCCAGCTCGTGCGCGTTCCCGCTCCGAGTAAAGAAGCCTCTCTCGAGTACCTGGCGTCTCAGGGTTTTGAAAGAGAAGAGGCCGAGACAGCTCTGGCACAGGCGGGCGGCATGCCGCTCCTTGTCTTTGAAAAAGACGTACGCCTTAAGATGTCCAAGGAAACGGAAGCCAAGATTCTTGCCATGCTGCGTCAGGGCGGAGAACTTTCGATGGCAGAAGTGGTCGACGGAATTCCGAATGACCTTTCGATGCAGGCATTGGTGCCCTTGGTGCAGCGTTTTATGACGGACATTATTTACGTGCGTCAGGGCCTGCCCGTGCGTTACTTCTTAAAGGAAGCGAATACGATCGCTGCTCTTGCTGCAAGAGCAGACGACCGCGCGTTGTTCGCGTTTGTCGACGAAGCCAACAAGCTCTCGAAGATTGCGGCGCACCCGCTTAACGCGAAACTCACCGCTCAGGATTTCCTGATCAAATATGCGGATGCCTTAAGAGCATAATCCCGAAGCCGGCGCCTACATCGCCGGCTTTTTCTTCATGGCGTTGTAGATTTCCTTCTGATCGGGCGTGAGGTAACGGCTCGTGGTGCCGATCGAAGCATGACCCATCGCAGTCTGCACGATATTGATCGGCATGACTTCGAGGCTCGTGACCGCAAAGGTGTGGCGAAGCCAATGGGTGGAGCCGGTTCTGAGTTTGGAAGCATCCTGCGGACGTTCCTCTTCGATGCTTTGCGCAACCTTCTCAAAGAATTCGGTGAGAATGAGGTAAAGCCCCGATCTCGACAGCGATTCATTGCCGCCTCTTTTCTTAACAGAAGCCAGAATCGGAACGTCTTCGCCTTCGGTAATACCGATCATCGGATGCTTGCGCATTTCAAGATACGCATTGATGATATCGACCTGAGCGTCGCTCACCGGAAGGCGTCTTTCATGGTCGCCTTTACCGACGATATCGATAAAAGCGCTTTTTTCATTGCCGACCGGCAGATACTGAATCCAGCCGCAGCGGGCATTGAGCATTTCGCTTGCACGCATGCCGAGGCTCTTGCCGAGCATGAGAACGACTTTCAGGCGGGCCTTGGTGACGGAATCCGGAAGATTTTCCAGGTAATCCAAAATATCCTGCCACTGCTCGTGTGTCAGCGAGCGGTCGGAGAATTCTTTCGGCTTGCCTTCGCCGGGAAGCAGCGGAATCTTGGTTGAAATCTGATCGAACGGATTGAATTTCAGATAGCCTGTTTTCTGCAGGAAGGTAAAAAGGCGGCGAACGCCCGTTACTGCGGACTTACGGCTGGTAGCCGAAAGGGGATTGTTGAAGGGGCGCCACTCGCCGCTTAAGCGCGGTACGTTTTTCGGTCCGAGCCAATAGTGCTGAGGGCATTTCCAGCGTTTTTTCCAAGCTGCGTCGTCAAGTCGGCCGAGATCCTCGAGCCAATGCAGATATTCCGAGCACTGTTCGATCGAAAGCGAGGAGAGCGGAGTTTCTTTTTCCAGAACTGCCCAGAGCATGAAACGCTCGATTTCTTTCCGATAGGCGCTGAAGGTATTCACATTGTTGGCGCGGGCTTTAAGCCAGGTGACGGCGGCGTCGATATCGTTGTCGGCTTCGAGTGCGCAGTGTTCAGCGGGACCTCGGTTGGTACCGCAACTGCCGTCCAAATCACTCGGAAAATCAAAGAGTTCCAGAGGAACGATGCCGCAGGAGGCATCGAAAGCAGCGTAGGTGAGCTCAGCCTTTTTTTCGACTCGTTCAACTGAAAGCGTTTCTCCCCGGGACTTGGCTCTTCTGGCTCTGGTGACGACATGGGAAGGAAGAGCGGTGTCGGAGTCGAGGTGATCGAAAAGCCAAAGCGCGATTGAATCGGCGCTCGCATTATCCAAGCCCAGCAACTCGTGCCAGTTGATGACCTCAGAGGTAACTTCGCAGAGATCTTCGAGGGTGGCGACGTCATGCGCTTTTAAAGAAGCGGCGACATCATCCTGAAAATACCGCGAAAGCGGAGCTTTGAAATCCAAACCGGCCATAACAAACTGCAGAAAAATAAAAAACTACCCCGCTGATTTTACCCTCCGCACAGAAGAAGTACCGAGGAATTGATGTTTCTCAATAAATTTCGCGATCTGCAGGCAAAATGCGTGAATTTGTGAGGATTTTTGCAATTTGAAATCTATCTTACGATTTCGTAAGGTTTCCGGGAAACTCTGCTCCTATACTGAATTCCATATCCTTTGATCCGTTCAACAGTGAGGAAACTATGGGTACAACAAGAAAAATTGCTCTTTGCTTAGCTGCTTCTCTCGTTTTCGCTGCCGGTGCCGCATCTGCTCAGATGAACCGCGATTGTCCGGCCAACGGTCCTCACTATCCCGACTGCGTGCACCGAGTGCATCAGATGCATAACGGCGCACCTCACGGCATGAAGGCTCCGTGCGCCAAGTTTGAAAATCATCAGGCAATGCTTCGCGACCGTCTTCAGCTCAAAGACAATCAGGTCGCTGCCTGGGATGCTTATGCGAAAGCCGTCGCTTTAAGTCATCGCAATACCAAGCGCGCGATGATCGAACCCGGCGCCACCACTCAGGAAAGAATCGATGCGCGCGCCGCTCACATGAAGGCAAGAGCCGCCGATCTTGAAGCGGTAAGTCATGCCCGCAAAGAATTGGTGAAGGTGCTGAGCGCCGAACAGGCGATGACGCTCGAATCGTTCGAAGCCCGTATGCATGCGCCTGCAGCCAAGCACCGTCAGCCTCACGGAAAACCGGCGCCCCATCACGCCAATCCTCCGTGCCGGACTCTTTAATTAAGAGATAACAGACAAAAACGACCGTCAGCCTCGGGCTTTCGGTCGTTTTTTTTTTGAGAGAACGGGATTTTTTAGGTTGTAACGTGCGGAATCGGGCCGCACGGGATTTCTCCGGAGTGCGGATTGCGCAGAAGTGTGCAATGGCATCGGAGAATTAAACAGTTTATTGACAACGTACGTCTGGATTTCTATTCGTTGTTTTACAAAAGAGCATGTCTTCTGTTTTGTTTAATCCGGACACGTTTAAAACC
>CAZNBL010000083.1:0-4864 GCA_964571375.1 uncultured Burkholderiaceae bacterium
TACGGTTGCTGCCAACCTTGCACTGGCTCTTCAGGCTGAAGGTGCCCGAGTCGGCCTTCTCGATGCCGACGTTTACGGTCCGAGCCAGCCGACCATGCTTGATATTCACGAAAGCCCGACAACGAAGGACGGCAAGACCATGGAGCCGCTCAACGGCCACGGTCTGCAGGTGGCTTCTATCGGTGCTCTGATCGATCCGGATCAGCCGATGATCTGGAGAGGTCCTCTCGCAGTTTCTGCTCTGAAGCAGCTGCTGACCCAGACAAACTGGAACGATCTCGATTATCTCGTTGTCGATATGCCGCCGGGAACCGGCGATATTCAGCTTACTTTGGCTCAGGAAGTTCCGGTCACAGGCGCAGTTGTCGTCTCTACCCCGCAGGATATTGCTCTGATGGATGCCAAGAAGGGCCTTGTCATGTTTGAAAAGGTCAATGTGCCGATTCTCGGCATTATCGAAAACATGGCAACTCACATCTGCAGCTGCTGCGGTCACGAAGAACATATCTTCGGTGAGGGCGGCGCCAAGAAGATGGCTGAAAAGTACGGTGTCGAGCTGCTCGGCGAAATTCCGCTCGATATCCGCATCCGTATGAGCATGGATGCAGGCCGTCCGATCGTTATCGAAGAACCCGAAGGTAAGCTCGCCGCAGTTTATAAGGAAATCGCCCGCAAGGTCGGTGTCGCTGTTGCCAAGCGCAATAAGGACTATTCGGCCAAGATGCCCGGTATCAAGATTTCGAACGACTGATCGATAAGGTTCGAATAAACAGAAACCCCGGAGTTCTCGCGAATTCCGGGGTTTTGCCTTTAGGGCTGCCGATTAAGATTAATCGAAGGTGGGCGTTTCAACGCCGAGAACCTTGTGCAGCTTCGGGCTGGTTGTTGTGTACTGAAGCAGTACGCGCTTTTCCGGGAAGACATAGTCGGAGGCGGCAAAGGCAGCCAGAGCGCATTCATGGAACCCGGAGAGAATCAGCTTCTTCTTGCCCGGATAAGTGTTGATGTCGCCGACAGCGAAGACGCCCGGAATGTTGGTTTCAAAGCGGGCTGTATCGACAACGATCTGCTTGCGTTCAAGTGTGAGACCCCAGTCGGCGATCGGGCCGAGCTTGGGCTGCAGGCCGAAGAATACGAGGAGGTGATCCATCGGGATACGGCGTGTGACGCCGTCGGCACCGGTGACCTTAACTTCCTTCATGACGTCGTCTTCTTCAACGAAACCGGTAACCTGGCCGACTTCGAACTGCATTTCCCATTCGTCGCAGAGTTCGCGCATCTTGCTGACGGAGGCAGGAGCGGCACGGAAGCCGTCGCGGCGATGGACGAGAACGACGCTTTCAGCCTTGCCGACAAGGTTCAGACACCAGTCGAGAGCGGAGTCACCGCCGCCGCAGATAACGATGTTCTTGCCTTCGAAGAGGGACGGATCCTTAACGCTGTAGTGAAGCTGCTTGCCTTCGAACTTTTCAATGTGCGGAACCTTCAGTGTGCGGGCCTGGAAGCTGCCGACGCCGGCTGCGATAAAGACAGCCTTGGCAAGGAATTCGGTGCCCTTGCTGGTCTTGATGTAAAGGCGGCCGTCTTCAAGTTTCTTGAGTTCGACAGCTTCTTCACCGTAGTGGAAAGTCGGACCGAACGGTTCGATCTGCTTGAGCAGGTTTTCTGTCAGTTCGTTGGCGGTGCAGACGGGAACTGCAGGAATGTCATAAATAGGCTTGTCCGGATAGAGTTCAACGCACTGACCGCCCGGGTGATTGAGGGAGTCGAGAACGTGAGCCTTCATTTCGAGCAGGCCGAGTTCAAAGACCTGGAACAGGCCGACGGGACCGGCGCCGATAATGACGGCATCGGTTTCGATGGGTGTGCTTGTCTGTGTAGTGTCTGTCACTTTTAAACCAAAGAATAATTGAAAATCAAAAGTCCCCTTATTTTCTCACTATTTGAGCGTGTGAAAACAGGGTAATTATTGGAACTTTTTGTCGTCAGCAACGTCTTTTCGCAACTGTCGCAGACGGGCGTCGATTTCACTCATCGTGTAAAAATCTGCGTCATTGGCCTGCTGAGCGATGGTGAGCTGTTCGATAGCCGCAGTTTTCATGCCGGACAACGCATACATTTCTCCGATCGCCTGATGGCTCAGACTCTGTTTGCCCATGGCTTCATAGGCCCGGCCGAGCGCTTTCTGATAGGAGACTGTGTGTTTGGAGAGAGCACTTTGCTTTCGCAGAACCGAAACGACCTGATCGTATTTGCCGGCTCTGTGCAGCAGGGTAACGTAATTAAGGAGCGTCATCTGTGAGAGAGGATGCTCGTTAAATGTTTTCTTTGCCAGCTCAAGCCCTTTTGTACGGTTGCCCGAGGCAAACAGCAGTTCGGAATAGAACTTATCAATAACGGCTGATTTTCCGGCAAGTTTCTTTGCTGTTTCGATTTGCTCGAGTGCAAGTTTTTCGTTCTTCATTTTCAAAGCGGCGACTGCGAGGCCGTAATGGTCTGCAACGGCTTTGAAGCCCTTGGCGCTTTTCAGATCGGTGCGGAAGTAGTCGGAGGCATCGCTCCAGGCCTGATAGCGGTTGGACTGAAGAACTCTGAGGCGGGCCTGGATCAGGAAAAAGTCCAGGCTGTCCTTGTAGTTGCTTTTACCGGCGAGGCGGGAACGGTTCTGCGCTTCGCTGATTCTCTCCACTGTAAGCGGATGAGTTCTGAGGTAGGCCGGGGCGGCGCTCGGACCTTCATAAGAGCGGCTGTTGAAGTCGAGCTTCTCAAAGAAGTTCTGCATCCCCTTGGGGTCGAATCCGGCTCTGGTGAGAGTGCTGAAGCCGAGGCGGTCGGCCTCTCTTTCCGCATCGCGCGAGAAAGACAGGTAGTTCTGAGCCATTGCAGCCTGTGTGCCGACAATAGCCGCTGCGGCACCGTCACCGGAACCGGCTCGTGCTGCCAAAATGGCAAGCAGCAGGGAGCCGAGCGTCATCGCCATACTGCCTTTCTGATTCTCCAGCATTCGTGCGATGTGTCGCTGCTCGACGTGGCTGATTTCGTGAGCCATAACGGAAGCGAGTTCGCTTTCGTTGGAGGCTGCGATAACCAGACCGGTATGAACGGCAATGAATCCGCCCGGAAGAGCAAACGCGTTGAGAGATGCGTCCTTGATGGAGAAGAAATTGAAGGTGTAACCGTTGTTCGGGCTGTGGGCGACCAGTTTGTAGCCGATTTTATTGAGATATTCACTCGTCTCTGCGTCTGTCAGATAGGTCGGATCGCTGCGCACTTCAACCATAATCTGCTCACCGAGCATCCTCTCTTCCAAGGGAGAGATAGTTGAACCGCCTGCGGCACCTAAGTTCGGCAGGTTGTATTCCTGAGCTGCAAGCGGCATTATCGGCTCACAGGCAAGGAGCGCCGCCAGACAGCAGGTGATAAGACGTTTGAATCTCATGGCACATTCCTACTGTATGCCGCTATGATAAAGACAGAGTCGGCAGTGACCAAATGCTTTTCGTAACTATTCAATAAATCGGACGGAACATGACAGGTTTAACGCACTTCAATGCAGACGGAAAAGCACACATGGTCGATGTGGGTGAGAAAGATCAGACTCACCGCATCGGTGTAGCAGAGGGATTTATTACGATGGCGCCCGAATCTTTGGTCTTGATCGAATCAGGTACCGCCAAAAAGGGCGATGTGATCGGAATTGCAAGAATTGCGGCCATCATGGGCAGTAAGAAGACGCCGGAACTGATTCCTCTTTGTCATCCTATTGCGTTGACCCGCGTGAATGTCGAATTTGAAATTCTTAAAGAAACATCGTCCGTGCGATGTGTCGCTACCTGTGAAACCCGCGGTCGAACCGGTGTGGAGATGGAGGCTCTGACCGCAGTGCAGGTCGGTCTTCTGACAATCTATGACATGCTCAAGGCGGTTGACCGCGGTATGACGATGTCCGGTATCCGCCTGCTTGAGAAGCACGGCGGAAAGAGCGGCGACTGGGTCGCCGACTGATTAATTGCGGTTGCCGATGATTCCGGAGAGCGTGGCTTCGTAAACCGCCTCTCCGCGGGAGTGAACCTGAAGTTTGCGGTAAATCTTCTTGATGTGAGCTGTTACCGTATGGTTCGAAATCTGAAGTACAGAAGCAATTTCCAAAAAGCTCATGCCCTTGGCCAGAAGCTGAAGGATTTCAGTTTCTCTGGGAGACAGAGGATTCTTTTCTTCCTGGAAGGCGGCTTTGCCTTCCTGAGTATGGAGTTGTTTGCGATCGCTCTGCAGTGCCTTGATCAGGTAGGAGGAGGCAAGCGGGCTGACCGGACTTCCGCCGGACTGAATAATGCTGATGCAGGCCGTCAGATTGCAACCGCCGTCTTCGCTCTTGATGCAGTAACCGCCGGCACCGAGTTCGATGCTCTTGATGACATCGGCAACGGCACTGCTGCTGCTCACCACAACACATGTGCCGACATTGCGGTCTTTGGCAGTACGGCGCAGCAATTCAAAGCCCGAACCATCCGGGAGATCCAGCTCGGTAAAGAGGATGTCACAGCTGATCTGAGAAAGCATGGAGCATGCCGAAGCGAAAGATGAACAAACTCCGACGACGTTAATCAAAGGATTGTGCATCAGTTGCTTGCGATAGCTTCGCTGAATATTGATATTTGGTTCAACGATGAGTACGGATGTTTCCCTATCGATAGCCAAAACACTCCCCCGGGTCTTAAAAATAACGAAAAAAACTTCTTTCCTAAGTTTAATAAAAAAATAAAAATCGTCAAAGGTTATTTTTTCAACGCAGTGTGCATTTATTGAAAAAATCAATGACGCAGAAGTAATTTTCTATTCGGTCGGAGCTGTCTGAGTCTCTGCC
>CAZNBL010000084.1:0-4863 GCA_964571375.1 uncultured Burkholderiaceae bacterium
AAAGAGTTTTTTTCACGAGAATACCTCTGAGTATCTGTTCGTTGATGCTGTCAGGACTGTCGGCATAACAGTCCGTGCGTCAAATGTAACATGAACCGCCGACGGGGTTTTCGCAAAATCTGTAAAAACTCACAAAAAAGAAAACCGACAGATCCGAAAATCCGCCGGTTTTCCCCAACTCTCTAAGAGGTAATCATGACAAACCTCAGGATCAGTTTATCTCTGCATAAGAGGAGAGGCAAGAGGTTGTCGCTAAATTCCGATGGCTCAGTTATACGCGGGTATTTTCTTCTCCGAAGAAAGTGACCCACATCGGCCAAAGGGCGCTGTAAGACCAGGCGGTAAGGAAAATACCCCAGAGCACGATGATAAGAGTGCTGAGCGAGCCGAGTACCGCGGTTAAAAGAGAAATCGTCACGGTACCGGCAAGTGCGATGAGGAAAAGACCGCTGCCCAAACCGAAGAACGGTACGAGATTTCTCAAGCACACAAAGAGACTGAAGAAGAAGGCCTTGCCGATCGACTGCTTTCTCCAGGCGACGAGCATCGGAGAGAAGCAGGTCACAAAGAGAATCAGGATGTAGAGGATGCCGCCCACGATGACAGCTGTCCACGGAATGTTGGCGGAGACGCTCTGGGCGTCGAGAATGCCGTCGACGACTTTCCAATTTTTGACGGTTTCAGCGCTCAGAACTCGGATGAGGTATCCGTTGAGCAGGATGAGCACTCCGTAAATCACGCCGAGCACACCGAGCTTGGAGCGCACAAGCGGATCCTTCCAGCCTTCCATAAAGGCCTGAACGATGCCGGGCTTGGCTCCGGCCGTAACATCGCGGCCCGCTGCGGCAAAGGCAAGCGCACCGAACGGAGTCACCATAGCGGAGAGAATGATGCTGACGTCGTCCAATCCCAGAAGGTCTCCGGGCAGGGTGACGACAAAAATAATCGTGAGATAAAAACCGACGATGCCGAACATACCGAGAGGATTGGCGGCGATGATTTTCCACGCGTCGCGGATCCACATGGTACCTTGGGCAGGGTGAATATTAGGTTTCATTCCGGTAATAACATCAAAAAGCCGGCCGCAGGGATATCCGTGCGGCCGATCTGTCAAAACATAAACTTAAACGGCAGGCCAGGGAAGATCGGCTTCAGGGGCACCGCGTCTCAGTTTAAGCATTTTTTCGAAATGCGTGGGATCAAGCGGCTTTAAAAGGGCGGCTTCTCTCGGCATATAGAAGTCGTAGAGTCTCGACACCCAGAAGCGGAGCGCCGCGGCGCGAAGCATATCCTTCCAAAGAGCGTGTTCGGCTTCGGAAAGTGCTCGTACCTTGTTATATCCCTTAAGGAACGCCCGAACCTTTTCATCAATGAACTCACCGGTTTCCTGATCGATACACCAGTCGTTGACCGTGACGGCAAGGTCGTAGAGGAAAGGAGCCGTGCAGGCAAAGTAGAAGTCGATGACGCCGCCCAATGTCTGGACAGTCGAAACTTCCTCGGTAAAGCCGCCGTTATCCTCGCGGAATGTGACGACATCCTTGAATTCCACCAACGCGTTGTTGCGGAAGAGGTCGGCGTGTATGGCGCCTTTTTCGAGAGCGCGGTAAGCATCGGACGCCTGGAGCGCTTCCTGGTGTGCGATTTCGTCGCAGAGCAACTCGTGCAGTTCAGCAGGAATATGGGGCTTGAGCTGCGGTTCGGAATCCTTCCAGAAGGCAAGCCCCTTGGTATTTTCCTGCTCGAGCGGGAAATCTCTGACTGCCAAATGCATTTCGGCGAGCACGCCTCCGAGTTCTTCGCAGACGTGAACGTCGGGGTCTTTGCAGTCGGAACCCGGAATGCATTTCGCAATCGAGCAGGGTTTGCCGAGGATATGGGCAAAGAGTTTGCCGTCACGTGTTTTTTCCGGAGCGCAAACCGCAAGACCCTTGTCGCCCAAATGACGGCAAAGCTCAAGATAGAAGGGGAGCTGCGCTTCGCTCAGACGCTCGAAAATCGTAAGCACCCAGCGGCCCGAGCTTGTCGTAACGTAGAAGTTGCTGTTTTCGATACCCGCAGTAATACCGCGCATATCGACAAATGTTCCGATATCGTAGCTTTCAAGAAGTTTCGCACAGACTTCCGGGGTGACTTCTGTAAATACTGCCATAGAGAAACCCGCGCCTTAGAAGCCGAAGTTGATGAACTTAGGCACGCTCATCGTGCTTCCCTTGCCTGCGGCGGTATCCTGAGCCTGCGGCGAACCCTGAGCTTCACGCTTCATGGTGTAGGGAATCTGAGTGGACATCGGGGTGACGGTCACTTCGGTGACCTGACCGCGGTTGTCGACGCTTTCGACGATCTTGGTCTTCGGCCAGTTGGAGGGTTTGCCCGTGCGTTTCTGAGACTGCTCCATGGTCTTTCTGGCGCGGTCCATGTTTTCTTTGGCTTCCTTCTGAGAGGGAGCTTTGGCAACAGGCTTTCTGTTCTGTACGCTCTGAGCGGCAGGGGCTGTCACGGCTTCTGCCGAATCAATTGTCGGAGGGGCTTCGACGTTTGCGGCGCTGACCGCAGCGGCAAACGGGATCAGACTTAAGAGAACCAGCTTTCTCATATTTTTCTCCAATCTTGAATACTGTCCGTAAGGGGGCTTACGTGTTTTTATAGTTTTCTCTACTGTACGTTCATTATGGCAAAAAGTGCACGGTTTTACCCGTTCGATTGGCATACAAACAACGCTTGCACGTTATGAAAGAAGTCATCCGTCAGGATGATGCAACAGTCTCTAAAAATAAGCTTTTTTCCCGCTAGAATTCCCTCACCAATAAAGGAGGTCATCTTGAGCACTTTATCGAGCAGAGAAATTCTGGAAGCGACCGTAAAGATGGGTTTGGCCAAGGCCCGTCAGCCGTTTCGGTCTCGTTTTGCCAACACCTTCCTCGCCGGCGCCTATATTGCGATCGGCGGCTTCCTCGCGATCCGTGTCGGACTCGCGCTTCCCTGGGAAACTTTTGCGTCTCTCGGCAAATTTATGTTCGGAGCCGTCTTCCCCTTAGGTCTTATGCTGGTTCTGATCTGCGGTGCCGACCTCTTCACCGGCAACTGCATGACACTGACGACAGCCGGCGTGCGAAGCGACCTTTCCGTTTCTTCAAGTTTTTATACCGGCGCCGCCTCCTGGGTCGGTAATTTCTTAGGCGCCGCATTCGTTGCTTACTTTATGGCGTATGCCTCGGGTCTTATTTTCGAGAGCGCGGGCGGTACGATGCCGTGGGCTGCGGCCGCAGTAAAACTTGCGAACGCAAAATCGGCTCTGCCTTTTGACGAAGCGCTGCTTCGGGGCATCGGTTGCAACTGGCTGGTATGTCTGGCGGTTTACGCTGCGGCGGCCGCCAAAGAAGTTTCGGGCAAGATCATGGCGCTCTGGTTCCCGACCATGACCTTCGTTGCGCTCGGCATGGAGCACTGTGTCGCAAATATGTTCTTCATCCCGCTCGGTATCTGGACGGGAAGCGACGAGCGCTACCTTGCTCTAGTTGAAGCAGGCAAGGTGCCGGAACTTACCGCCACCTGGAGCGCATTCTTTGTCGATAATCTGGTGCCGGTCACGCTCGGCAACATTATCGGCGGTGCCGTCTTAGTGGGTGCGCTCTATCTGATGGCGCACCCCGAGAAGAATTAAGAGCGGTTGGCTTCGATTAAATCAATAATCTGCGGGAGAACGCGTTCACAGCAACGGCGCCCTTCCGCAATGATTTCTTCAGCTCTGTAGGTTTCAAAAAGACCGATGTGACCCAAGCGGGGAGCAAGGATGATTTCGGGAGGGTCGCCGGCTAATCGGGACTTCGTGATACGGTCCTGCACGATATTGATCGAGTGGCCGATAGTCGAGAAGAAGTCGGGCGGCTCGGGCAGCTCTTCGGCTTCTTTTTCTGCAAGCGTCGGAATAAAGTCGCGTGCCTTCTGATAGACGCGGCCCAAAAGAGCCGATTCCCGGATTTTTTTGTCCTTGGCTTTCACAGCTTCCGGCACCGGTGCCTTGGTCTTGATCGGGTTGTGTGCTTTTAAGAGATCGGCATTGAGATTGACGGCGATAACGATATCGGCGCCCAATGCACGGCAGAGCGATACAGGCACAGGATTCACCAAACCGCCGTCGATGAGCCAACGGCCGTCGGGGCCGGCTACCGGCGGGAAGACGCCAGGCATGGCCATCGAAGGCCACACGGCATCGAACACCGCACCTTCGGTGCACCAGATTTCTTTACCGGTCTGCAGGTCGCAGGTCACCGAACCGAAGGGCATCTCGAGCTCTTCGATGAGTTTCTTTCTTGGAATGCCGCTTTTTACCAGCCACATCTGCATGTGCTTGAGGTTGATCCAGCGGTCAAAGGAGAAGCTCGGATTGAAAAACTGCGTCCAGTTCAACCGGTTGATGGCGAGAGCCTCGGCTTTGATTCGGTCGAGATTGCCGCCTGCGTACGCCGCGCCCACGATCGCACCGATCGAGCAACCTGCGACAACTTCGGGGACGATGCCGTTTTCAAGCAGTACCTCGAGAATACCGATATGAGAAAAACCGCGGGCCGAACCGCTTCCGAGCGCTACACCGATTTTCACTTTTAACCTCTGTTGCGTCTGATACCTGTAATTTACAGAATGGAAGCGTATTTTTGCACTTTTCAGTACCTGTTTTAAGGAAAAAATGTAAGAGGGGATAAAAGCTGCGGGCTCTGCGGGTTAAAGCGTTGCCGTATCGGTAACAGAACCTATCGGGTTATCCTTGGTTAGGCGGTTGAGGTATTTCTCGAAAACCCTCTTGGCGTTAATATTGAAATGATTTGCCGGAGCGTTGTTTTTCCGGCTTTAGATAATAAGTAT
>CAZNBL010000085.1:0-4671 GCA_964571375.1 uncultured Burkholderiaceae bacterium
AGTACCTGGCTACGAACCAGGGGGTCGTGGGTTCGATTCCTGCCTGCCGCGCCACTATGGTCCTGAATGTCTGACGATGTTCAGGACCTCCTTGTTTTCAGACTCCGTAAATCCTCTTCTCCGGCTTTAACAGCCCTCCCCGACTCTCAGTCAGTGAAACGGTCTTCACCCGACTTCCGGGATATTTTCTTCGACACAATCCTTTAGACGCACCGTTAGGAGACTCTCGCCGGCGCGAACAGGAATGTAAGCTAACGAAACACTACTGCCCCCGTCGATGCTCTGCGACTCTATCGTTTAAAATTAAGGGTTATGCGGATAATCCGGAGCCGACCTTGTTAACTTCCAATTCACTGCCAGAAGACGTAAAGCTGATCCAGGATCTCTACCAGATCCAGCAAAACCACTACTATGACAGCAGTGTGGATCGTGAATTCACGCTTCGATTGAAAGATATCGCTCTTTTCAGAGAAATCGAAAACGTTCTTTCTGAAAGAAAAGAAGCCGAAACTAAGGCAGTATCCGCAAACACCGACAGCGAGGAAGCCAAATGAAGATCGTCGACATCCGAGGTTTAAGACGCGGTGTGGGCGCAACCTTTGTTGCCGCCTCTCTCTCTTACCTCTTATCCGAAGGATCCGAGGCCGCCGAGCCGCTTAATGTGCTCGCCGTTGATACGACCGAACACCTTTTCGGCTTGAAGAGCTCTTTCGGTGAACCGAACTTTACCGATAAAAATTACCCCTTTGCTTACACGGGAAGACTGCAGTGCTACACGTATCCCGGAAACTTAAATGAAAGTTTCGAAGCAAAGAGAGCTACGATCAATGCCGTATTGAACAACGCCGCCCTCAAAGACGTCGATATTGTCGTCGTCGACTCGGGCACCGTTGAAGAATCCGCCGCATTAAACCTCTATGCCGACTTCACGGTGACCGTCTCGGAAGCTGACTGCAACTGTCTGATGCAGACAGCACTCGCGCACAAGTTCGGTAAAAAGGAATACCTGCTCGTCAATAAGATCTGGCCGATGAGCCGCTCGCAGAGCGATATCATCATGTACCTGCGCTATCGGCCCGAAATCGCTGACCGTATCCTCGCACACTCCGTGCCGTTCGACGAATTTATTCTTCAGTCGGCATTAAATAAAAAGACGGCAGCCGAACTCTACCCGCTCTCTCAAAGCACGGACCAGATCCGTAAGCTTGCCGACCGAATCGCCCTCGATCTGCTCGGCGCAGCCCGCGTATAACCGAACCCGACGGATACTTTGAGCAGAACGAAGCCATGCTGATCAGTGCAATCTTCAAAGCGATGATTTCTCATTTTCAGATGAGAATGTACGTCTGGAAAAGAAACCGGACCGGGTTGCTGTCGCTCGCCGTCAACCTGCCGCTCTGGCTTTTGGCCTGGTGTTTCTTCCCGCTGGAAAATCCCGGTTGGACGAAATTAAGAGAGGATGCGCCGAGATACTTCCCGCAGGTCGACTTCGACCGCCCGAAACTGCTCGATGCGATCCGTATTGCGGTCCAGTCCGTCTTCCTCTGCTTTTATTCTGCGGGAGAGCGCAGTTTCTTAAACCGAAGCAAAACGGCCTATGCCGATCTCAGCGATTGGCTGAGCCGCCTTTCGATCCGTTTGGGTCAGGCGCACACCGACCGCTACACCAAGCATATTCAGAGCGTCACCACAGGCAGAAGCGAACCCGTTTCGATTCACCTGAAGTCGATTGCGCTCATATTGATTGCGATTGCCGCGGGCTCGCTCTTTTTGCTTTGCGTCACGCAGCCCTTCGATCTTACGAATCAGTTTATTTTCTTAGGCGTCATGTGGGCGCTCGCGGTTATCCTCAAGCAGATCCGCTCGCACCTGACGGTCATTTTCCTTTTCATCATCTCCACCATCGTATCGAGCCGATACCTCTGGTGGCGTTTCCATGAAACCTTAAACACCGACACCGCTCTTTCGACGTTCTTCAGCCTTCTGCTTGTCATGAGCGAAGTCTATGCGTTCGTCGTGATGGTTCTGAGTTACTTCCAGACCTGCTGGGTGCTGGACCGCAAACCCTATCCGATGCCCGAAGACCGCAGTCTCTGGCCGCATGTCGATATCTTTATTCCGACATACAACGAACCGATGGAAGTGGTTCGCCCGACGGTCTACGGCGCCATGGACATGGACTGGCCGACTGAAAAGCTTCACGTCTACATTTTGGACGACGGCAGCCGAGAAGAATTCAAAGAATTCGCAAAGACCGTGGGCTGCGGCTACATCGAGCGCGAAATCCACAACCACGCCAAAGCGGGCAACATCAACAACGCGATGCGTGTCACGAACTCGGAATTCATTTCGATTTTCGACTGCGACCACATCCCGACCCGCTCTTACCTGCAGATGACCGTCGGCTGGTTCTTAAAGGATAAGAAGATCGCATTGGTGCAGACTCCGCACCACTTCTACTCCGAAGACCCGTTTGAGAGAAACCTGCCGGGCACGAAAGCGTTGCCGTTTGAAAACGCGCTCTTCCACGACTTCATCCAAAAGGGCAACGACACCTGGAACGCCACGATGTTCTGCGGTTCGTGCGCCATCATGCGCCGCGTCGCCCTGGAAGAAATCAAGGGAATTGCGGTGGAGACCGTTACCGAAGACGCCCACACTTCGCTGCGTCTTAACCGCCGCGGCTGGACCTCGGCCTTTATTTCGATTCCGCTGGCTGCGGGTCTTGCGACCGAGTCGCTTTCCGCTCACATCGGTCAGAGAATCCGCTGGGCGCGCGGCATGGTGCAGATTTTCCGCCTGGACTGCCCGCTGCTCGGCAAGGGCCTGAAGTGGCCGCAGCGTCTTTGTTTTACCAACGCCATGATCCACTTCATGCACGGGCTGCCGCGCATCGTGTTCCTTCTGGCGCCGCTCCCCTACATGTTTGCGGACATCTATGTGATTTTGGCTACGGCCCCGGCGATCTTTGCCTTCGTGGTCCCGCACATGATGCATTCGACCATGACCAATCAGGTCATGCAGCACGGCTACCGTTATCCGTTCTTGGGAGCTATCTACGAAACGGTGCTTTCCTGGTACATCTTCCTGCCGACCCTGATCGCGCTCTTTATGCCGCATAAGGGTACGTTTAACGTAACGGTCAAGGGCGGCATCATCGACAAGGCTTACTTTGACAACCGCATCGCCGTTCCCTACCTCATTCTGATCGGTCTGAATGTCTTGGGGCTCATCGTCGGCGTCGTTAAATTCTGCCTGTCGGAGCGCCCGAGCTGGGAGCTCCTTACGCTTGCGATCAACGTGGGCTGGATCCTCTACAACCTTATTATTCTCGGCGCCTCGATGGCGGTCGCATTCGAATCCGTCCAGAAGAGACGCTACCCCCGTGTGAACGTATCCATCCCGGTTTCACTCACCATTGCCGGCTGCTACCAGGTCAAAGCGCTTCTCACCGACTATTCGCAAAAGGGTGCGAGCGTGAAAATCCTGATGCCGGGCATCATCGAGCGCATCTTCCGGGACTCTCTGGTTCACCTGGTCTTTGACTACAACGGCCGCCAGAGCGCTTTTGCCGCCCGCGTGCGCCGCGTGGCCAAGGAAAAAGACATGCTCGGCCTCGAACTGCTCCCGATGGATACCGACCGAGAAAGAGAATACAACCGCTGCACGTTCTGCCGTACAGATACGTGGAGCTTCGAAGACCGCAACGGCTACGACATGCCGCTGTGGCCCGGATTTGTCACAGTCTGCCGCTACGGCGTGATGGGATTCAAATCGCTTGCGCTGGTTTCTCCCAAACCCGTCAGAGGATTTCTTACAATGACGGCAGATTTGCTAAATTGGATTTTCAGCTTTTTACCGCGTTTTCCCGCGGCTCGAACCGGAGACCGATAATGATTAAAAACTTCGGATTGCTGCGAAAACTTTCAGAGAACGACATGGGTAACTTATTCAAATACTCATTAACCGAGAGCACAAAACGTTCAGTGCTGGCTGCCGCCGCCTGCCTTGCGCTCTCTTCGGGCTTTATCGCTGAAGCCGGTGCCGCTGCCGCACCGACATCTTCGATCACCAAGGCTGCGCCTGCGCTGCGCACCGATATCATCGCCGCACAGACCGTCACCAAGCCGCTCTTGGGTTCCTCGAACAAGATCGTGAAGTTAACGGGCACCAATCCCCGTTACCGCTATGACTTTTCCCTGCGCCGCGACGAAATCGTCTCCAAAGCAGAGGTCAAAGTAAGCTTTACACCGTCCCCTTCTCTGATTCCGGTCTGGTCTCAGCTGAATGTATATCTGAACGGACAGATTCAGAAGTCGGTTCCGATTTCAAAGGAAATGCTCGGTGAAACCAACGAGGTTTCTTTCCGCATCAATCCGCGCCAGATCAAAGACAACAACCTGATCGAACTCGAATTCGTCGGCACCTATTCGGTTGACTGTATGGCGCCTTCGAACAATACTCTCTGGCTCACAGTCAACAACGAGAGCGCCTTGGAAATGAACGTTCAGAAGATCCGCGTGGCAAGCGATCTTTCGTTCTTCCCCCTGCCCTTTATCGATACGAACGCCGCGCGTGAAAACGTCCTCCCGTTCGTCTTCTCGGGCAAATCGGTGCGCGACAACACCGTCAAAGAAGCCGCTGCCGTACTCTCTTCCTGGTTCGGCGCGA
>CAZNBL010000086.1:0-4663 GCA_964571375.1 uncultured Burkholderiaceae bacterium
TCCGTATTCCGAGCGGTTCGATGATGCCGACACTTGAAACCGGCGACATGATTCTCGTCAACAAGTTTGACTACGGTCTGCGCCTGCCGGTTCTGCATACCAAGATCCTCCCGCTCGGAGAACCGCAGAGAGGCGATGTGATCGTTTTCCGTCTGCCGTCGAACGAAAGCATTGACTACATCAAGCGCGTCGTCGGCCTTCCGGGTGACAAGATCCGCTTTGTCAACAAGCAGCTGGAGATCAACGGCGAAGTCGTACCCGTTAAAGACGACGGCATCTACTACGATGAAGAACGCCTTCTGGATCTGAATCAGTACGAAGAGAAGCTCGGCGAGCATACGCACAAGCTTCTTATCGACCGCCGTGTACCGCCGGTTGCTTATGCACTTCCCACTCACAACTATCCGCAGGCCTGTGAGTACTTCAGAGGCGGTCTGGAATGCACGGTTCCCGAGAATACTTACTTTGTACTCGGCGATAACCGCGATAATTCCGAAGACAGCCGTTTCTGGGGCTTTGTTCCGGAACGCAATCTTGTCGGACGCGCATTCCTGGTGTGGCTCAATGTCTCGAAACCGAGCCGTATCGGTTTCTTTGATTAATCGGAGGATAAGTCGTGAGACCTCTGGAAGAATTGGAAGCTGAGCTCGGTTATAAGTTCAGCAATATCAAGCTGTTGAAGCGTGCGCTGACGCACCGCTCTTACGGCGCCGAACATAATGAACGTCTGGAATTCTTAGGCGATTCCGTTCTCAACTGTGTGGTCGGCAATGCACTCTTTAAGAAAGAAAACCATTTTGACGAAGGTTCGCTCTCGCGCGTACGTGCCAACCTCGTCTGCGAAGGCGCTCTGGTAACCGTGGCCGAAGCTCTGAAGATCTCCGAGTTCCTTTGTCTCGGTCTCGGTGAATTAAAGAGCGGCGGCGGTCATCGTCCTTCGATTATGGCCGATGCAGTCGAAGCTATTTTCGGCGCCATCTTTACAGACGGCGGTTTTGAAAAGGCTCAGGCGGTGATTCTGAAGCTCTATGAACCGATGTTAAGCAAGCTGGCACCTGCCGCGTTGAGCAAGGACGCCAAGACCATGCTTCAGGAAAAGTTGCAGAGCAATCATTACGGGCTGCCGGTTTATGAGATTCTTGCCGTGACCGGTGCACAGCACGATCAGACTTTCGAAGTGAAAGTGACGATCTCGGAGCTCGGTATCGAAGAGAAGGGCCGCGGCAGATCCCGCCGTCAGGCCGAACAGGACGCAGCGCACAAGGCTCTGATGAGCGATAAGATCAAGTAAGGAGCAGACATGAGTGAAGAATTCCGCAGCGGTTATGTCGCTGTTATCGGCCGACCCAACGTCGGCAAGAGCACACTGATCAATGCCCTGGTCGGCGAGAAGGTCAGTATCACCAGCAAGAAGCCGCAGACAACACGCGATCGTATCATGGGCGTGCTGACCACCGACAAGGCTCAGTTCATGTTTGTGGACACTCCGGGCTTCCAGACCAAGCATACTTCCGGCCTTATCAAGCACATGAACCAGTCCGTGCGCTCGAGTCTCGCAGACGTCGATGCTATCGTGCTCGTGATCGAAGCTACCGGCTGGAGAAAGGAAGACGAAGAAGTCTTAAAGCTTATTCCGCAGGACGCCAAGAACGTCATTCTTGCCATCAACAAGACCGACTGCGTCAAGGAAAGCGAAAAGATGCTTCCGCTTCTTGCCGAATCTCAGAAGCGTTTCCCGTTTGCCGAATACGTTCCGGTGAGCGCAGAAAAGGGCCGTCAGCTCAATATTCTGCTTGACTGCATCGTCGATCTTCTGCCCGAAGGCGAAAAGTTCTACGACGAAGATATCTACACCGATAAGTCGCCCCGCTTCCTCACAGCTGAAATCATCCGTGAAAAGGCCTTCCGTCTCTTGGGTGACGAACTGCCGTACGGTTGTGCCGTGATGATCGACAAGTGGGAAGAAGACGATACAGGTGCCAAGATCTACGCTACCCTCATCGTGACCCGCGAAAGTCACAAGGGCATCGTGATCGGCGAGAAGGGTGCCAAGCTTCGCGAAATCTCCCGTCTGGCTCGAGCAGACATCGCCGAGATGCTCGGCAAGCGCGTCTACCTTGAAGTTTGGGTTCGCGTACGCAAGGGCTGGGGCGACGATGCCAAGGTCCTCAAGTCCCTCGGTTATGACTAAAACCCCGATCGAAGCCCGGAGAGTCGAAGAAGAACCGGGCTTTGTCCTTCAGACCTATCCCTGGAGAGAAACCAGCCTCATCGTCGAGGTACTCACCAGGGATTACGGTCGTGTTTCATTGGTTGCCAAGGGTGCCAAGCGCCCGGCATCCAAGTTCCGCGGTCTCTTAAATCCCTTTTCACCGCTTCTCTTTTCCTTCAGCGGAAAGAGCGAAGTCAGAACCCTTACCGATGTATCCTGGCTCGGCACGTTGGCATTAAGCGAAGGTGCGCTGATGGCTGCGTTTTACATGAATGAGCTGGTGATGCGTCTCACAGGCCGCCTGGACCCCAATCCTGCGCTCTTTGCTGCTTATTCCCGCGCTTTGAAAGAATTGGCGCAGGGCGGTAACCGCACCGTAGTTTTACGTCACTTTGAACTGGATCTTTTGCAGGCGATCGGTTACGGCCTGCCTCAGTCCGAATTCGAATCGGATTGGTATGCATATCGGGGCGGAGACTTTTTGGCGGTCGATTCTCCGAATCAAAATTACGGCGTTCCGGTAAGAGGCGAGACTTTAAGACGCATGAAGGCTGGCCGAATCACGGTCGGTGAAGAAGAAAGCGAAGTGCGTTCATTGACACGCGAGATGATTCGCTATTATCTTGACGGAAAACAGCTCAATACCCGAAGAATTATGGAAGAGATCCGCAGTCTGTAATCTTGCAGATGATAAGAATCTCTTCTGAAAAACTCTATGCCGAAAGACGTCCGAACCCTCCTGTCCCGAATCCTCAATCCCGCATCGATGAAGGATGATCTTCCGAAACCGCTCCCTGAGGTTGTTGATTGTTTCGGGGTTCATTATCTGGATTTCAAAGGTGAAA
This sequence comes from uncultured Burkholderiaceae bacterium, assembly GCA_964571375.1. GTDB lineage: Bacteria > Pseudomonadota > Gammaproteobacteria > Burkholderiales > Burkholderiaceae_F > JAFTYR01. The sequence goes on from CAZNBL010000086.1 coordinate 3,058, forward strand.
TGGAAAAGAAACCGTTTGCGGTGCTTGCAGCGGTTGCCCTTCTTTATTTTGCCCTTTTGATTTATGTACTTGCGTCCTGTGTGGAAAGCGAGCTGATTTTCGGTTTGATTGCGATTCTCGGCTTTTTTTGGATGCTTCTGCCGCTTACCAGTGCAAGTGTCCGACGACTTCGTAACGCCGGACAAAGCAGAATGTGGACTTTTCTCCTGGCTTTGAGTCTGGTTTATCTTTACGCCTCACTTCTGATTTTTCCGGAACCGAATCTTTTGTCCGGCATTATGCTGACTGCGGTACTGGCCGCGTCGTTGTTTTTCCATCTGCAACCCGCTGCGCCGAAGGAGAGTGAATCGTGATTTTCGGCATCGGCTGTGATTTGGTTGAGATTGCGCGTATCGGCAAGGCGCTCGAGCGTCATAAAGACTCGTTTATTGCATCCGTACTCTCGGAAGAAGAAAAAGACGTTTATGAAAAACGTGCTGAGTTAAGTCCGGAGCGCGGAGTGCGCTATGTTGCCGGCCGATGGGCCGCCAAGGAAGCGCTTTCCAAGGCGCTCGGCACCGGCGTCAGAGGAGAAGTCGTGCTGCGTCATATCAGCGTATTGAATGACGAGCAGGGTGCTCCGTTTATTAAGTTATCGGGCGCTCTTGAACAAACCGTTCGGGAGCGTCATTTAAAGTTTTTTGTTTCTATCAGCGATACCGAAACCATGAGTATGGCAACGGTTGTATGTGAAAGGATCAGTCATGGATAAGGTAGAACGTCCTTTAGGCCCGTTGGTGGTCGATATCGGCGGACCGACATTAACCGATGCAGAAGCCAAGATGCTTCAGCATCCTCTGGTCGGTATGGTGATTTTATTCACCCGTAACTTTGAAAATATCGATCAGTTGCAGAGACTGACGCATGAAATTCATTCGCTGCGCAATCCTCCTCTGCTGATCAGCGTCGACCATGAAGGCGGCCGTATTCAGCGATTCCGCGAAGGTTTTACTCAGATTCCTTCGATGCACTCCCTGGGTCTCCTTTATGAAGAAGATCCGCTTCGTGCACGCGCACTTACAGCTGCGTGCGGCTTGGTGATGGCAAGCGAACTTCGCGCCTGCGGCGTGGATCTTACTTTTGCTCCGTGTCTGGATCTTGACTACGGCGCAAGCAAGGTGATCGGTACCCGAGCATTCCACCGTAATCCGAAGATCGTCTCGATTCTTTCCGGCGCTTTGATTGCCGGTATGGCTCAGGCCGGTATGGCTAATTGCGGCAAGCATTTCCCGGGTCACGGCTACGCAACAGCAGATTCTCACCTGGAACTGCCGGAAGATAACCGAGAACTTCCTCTTATCCGTACCAACGATGAAGTGCCGTACCAGAGCTTGGGCACACTGCTTACTTCCGTGATGCCTGCCCACGTGGTTTATTCCAAGGTGGATGCATCTCCGGCTGGTTTCTCTTCCAAGTGGTTGCAGGAAGAACTGAGAACCCGTTTGGGTTTCGACGGTCTTATCTTCAGCGACGACCTCTCGATGAAGGGGGCCGCAGTCGTCGGCGAAATCACAGCCCGAGTCAACGCTGCGTTTACTGCCGGCTGCGATATGGTCCTGCTTTGCAA
>CAZNBL010000087.1:0-4636 GCA_964571375.1 uncultured Burkholderiaceae bacterium
ACGGAGCTTGTCGTCGGCGGTCATAGTGGCGCCGGGACTCTGCTCGCCGTCACGCAGCGTCGTATCGAAAATAATGAGTTTGTCTCGTTTGGCCATGGAAATGCTCCTTGAATTTATTTTTATACGCTTTTACAACGCACTGATATTTGATTTTTAAAGGGATTTTTCGATCTTTTCAACGGGCGGATTCTGATTTTTCCGCGAACAGGAAGGAAGGTACTCTTGCGCGCTCAGCGCAATAGCGTAATGGCAAGCAGTGTTGCCAAAAAGGTGATGAGTGTTGAGATCGATGTATTTTGCATAAAACAAATATACGAAAAAAATCTCTTATTTTTATAAATCCGGAAAACTTTTTATTGTCCGGGCATGAAAAAAGAGGCCGAAGCCTCTTTTTTTATGTGATGTCTTAGTGCTGATCGTCGGAATCGGCGTCGAACTGCATCAAAGGATCGTTCGGACGAACCGGATTCGGCTGACCGGTGTACCAGAGATAGAACTGGTAAGCATAGCCGGAGAGCGCATAGAGACAGAAGAGAATGAAGACAACCAGTGCGGGGTCGCTTGCAACCACAAAAAGCACAACCACTGCGGCTACCAGCACCCAGAACGGAACGCTCTTGGCACCGTGGAAGCTCTTACCGGAGTAGAACGGTGCATTGCAGACCATAGTAAGGCCGGCGTAGACCGTTACGATCAGAGCGAGCCAAGGAAGCCATTCGCTGTTGACCGGCATTCTCTGATCGGCTGCGAGCCAAACGAAGCCGCAAACCAGAGCGGCGGCGGCCGGACTCGGCAGACCCTGGAAGTAGCTCTTGTCTACCACACCGATATTGGTGTTGAAGCGGGCAAGACGCAGAGCAGCGCCGGCGCAGAATACGAAAGCACCGGCCCAGCCGAGGCGGCCGAGGTCATGCAATGCCCACTGATAAACGATAAGTGCCGGAGCCATACCGAAAGCGCACATATCGGCCAAAGAGTCGAACTGCTCGCCGAAAGAGCTCTGAGTATGAGTCAGACGGGCGACACGGCCGTCGCAACCGTCAAGCACCATAGAAACAAAAATCGCAATCGCAGCGGTTTCGAAATTACCCTGCATTGCAACCACAACACCGAAGAATGCGGAGAAGAGGCTGCTCAATGTAAAGAGGTTCGGAAGCAGGAAGATGCCCTTCTTCTTTACTGTCGAAATTCGTTCACGCACGATTACCTGGGGAGCCACGCGTGTACGGTGAGGAGCGCGTCTGCGCTGACGCGGCTGCTTGCTGTTGTCTCGCATCACGTTCTCCTATTACTTGGCGGCTTCTTCAGCAGGAGCTTCAGCCTTAACTTCTTCGGCAACTTCGGCTGTTTCAGTCGTTTCAGCCTTTTCTTCGTTGCGGTTCAGAAGAGCAAGAACGGTATCGGTTGCACGAACCTTCTGACCGACAAAGACCAGAACTTCGGAATCAAGCGGAACGTAAACGTCGAGACGGGAACCGAAACGGATGAAGCCGAAACGCTCGCTGCGGGAGACTTCGTCACCGATATGAAGGTGGCAGACGATACGACGGGCGACGAGACCTGCGATCTGTACGAAAGTAATGACAGGACCTTCGTCGGACTTCACGATAACGGCGTTGCGTTCGTTCTGTTCGCTTGCCTTATCAAGGTCGGCGTTCACGAAAGAACCCGGAATGTAGTGGATTTCTTCTGTCTTACCGCCGATCGGGGTATAGCAGGAATGAACGTTGAAAACGTTCATGAATGTCGAAATCAGAATTTCTTCCTTGCCGGTATACGGATTGACAGTCTTCTGAACCTTGCAGATACGACCGTCCACGCCGGAAACCACTGCATGCGGAGTCTGGGAGACTGCGCGCTTCGGATCACGGAAGAACTGAACGACAAAAATGAAGATCAGCCAGAAGACGAAGGAGACAAAACCGCCGATGAGCCACCAGACCAATAAGGTCACGAAAAATGTCACACCGATGATGCCCCAGCCTTCCTTGGCCAGAATGGGGTGAGAATTGTTGAGTTTCAAAACTTTCTCCAGTTGAGCGCAATAACGCATTTCAATTCTGACATTCTAGCGAATCTGGCTCATAAGAGGTACGGCAGAGGTCGATTTTCTATGTAAATTCCTAATCCGGACGGCAAAAACATCTGTTTTTCTTTCTAATCGGCCTCCGAATGAGCCTTATTCGATCTGTGCTTCAAAAACAATCACCGCTTGAACGGTCATTGAAAGACTGGTTTCTCCGACATGAAAACTCGGTGCCGCTATTGCATTTGCCGCGTCAACCGCGTAGGACTTAAAGCGGGGTGCGTAAACGGCGTTCGGACTGTTGCCTTCAAAATTAATCTTCTTGATCCGCATCGCTTCCGCGGGAAGATTCATCGCTTCGGCGGTTACCTGCACGCGATGATTCAGAGCTTCGAGCGCGGCGGCGAGTAATTTGTCATCGGCAAGCTGCCTTGTTTCTTCTCTGAGGCTGAAATTCACTCCGTTCAGAGCGAGGTCGGCGGATTGCGCAACCTGAACCAGCGAGGCCACTCCTTTAACATCCTCGGTTGTCACTTTAATGCCCTGACGTACCGTCCAGCCGACAATCTTGGCGCTCTCGCCTTCCTTGGCACTGCTCCATACGGGATAGGCGGAGTATTCCGAACTTTCGATCGTTGCGATCGAAGAAAAGTCGCGGATTGCCTTTTCTCCGGCTGCGACTTTGGCGTTCACGTCACTCTGAACTTGGGAAAGATCGCTGTTTTCGCTCTGTACGTAAAAGAAAAGTGTGGCCTTATCGTTCGCAAAGCTCATTTGAGCGGTAGCCGGCATTTCGAGCTCCGAACCTTGTTCAAGAGGACGCAGAGAAAACAGTCCTTCGGCCGAAGCGGAACACATTGCCATACAGCCGGCCGCGGCGGCTGCGATTACATGAGTTTTTGTCATTGCGGTCTCCCTAGATAATGCCGAAAAAGATAACTGAAATTTACCGCAATAACGATGTATTTCAACACCTGACGCTCATTAAGAGACTTCAATTTGTATCCTGCAATCTGACAGCCAAAGAAACTAAAATCGCTCCGAAAATACGGGCACCCTATCCCGTACCGTCGGAGCGTAAATTATCGAAAGGCGCTTAAGATCAGAAACGCTTATTCGGCATTGCCTTCCAAATTTCTTCCTCTTCTTCCGGTTTCACAATCGTTGTCAGAGAATGAGCAAGACTCTCGCTGGTCATCTTCGGCTCGTAGCTCAGGCCCGGCTCAACAAGCGGAGCAAATGACGGAGAACTGAGTGCCTTCAGAATCGACCAGGAAACCGCCTTGTCCAGTCCTTCGGCAAGACGCTCGCAACCTTCCTGCATATTCTTTAAAGAATCCGTCGGAACGTTGTAAACCACTTCGTCTCGGAAAATCGTTCCGTTGGAGGAAAAGTAGTTCATATCGAGCATCCATTGGATACGGGTCGGTTCTGCAACAATCCTGACACTTTCGATCAGGTTGTAGAGCTTAACCTTCGGATTTTCCTGATTGAGAACCCCTGCCTGAGCGAGTTCGGATTCAAAAGCTCTCTGCCAGTAACGGGCAAAATTATCTTTGTCAGTACGACCGTTTTCTGCACCCGGAATCGGAATTGTGCGCCCCGCACACCAAAGATCAACGTCCTTGGATACACGCACCTGAGCTACAGCGATATCTTCGGCCTGAAGACGGTTGACGGCGCGAACATTCTGAGCTCTCGACTCATAATCCTTGGTAACCAAGGAAGGGGGCTGAGCACAGCCCGCAAGCATCAGAGCCGATACCGCCGCTGCGGCCAATAACTGCATACGCATGATTCTTCTCCTATATCGTTGTTCCGAAGTCTATCAGGTCGCAGGCTCGGAAATAAATACGTTCCGATACCTATTCTTACTCCCCTCGATTCGCATCAATCTTCGTTCTGCGCATACAATGCAGGCAACCGATAAACCAACACTGAGAATTACCGCTATGCCTTTGCGATGGTTCAGTTACTGCTTAAGAAAATGTTTTGATTTTTCAGGACGCGCCTCCCGAAGCGAGTATTGGTCTTTTACACTGATCAATCTCGCGGTTACCGCCGTCCTCGCCGTAGTCTTCGGTTATCCGAATACCGACTTCAGCTCGACGCAAACCGCAAGCGGCACGGTTTCCTATCTGTCTATCGGCGAATCCGGCACGCCTTTTGTTGTCTACTCGCTGATGATGATCATTCCGGCCGTTGCCGTAACCTGCCGACGCCTCCATGACCGGGATCACACCGGCTGGTGGGTATTCTGGGCATGTATTCTGCCGATCTTGAATCTTGTTATTCTTGTCTTCTGCCTTCTGCCCTCTGAAGAAAGAGAGAACCGTTATGCCCCGAGAGCGCCGAAATCGCCGGACGATATCGTGGGTTATCCGACTGCCGATACTGCTCGAACACAGAACACTTATCGTCAATCCGAAGCATTGACTGCTGATAAACCGCTTATTCCCTCTGAGGTATCCGAGCAGAGTGTTGCCGAAGTTTTCGGCAACCAAAATGAACGATCCGCACACCGACCGACTGCTCCCACAGAATCAGAACTCGTCGGAAAACTGAAGAAACTTTCCGGAAAATAACAATCCTGGAGAAAAACTGTGACAG
>CAZNBL010000088.1:0-4632 GCA_964571375.1 uncultured Burkholderiaceae bacterium
CGAGTACGTCAATCAGTTCACTGCCGATTTCGGACACGACGAAGAGGGTGATGCGACTTTCCGTATCAACGCCCAGTGTTTCCGTCTGAATAAGTATGACTGTCAGGCTCTCTGGGACCGCGTGCGCACTTCAAAGGTCGTCCTCAAATGCATCAGCCGCGAAAATCCGGAAGGTGACGAAGAAGATCAGGGACAGATCGATGACGAAGTCGTCGGTTTCCGTCTGACTTTCGCTCTGCTTGATTCCCAAAAGGAAGAATTTGCCGCACTGCACCAGTACGTCACTTTGGACGAAGGCAACATCTCGGTCGAAGAATTTATTGACTACAGCTTTACCGAGTACCCGAATTTTCATGATGAATCGCACACCATGATGCTGCTCATGAAAGATATTGCCGTCTGCAACCGCGAACAGTGCATTGCCAAGGTATGCCAATTCTTCTCGGAAAACAGCATCGAGCTGCCCGAAGGCGGCAAAGACGAACGTCAGCGCTCCTTTGATATCGATTTTTTTCAGACCTCGGCATCCGCCGGGGTCGGCAGTAAACCTTGAGTATCGTGTAAATACTTAAGGAGAATAGGAATATTGTGTACAGCGCTGCGAGGTGTTATAAGCCTTGCGTGCATATTGCTTTTTGTTAAGCCTGTATTAGAAAGGATTAATAAATGTCTGCTGATAAGCGTTTTGCATCCAAAGAGGATGTGCAGAAATTATCCGTTCTTCCGGAACTCGTCACTCATCACCTTGCCGAGCGCGGCGACCGCCCGGCGGTAAGCGACTGGGACAACACCGCCAAGGATTGGAGAACACTGAGCTACCGCGAACTCTATGAAGAGAGCATGAAGTGGGCACGCGCCTTCGCACGCAGCGGCCTTAAAAAAGGCGATCGCGTCGCCATGCTCCTGCCGAACTCGATCGCTGCGATCGTTTTCGACCAGGGTGCGCTTCTTGCCGGCCTCGTTCCCGTCCCCCTGCACATCATCGATACACCTGCAAACTGCGCCTACATTCTCGGCAACAGCGAAGCCAAGGCTCTTGTCACTTTGAACCGTGCCCGCTGGCACGCCATCGAGTCCGGCGCTGAAGAAGGCGAGTTAAAAGAGCTTAAGACCGTCATTCTTATCGAAGATGAAGGCGAAGATCACGACTCCATTTCCGTACAGAACGCCGCAGAATGGCTGAAGAAGGACGAAGATAAGGAAGTTTCCCTCGAAAGCGCAACACCGGACGACCTCGCCTGCCTGGTTTACACCTCCGGTACCACCGGCAAGCCCAAGGGCGTCATGCTCACCCATCGCAACATCATGAGCGACGTTCAGGCCCTTCTTGAAAACGTCTGCCCGAGAAGCGACGACGTCTGGCTCTCCTTCCTGCCGCTCTCTCATATGTTCGAGCGCACTACGAGCTACTACATCGGTCTCGGCGTCGGCAGCCACGTCTACTTCAGCCGCGGTCTCACTCACCTTGCCAACGAACTGAAACTCGTACGCCCGACGATCTTCATGTCGGTCCCGCGCGTTTACGAAAAGGTTTACGCCAAGATTCAGGAACGTCTTAAGTCCAAGGGCTCGCTTTCTCAGGCAATTTTCAACTACGCCGCTCAGAGCGGTTACCGTCAGTACCGCAAGGCAAACGGACTGCCTGCAGAAGCCGGCAACGCCCCCTGCTTCTTCGACCCGCTCATCTCGCCGCTCTTTGACAAGCTTGTCCGCAAGACCATTCAGGATCAGTTCGGCGGCCGTCTCAGAGTAGCGGTTTCGGGCGGTGCTGCGCTCAACTACAACATTGCCAAGATGTATATCGGTCTCGGTATCCATATCCATCAGGGCTACGGTATGACAGAAACCTCTCCGATTCTTTCTGTCAACAAGATCGGCGCCAACGATCCGGCGACCGTCGGTCAGCTGCTCCCGGGTATCGAAGCCCGCCTCGGCAACATGGACGAACTTCAGGTAAGAGGCCCGCAGATCATGAAGGGCTACTGGAAGCGTCCCGAAGACACCGCCAAGGTCCTCAGCGAAGACGGCTGGCTCTCCACCGGCGACCAGGCAGACATCCTGCCCGGCAACTTTATCCGCATCAAGGGCCGTATCAAAGAAATCATCGTCACCTCTACCGGCGAGAAGATCGCACCGGTGGATGTCGAACAGGCTGTTGAGTCCGATCCGCTCTTTGCACAGTCTATGGTGCACGGCGAGGACCGTCCTTTTGTAACAGCAGTTGTCGTACTTAACCCCGAAGAATGGAAAAAATTCGCGAACGAGCTCGGACTCGACCCGAAAAATTCCGACAGTTTGACGACAAAAGCCGTCAAGAACGCTGTAATTCGCCGCATTAAGCGTGCAGCGAAGGGTCTTCCGCAGTACGGCGTACCGCGCAGCGTCCATCTGACGCTTGAACCGTGGACTATCGAAAACAATATGTTGACGCCCACGCTCAAGCTTAAAAGACGTAATATCCTTGCGAAGTACAACGCTGAGATCGACCAGCTTTATAAAGATTTTGGAAAGTAAGCTATCAATATGACAACTGACAACTCCGACATCCATCTGCAGTTCAAGGTTCTTCCGGACTTACTCGGAAGCTCTGCAGAAAAATACGCCTCCGAAAAATCTTTCTCGGAATGGGACGACCGTGCCAAGTCTTGGAAGACTTATACCTGGAAGGAATTCCAGGAACACGTCGACCTCTGGAGACGTGCCTACTGGGCAGCCGGAGCCCGCAGAGGCGACCGCATTGCCATTTTGCTGCCCAACAGCATCAATGCCGCCCTCTGCGATATGTCTGTGCTTTCCAATGCGCTGACCCCGGTGCCGCTGCACGCAGTCGACACTCCGCTCTCGAGCGCATTCATCATCAATAACTCGGAATCCCGCATCCTCGTGGTTCCGAAGGCTCTGCGCTGGAACGCCATCGTTTCCACCGGCGAAACCTTCGAACACCTCAAGGAAGTGGTGGTTGCCGACGACGATCTCACCAATACGGAAAACAGCCCGGTCCCCGTGATCGGTCTTACCGACTGGCTCAAGAGAGGCGAAACCGTCGAAACTCCGTCGGACTACCCGACTGAAGAAGATCTTGCCGCCATCGTCTATACCTCGGGCACCACTGGCAAGCCCAAGGGCGTAATGCTCACGCACCGCAACGTCATGACCAACGTCAAGGACTGCGACAGAGCGCTGAATATCGTCCACAGCGACGTTTTCCTCTCCTACCTGCCGTTCTCCCATACGTTCGAACGTACCGTCGGTTATTACCTTCCGACCATGAAGGGCGCCAATATCGTCTTCTCGCGTTCCGTTCTGCAGCTTGCCGAAGACCTCAAGGAAATCCGTCCGACCGTCTTTGTTTCGGTTCCGCGTATTTTCGAGCGCTTCCAGGCCAAGATCGAAGACGGCTTCATCCGCCGCGGCGAAGCTGCCAAGCAGATGGTCGACTATGCCGTCGAAGCCGGCTGGAGAAAGTTCTGTGAAGAAAATCAGGTGAACGACCCCGAAGCCGCAAACGCAAGCTTCGTGCCGAACGCCATCGACCGCAAGATTCTTATCGACAACGTCATCCGTCCGATTCACGACGTCTTCGGCGGCCGTCTCAGAGTCAGCGTTGTGGGCGGCGCCGCCTTCTCCGCCAAGCTCGGCCGTTTCTTCTGCGGTCTCGGTCTTCCCGTTGTCCAGGGTTACGGTCTTACCGAATCCGCTCCCGTGATTGCCGTAAACAAGGTCGGTTTCAACAACCCGGTTACCGTGGGTCTGCCGCTTGCGAGCATGCAGGTCCGTATCGGAGAAAACGACGAACTGCAGGTTAAGGGCGACAACGTCATGAAGGGCTACTGGAAGCGTCCCGACGCCACTGCCGAAGCCTTTACCGAAGACGGCTGGCTGCGTACCGGCGACCAGGCCGACATGAGCGACGCAGGCCGCATCCGCATCAAGGGCCGCATCAAGGAAATTATCGTCACCTCCACCGGTGAAAAGATTGCTCCTGCGGACCTTGAACTCGCCATCCAGGCCGACGTACTCTTCGATCAGGTTATGGTTATCGGTGAAAACCGTCCGTTCATCACCTGTGTGGCTGTCGTCAACCACGACGAATGGGAACGCTTTGCCGCCGAACACGGCATCGACCCCTATGACGACGAAGCCATGCTGCGCCGCGACATCCGTATGGCCGCTTTAAAGCGCATCAAGCGCAAGACAGCGAACTTCCCGCAGTACGGCGTGCCGCGTAACGTCATGCTCGTACGCGAAGGCTGGACCGTCGACAACGGCTGCCTTACCGTCACGATGAAGCTTCGCCGCCGCGTTGTGGCCGAACGCCTCAAGGTCGTGATCGAGTCTCTCTACACCACACCGCAGGCCGGTTGATAAAGAGCACTTAAAGTTAAACCCGTCGGACGCAGATGATGCTCCGGCGGGTTTCTTTTTCGAGTTACGGAAATCTTCATAAAAAAACAACCCGCCGGGTCGAGAGAAAACCGGGCGGGTCTGTTTTTTTTTGAGAAGCCGTCTCTTAATTCTGAGACTTGTCGCCTTCGAGAGCGCGGATCTTTTCAGCCTGTTCGGCAAGCTTCTGTTCGAGTTCGTCAAGACGCTTCTGGTACGGGTCGACTTCGTTGGCAACTACACCGTAAG
>CAZNBL010000089.1:0-4594 GCA_964571375.1 uncultured Burkholderiaceae bacterium
TCATCTTCCTGGTCGGCCCGGTCACCGAACAGAGTGCCAACCTCGTTGTCGCTCAGCTTCTCTTCCTCGAAAGCGAAAACCCGGACAAGGATATTTCGCTCTACATCGATTCTCCGGGGGGAAGCGTTTACGCCGGTCTCTCTATTTACGACACCATGCAGTTCATCAAGCCCGATGTGTCCACCATCTGTCTCGGTATGGCCGCATCCATGGGCGCATTCCTGCTGTCTGCAGGTGCCAAGGGCAAGCGCTATGCGCTCCCGAACTCCCGAATCATGATTCACCAGCCCTCGGGCGGTTCTCAGGGTACTGCCGCCGATATTGAAATTCAGGCACGCGAAATTCTCGAACTTCGCAGCCGCCTGAACGGCATCCTCGCTCACCACACCGGTCAGAGCGTCGAGCAGATCGCCAAGGACACCGAGCGCGATAACTTCATGAGCAGCGCCGAAGCCTGCGAATACGGTCTTATCGACCGCGTATTCACCAAGCGCGGCGAAATCAACGGCTAACCGTCAAGGACATTTCATGACAATGGATAAGAACAATCCGGTCTGCTCCTTCTGCGGTTCCGGTAAGTCTGCTACGAACGAACTCTACAAGTCCAACCGCGGTGACTTGTATATCTGCAGAAACTGCACGCGTCAGCTTGCTCAGTACTCGGGCATTATCTCCGAGGCAATGGGTAAGGGCGCTTCTTCTGCATCCGCTTCCGCCGATGCCGGCAAGTCCGGCGAAGTGCCGCTCGATGCAGCCAAGAGCCTGCTCGACAAGGAACTTCCGACTCCGAGCCAGATCAGAAGCAATCTCGACGAATACGTCATCGGTCAGGACACAGCCAAGAAGGTTCTCTCGGTTTCCGTCTATAACCACTACAAGCGCTTAAAGAGCAAGCTTGCAGGCGACGACGGCAGCGAAGTCGAACTGCAGAAGAGCAACATTCTTCTTTTGGGTCCGACCGGTTCCGGTAAGACTCTTCTTGCTCAGAGCTTGGCCAAGATGCTCGAAGTGCCGTTTGCCATCGCAGACGCCACAACGCTTACTGAAGCCGGCTACGTCGGCGAAGACGTCGAAAACGTAGTTCTCAAGCTTCTTCAGAGCGCCGACTTCGATGTTGCACGCGCTCAGCAGGGCATCATCTACCTCGACGAAATCGATAAGATCGCCCGCAAGAGCGAAAACCCCTCGATCACCCGCGACGTTTCCGGCGAAGGTGTTCAGCAGGCGATCTTAAAGCTCGTCGAAGGTACCGTTGCTTCGGTTCCCGCCGCCGGCGGCCGCAAGCACCCCAACGGCAAGAACATTCAGATCGACACCTCGGATATCCTCTTTATCTGCGGCGGTGCGTTCGAAGGTCTCGACAAGGTTATCCGCCGCCGTACTCAGAAGAGCGGCATCGGTTTTGAAGCCGAAGTCAGAGGCGAAGATACCCGCAGCGAAGGCGAAGTGCTCCGTGAAATCGAAGCCAAGGACCTTGTCCACTTCGGTCTTATCCCCGAACTCGTGGGCCGTCTGCCGATCATCGCCACACTCGAAGACCTCGATGAAGAAGCGCTCATGCGCATTCTGACTCAGCCGAAGAACGCTATCGTCAAGCAGTTCGGCAAGCTCTTCGAAATGGAAGATATCAAGCTTGAGGTCACACCCGAGGCTCTCAAGGCCGCAGCCAAGCTCGCCCAGGAACGTAAGACCGGTGCCCGAGGTCTGCGCTCCATTATGGAAGGCGCTCTCATGGATGCCATGTACGAAGTGCCCGACCGCAAGGATGTCGGAACCGTTGTCGTCGACGCCGAAACGATCCGCGAGGGCAAGGCGCGTTATCTGAACAAGTAACGGCTGAAGAAAAGATCAGGCCCTGTTTGACGGGCTTGGTCTTTTTTCTTTTTAAAGCGCCGCAAAGTCCTGTTTGTCGGCAACAGACAGGCACGATTTACCCGAATACCGTCCGCCGGGTTGAAAGAATGATCTTTGCCCCCACATATAACGGACGAGTATTGAAAACTGTTAGTAGCTATACATGACCAATAAGTTAACAAAGGTTCCGGTTCTTCCGCTTCGCGACATGGTGCTCTTCCCGAGCATGGTCTGCCCGCTCTACGTGGGTCGTCCTCAGTCGATGAAGGCGATTCAGAAAGTGACAAACGGCAGAGGTGCCACCAACGAGCTCTTTTTGACCGCACAGAAGGATTCCGCTGTCGATACACCGGCCGAAGGCGATCTCTATGAAATGGGTACGTATGCCCGTATCGTGCAGACACTTCGATTGCCCGACGGTACGGTCAAGGTGCTTGTCGAAGGTCTTCAGAGAGCCAAGGCCGTCAAGCTTGATTACGGCGATATGATCACCGCCGATATCGAAATGCAGGAAGAAGAGCCGGTCGACGCAGAAGCGTTCGAGCCCTTAAGACGCGCTATCGTCTCCGCTTTCGTCAACTATCAGAAGAACAACAAGCGCATTCCGCCCGATCAGGTCAACCGCGTCAGCAAGATCGAGGAACCTGCGCTGCTCGTCAATACCGTTGCTCAGATTCTTCAGCTGCCGCCGAAGCGCAAGCAGGCGATGCTCGACAATCCGACCATCATCGGACGACTCGAAGCCGTCGTTTCCGTACTTGAAACGGAAATCGACATTCAGCAGACCGAAAAGCGTATCCGCGGCCGTGTTAAGAGCGCGATGGAAAAGAGCCAGCGCGACTACTACCTGAACGAGCAGGTCAAGGCAATTCAGAAGGAATTGGGCGAGGGCGACGAAATGTCCGAACTCAACGAGCTCGAAGCCAAGATCAAAAAAGCCGGCATGAGCAAGGAAGGCGAAGAAAAGGCTCTTTCCGAACTCAAGAAGCTTCGCATGATGAATCAGATGAGCGCCGAAGCTACGGTTATCCGCAGCTATCTCGACGTTCTCTTGGCTCTCCCCTGGAAGAAGGAAAGCCGCGTCAATCACAACCTCGGCAAGGCTGAGACGATTCTCGACGACGATCACTACGGTCTTGAGAAGGTCAAGGAACGTATTCTCGAATACCTTGCCGTTCAGAGCCGCGTCAAACACGTGAAGTCTCCGATCCTCTGCTTGGTCGGTGCTCCGGGTGTGGGTAAGACATCTCTCGGCGAATCGATTGCACGTGCCACCGGCCGTAAGTTCGTCCGTATGGCATTGGGCGGCGTACGTGATGAAAGCGAAATCCGCGGTCATCGCCGTACCTATATCGGTTCCATGCCGGGCCGCATCCTGCAGAGCCTCTCCAAGGTCGGCGTCAAGAACCCGCTCTTCCTTTTGGACGAAGTCGACAAGATGGGTATGGACTACCGCGGCGACCCCGCAGCAGCCCTTCTCGAAGTACTCGACCCCGAACAGAACAAGAGCTTCCAGGACCACTATGTCGAAGTTGATTTCGATCTCTCCGACGTAATGTTTGTGGCAACAAGCAACTCCATGAACATTCCGGCTCCGCTTCTTGACCGTATGGAAGTCATCAATCTTTCCTGCTACACGGAAGAAGAAAAGCTCAACATTGCCGAGCGTCACCTGATCCCCAAGCAGATGAAGCTCAACGGCTTGAAGAAGGGCGAACTTGAAATCGATAACTCCGCAGTGGTCGATATCATCCGCTACTACACCCGCGAAGGCGGCGTGCGCGGTCTTGAGAGAGAACTCAACAAGATCTGCCGTAAGGTCGTCAAAGACATTCTTCTGAAGAAGGCCGAGGGCTTGGTCAAGGTCGACACAACCAACGTTGAAAAATACCTCGGTGTGCGCCGTTATATGTACGGCGTGGCTCACAAGGCCAACCAGGTCGGTCAGGTCACGGGTCTTGCCTGGACCGAAGTCGGCGGCGATCTTCTCGATATCGAAGTCGCTACGATGGCCGGCAAGGGCAATATCATCCGTACCGGTTCTCTCGGCGAAGTGATGAAGGAAAGTGTGGAAGCCGCACGAAGCGTCGTGCGCTCGCGCGCCGCTCAGCTCGGCATTCCCGCTAAGGTGTTCGGCGAAACCGATATCCACGTTCACTTCCCCGAAGGCGCCACTCCGAAGGACGGCCCGAGTGCGGGCGGTGCGATCACCACATCTCTCGTCTCTGCGCTCACCGGTATTCCGGTCCGCTCCGACGTTGCGATGACCGGTGAAATCACGCTTCGCGGCGAAATTCTCGCAATCGGCGGCCTGAAGGAAAAACTGATCGCTGCGCTTCGCGGCGGTATCAAGGAAGTTCTGATTCCGCAGGATAACGTCAAGGATCTTGCCGAAGTGCCGGAAAAGGTGAAGGAAGAACTTACGATCCGTCCGGTCAGAACGATCGAAGAAGTACTTCAGGTTGCGCTTGAGCGTATGCCCGAGCCGATCGAAACTGAAACCGAAATCAAGAGCGAAGTCGCTCCGATTACGGTCGAAGTCAAGAAGAAGCGTAAGAGCGCCGCAACCCGTAATTAATCCGGAAGGCAGGCCCTTATAAGAACAGGCGGATCTGTATGTTTATTCGAACATCGGAACGCCTGTTTTTTTGTGTCGACGGGGCTGAAAAGCGTGTTTAAAGCCTGTGAGGGCTGAAATATTAGGATTCACCCCGAGTTTTTTTTGTTTTTATGCTCATTC
>CAZNBL010000090.1:0-4580 GCA_964571375.1 uncultured Burkholderiaceae bacterium
CCGCAAGACCAACTACTGAAAAGACTGATTTTTACAGGCTGACCGATAATCGGCCCCTGTAAAAACGCTTTTCCGAAAACCCCGGCTCGTAAACCGGGGTTTTGTCGTTTCCAAGAGCGTTCTGAATGAAATTCAGTACTTTTCATATAAAAAACGATACATTTACGGCTGAAATCGAGCAAAAACGGCTCGTTTTAGGACCTTTTCCTTCCGTAAAATAGATTCGGTCTATTTTACGAACCGGTCTTGTCTTCGTTGAACATGTTTAAAAAGTCTCTTATTTTTCTTGCTGCCGCTCTGATAGCATCTGCAGCGCAGGCCGAAGCCCCTGTGAGCTTCGAGCATGCGAGATCGATGCTCTATGAACGCAGCCATAAACTCAAAGCCGACGACGCACTGCTTGAAAGCAAGCGTCAGGCCAGCGAAGCACTGAAAACCGCAGGCGGTCCGACTCTGTCCGTTCAGGCCGTACAGATTGCAGGTCAAAAGGAAATCGACCTCGATAAAAACATGTCTCTTCCCGTGCCCGGAAGCCTGGCTCCCATGCTCGGAAGCAGCCTGAACGTACCGCTTTCTCTGCACGAAAAGTATTCTCTGAACGGTCCGAGAGCAAGCGCCACCGCCTTCTGGCCGATTTACGCGGGCGGTAAGATCGAAGCCGGCAAAGCCGCCAGCAAGTACGAAGTCGACGAAGCCTATGCGATGAAGCGAGCCAGCGTCGAAGAGCTCGACGCACAGCTTGCGGGCTACTACTTCGGCCTGCAGCTTGCGATTTCCGTTGAAAACCTGCGCCGCGACATGCTCGCTCAGCAGGATAAGGAATTAAAGCGCGCTCAGAAATTTGAAAAGCTCGGCACAATCAGCCGCGTCGAACGCATGAGCGTGCAGGTGGCACGCGACAACATGCACCGCGAATACCTCAAAGCCAAAGACAATGCCGATGTCGCACGCACCCAGTTAATGCGTCTGCTGCAGGACTCGAATATCGGAGAACTCACCACTCCGCTCTTTGTGCTCAACACCCCGTTAAAGCCCCTTGCCTACTGGCAGAACGAAGCCGTGGTGCACAACCCGCAGCTTGCGATTATCGACGCCAAAGCAAACCGTGCCGCTCAGGGTGTTAAGGCAGCAGAAGCCGCCTGGCATCCGCAGGTCTTCGCTTTCGGTCAGTACAACTTCATCAAGCACTATCAGACGCTTGTCGAACCGAACTGGATCGGCGGTATCGGCGTCAATATCACGCTTTGGAGCGCCAAGGACCGCCGTGCGAGTGTAAGAAGCGCCGAAGCTCTGGTTGCTCAGGCTCAGGCCGGCAAAGCCGAAGCGCTCGATGCGGTTAAAACCAACGTAGAGATCGCCTGGCTCAAGACTCAGAACGCCATCGAGCAGTACAGTCTTGCAGCTTCTACCGTTGCGCTTGCCCGAGAAAACCTCGAATTAAAGAGCAAGGGATTCGGAGAGGGCCTTACGACGGCACTTGATGTTACCGAAGCCCGCAATCAGCTCTACGCCGCCGAAGTGGGCCGCCGCCTCGCCTCCTTCGAATTCGTCTCCAATTACGCCGTGCTGCACGCCATCTGCGGCCGCATGAGCGAATTTATGAATGACTACAAAGCCAAGCGAGTCATTGTCGAAAACTAGGATTACCGGAAATGTCTGAAACTAAAACTACAGAAGCCTCTGCGCCGATCGTTCTCGAGACACCCTCGAAACTCGGTGTCGCTCTGATTCTTCTGCTGCTTGCCTCTATCGTTGTCTTCCTTGTCTGGGGTATCTGGGAAGCCGCTCATCCCCCGAAGCCGCCGATCCAGGGTCAGATGGATGCCCGCACGATCAGCGTCTCCTCCAAGGTTCCGGGCCGCATCTACAAGATCCTGGTTGAAGAAGGCGACAGCGTCAAAGCCGGTCAGCCGGTTGCCGAACTGCTGCTTCCCGAACTTGAAGCCAAGCTCGGTCAGGTAAAGGCCAAGGAAGCCGCAGCTCTTGCCAAGAAGGAAATGGTCGACGAAGGTGCCCGTCCTCAGGAAAAGGCCGCCGCCAAAGCTCAGTGGGAAAGAGCCGAAGCTGCCGCAATTCTGGCTGAAAAGACCTACAAGCGTATCGCCGCCCTCTACAAGGACGGTCTTGTCAGCGCTCAGAAGTTCGATGAAGTCAAAGCTCAGAGAACCGCTGCCGCTCAGCAGGCTCTTGCCGCCAAGAACCTCTACGAAATGGCTGAAATCGGCGCGCGCGTCCAGGAAAAGCAGGCTGTCTCCGACTTAACGACTCAGGCCGCCGAAGGCGTTAAGGAAGTGGAGTCTCTTACCAAAGATAAGGTTCTCGTCGCTCCGCTCGAAGCCGAAGTCGACCACGTGATCCTCGTTGAAGGAGAACTTGCTCCTGCCGGCTTCCCGGTTGTGACTCTCGTCAACCTCAACGATCAGTGGGCTGCTTTCAACTATCGTGAAGAAAATATGCCGGGTATCGAAATCGGCAAGACACTCACCGCCAAAATCCCTGCGCTCGGCGGCGACAAAAATTACGACTTCCGCATCTACTACATCAGCCCGAAGGCCAACTACGCCACCTGGCGCAGCACCCGACAGGATTCCGGTTACGACATGAAGACTTTCGAAGTCCGTGCACGTCCCGTAGAAAAGATCGCGGGCCTTCGCCCCGGTATGAGCGTCCTGGTTGACGCCGAATAAGGAGTTCTTCCTGTGACACCTTTTGAATGGCTTGAAGCCGTGACGGCCGCCGCCAAACGGGAATTGCGCACATTGACGCACCGCAGGGGAGAAATTGTCCTTTGCTGGATCATGCCGTTCGTCTGGTGCCTTATTGCCTGGGGCCTTACCGGTCAGGGCATGATCGAACAGACGCCCGTGGCGTTCGTCGACCTCGATCAGTCGGCCCATTCCCGTAAAGTCGAGCAGAATCTCGCATCCAACCGCTCGTTCGGTCTGATCCGTTACGACAACAAGACTGCCGCATTCGACGCCATGCGTGACGGCGACGTCTACGGCGTAATTGTGGTACCGCAGAACTACGGCCGCGACCAGATTTCGGGTGCGGGCGGCACCGTTGCCGCATTCCTCGATGAAACCCGCTATGCGGTCGCAGGCAACCTCTCGGGCGGCCTCGCAAGCGTTCTCTCCGGTATGTCGATGGAACAGGCGGCTTCGAGCGCGCTCTACGCGGGCGGCGGCGAAGCCGCGGCCGAGTACCGTATCAAAGTTCTGGGTTCCGACATGTATATGCTCGGCAATCCTGCGGCCAGCTACGGCGCGTTCTTAGGAAGCGCCATCACACCCGCCATTCTTTCGATCTGCGCCATCCTCTGCTTTGTAAATGCTTTGGTGCGCGAAACTCAGGATAAAACCATCCTGGAGTGGCTCACGCAGGCCCGCGGTTCAATGTCGGCTGCCGTTTTCGGCAAACTTCTGCCGCATATCGTCGTTTTCTCGCTCGGCATCCTCTGGCACATCGCGCTCTTTGCCGGTTACGGCGGCTGGAGTGTCAGCGGATCTCTGCTCATCTGGGCTGCGGCCGGCATTCTGATGATGCTCGGCATGGCAGGACTCGCCGTACTCTTTACGGCAATCGCTCCCGAATGGCATCTTGCACTTATCATCAGTTCCGGCTTTTCGGCTCCGGCCCTTGCGTTCTCGGGCTTTTCCATGCCGATGGACTCGATGAATTCATTTGTGCAGGCTTTTTCTCACCTGCTTCCCATCACCTGGTTCTATGAAGCTCAGGCTCAGCAGTGGGTACTCGGCTCGACGTTAAGAGACGCTCAGCCGCTGCTCTTTGCGCTTTCGCTCTTTTTCATCATTCCGACCTGGCTCGGCGTGCCGCTCATGCGCTTAAAGTGCCTCAAGCGCTTAAAGGAAGCCGGTCATACGTTTGTGGTTAAGAAAGGAGCATGGCTGTGAAGCGTCTGGGATTTTTTGCCTGCATTCTCTCCGCGCTCAAGGGATGCTTTACCAACCGCGCCTGCGTATCGTTTTTTGCAATGGCCGTGGCGTTCTATTCTTTTTACTACGCCCTGCCCTACGGTCATCAGCTGCCCGAACATTTAAAGGCCGTGGTGGTCGACCTCGACCAATCCTCGGTCTCGCGCCGCTTCATCCAGGAACTTCGCTCCGTTCCTCAGCTCAATATCGTCGAAGTACACCAGGAAAGCGGTCCTGCAATCAAACAGATGGACCGCGACCGCGCCTGGGCCGTCATTACGATTCCTGCGAACTTCTCGAGAGACCTCTTGAACAACCGCCATACCTCGGTCTCGGTCGTAGCCGACGGCTCCTTTATCGTTGCGGCACGCTACTCGATTCAGGGGGTTCAGGGACCGCTGCAGGCTGCCGTTAAAACCGCACTTGCCAAAGAAATGGCCGCAGGCGGCATTCCGCTCGCCTCGCTCCTGAAAGACGCCCGTAAAGCGCCTCCCGTCGTAATTCAGTTCATGTACAACACCTTGGGCGGCTACTTAAACTTTGTCTTCCCGATCGTCTTCATCATTATTTTCCAGACGATCTTCCTCTGCGGGATCGGCATGCTGCTCAACGACTGGTTCCGCCAGGAGCGGCCTCAGCAAGTAC
>CAZNBL010000091.1:0-4528 GCA_964571375.1 uncultured Burkholderiaceae bacterium
CCTTTATTGTGGTCGACGGCGGCAAGAACCCCGATATTGAAGAGACGCTCAACGATATTACGAGGGAACTTCCGGAACTCATCGATTCCGGCAAACCGGCACCGGCTCCGTACCAAGGAAGATTGTCGAGACGCTCGAGATCTTTCCCGATCACGCCTTCGGTTTCGATCCGGCCGGACGCAAACGGCAGACAGTATCTGCTCTCGCTTGTCGCGACCGACCGACTGGGTCTTTTGGCTTCGATCGCGCGGCTCCTTTCCGAGTTCCGAATCAACCTGGTGACGGCAAGGATCGCCACCTTGGGCGAACGAGTCGAAGACGTGTTCCTCGTGGAAGGCGCCACACTCAAAGATCCGGCACAGACCGGGGAATTGGAGCGACGGATTCTGAAAACGATCGAAACGTAACCCCAAAAACAAAACGCTTCTTTGATAAAACAAAGAAGCGTTTTTTCATACTGAGCCGCGGTTACTTCTTAAAGTTTTCCGCCGCACGAAGCACGATCTTAAGACTGTCCGTCGTAGTTTCTTCAAGAATCTTGCCGAGACCGGCAAAGTCAATCTTCTCAACCGACTCGAAGCGGCCTGCAGCGTAATTCACCACCTGGCTTACCATGGCGTAACGAAGACCGAGTTCGCGTGCGAGCCCTGCTTCCGGCATCAGCGTCATACCGATGTAGTGCACGCCGTCGCGGGCCATGCGCTCGACCTCTGCCGCAGTTTCTAATCTCGGGCCCTGGGTCACACCGTAAACACCGCCGTCCACAATCGTGTATTCGAGTTCTTCGGCGGCGGAAAGCAACAACTCGCGCACGTCTTCGTCAAAGGGATTGGTGAAATCCACGTGCAGAATCGTTTCCGAATCCCCCTTGTTATACGAGCACTCTCTGCCCCAGGTGTAGTCGATCAACTGATCGGGAACAGCGAGCGTTCCCGGACCGTCTTCCTCTAAGACACTGCCCACAGAGCCGAATCCCACCACAAAGTCGGGCTTGAATTCATTGATCGCCCACATGTTGGCGCGGTAATTCACCATGTGCGGAGGCTTGCGCTTCTCTGTCCCGTGGCGCGACAAAAACACCACTTCCACGTCTCCGATACGGCCGCACTCAAAAGGCGCGCTCGGCTCTCCCCAGGGAGTTTCGACTGTGACGGTACGATGGTCTTCCATCTGCGGCAGGTTATGCAGTCCGCTGCCGCCGATTACGGCTACTTTGGTCATGGTATTTTCCTCTTTATTGTCGTAAATCTCTACGGTTGAACGTTTCCGGCAAGCATCGCGCGAAGCGTCTCTTCATCGATGATCTTAACGCCGAGCGTCTGCGCTTTTTCAAGCTTGCTGCCGGCTGCTTCGCCTGCGAGCACGTAACTGGTCTTCTTCGAAACTGAGCCGCTTACCTTGCCGCCCGCGGCGCGGATCATTTCGCCCGCTTCATCGCGCGACAAAGTCGGCAGCGTGCCGGTCAGCACAAAGGTAAGGCCCTTGAAGATACCTTCTGCCTTGGCGCCCGGCGCCTCTTCGCTCCAATGCACGCCCAACGCAATCAGCTCTTCGATCACCTTGCGGTTGGCTTCTTCGGCAAAGAAGTGAACGATGGAATCGGCCACCACCTCGCCGATATCTTCGACGCCGGTGAGTTTTTCATGGTCGGCTTCTTCGATGGCTTTTAAAGAGCCGAAGTGTTGGGCGAGGCTGCGAGCGGTCGCTTCCCCCACTTCACGGATACCGAGCGCGTAAAGGAAGCGGGCAAGCGTCGTTTCCTTGGAAGCTGCGATTGCCGTCAGGAGGTTTTCCGCGGACTTCGCACCGAACCGTTCAAGCTGAACGAGCTCATCGAACTTCAAACGGTAGATGTCGGCTACGGTCTTGATGAGACCGGCGGCCACGAGCTGGTCGACCAGCTTTTCGCCCATACCGTCGATCCCCATGGCAAGGCGCGAGACAAAGTGCAGAATCGCCTGCTTCTGCTGCGCTTCGCAGAAAAGTCCGCCCGTGCAGCGGCGGTCCTTTTCGCCTTCTTCCTTGTAGGCATGAGAGCCGCAGACCGGACAGATTTCCGGCATCACAAAGGGCTTGGCATCCTCGGGGCGGAATTCAGGAATCACGCGCACGATCTCCGGAATCACGTCGCCCGCGCGGTGCACAACGACGGTGTCCCCGATCATGATGCCGAGTTCTTTGACGAAGTCTTCGTTATGGAGGCTCACGTTGCTGATCGTGGTACCGCCCACAAAGACGGGCTCAAGACGCGCAACCGGTGTCAGTTTGCCCGTGCGGCCCACCTGTACGTCGATATTGATGAGTCTGGTCTGAGCTTCCTGCGGCGGATACTTGTGCGCGCAGGCCCAGCGCGGCTCTCTGGACACGAATCCCAAGCGGCGCTGAAGAGCGAAACTGTTGACTTTATAGACCACGCCGTCGATATCGAAGTCGAGCGTGTCGCGAAGTTCCGCGACCTTCTTATGGAAGGCTTCGAGCGCTGCCGGCCCCTTCACCACCTCTCTTACCTTGGCGACCGGGAAACCCTTTTCAGCTAAGAAGTCGAGCATTTCGGACTGAGTCGTGACCGGAACTTTGTCCATGTCGCTGATTTCCCCGAACCCGTAAGCGTAGAAAGAAAGTTTGCGGCGGGCGGTGACCTTGGGGTCGAGCTGCCTCAGGCAGCCTGCGGCAGCGTTTCTGGCGTTGGCAAAAAGCTTTTCGCCCTTGGCGGCCTGCTCTTCGTTTAACTTCTTAAAGTCCGAGCGGTGCATGATGGCTTCGCCTCTGACTTCAAAGACGTCGGGCAGTCCCTCGACTTTAAGCGGCAGCGTGCGGATAGTACGCACGTTCGCTGTCACGTCTTCGCCCACAAAACCGTCGCCTCGGGTCGATGCCATCACCAGCACGCCCTCTTCGTAGCGGATGTTGACCGCCAAGCCGTCGAACTTCAGTTCGCAGTCGTATTCGATCGAAGCGTCGTTCTCGTCTTTTTCGAGTTCGCGGCAGATGCGGTTGTTGAATTCCACGGCACCCTGCGCGCTGTAGTCCGTCTCGGTACGGATCGAGAGCATGGGACGCGCGTGCGTGACTTTTGTGAGTTCGGCTTTGGCCTCACCGCCGACGCGCTCCGTAGGAGACGCCGCACTCTTAAATTCCGGATGCTCGGCTTCGAGGCGCTGCAGCTCCTGGAACATCGAATCGTAGAGTTCGTCGGAGATCGTCGGCGTATCGAGCACGTAGTAGGCGTAGTTATGCTTTTCAAGCTCGTCGGCCAACTTTTCCATGCGGATCTGAACGGCCGGTTTTTCTTCCTTTTCGACGGCCTGCGCCTTCGGATTCACATCAAAATCATCAAACAGGGAGGCCTGCTGCGGTGCGGTCAATTTCTTCTCCTCAGGAGGACTGGTATTACTTCTTTAAGACGAATTCGGCTTTAAATTCCGTAGCAGAGAATTTAAAGCCGATTCGAAATTCCTTTGTTTTTTACGCTCAGTTGAGCAGACGGTGTGCGGTCGGACTGCCGGGCTCGATACCCGCTTCGTTCATTGCTTTGTAGAAGCGTCCCAACTCGCCCTGAACGGTCATGAGCAGCGAATTGTCGATTTCAAGACCCGCTGCGTTCACCACTTCGGCTTCGAGCATGGCGGCAAGCGCATTGGCCGCACCCATAAATTCCCGAAGAGGCGCTCTCTCAGGATGCGAGAGACCGGCCGCAAGAGAAATCACGATATTGCCGCCGTCGACGTAACGGGTCGTCAGGATCCCTCTGCGGTTGCCCAAGCGGCGGCCCTGAGAGTCGAGCACGAGTTCGCCGACCTTTTCATAATTCACGCTGCTTCTTCTCTTGAAGCCGAGTTCGGTACAGGCGTCGCCGTATTCGTGTACGGAAATTTCGCGGGCGCATCTGAGCAGGAATGAAATCTGCGCACCGAACTCACGGCCGATGCGGGACAGGTTTCTGGCCTTAATGACAGCGTCCTGCTGATCGGGCGCGTCGGTCACCACATCGAACTTCATTTCGATGTGCTGGATGATCTGATAGAACTTCGCAAAGGCAAGTTCGTCCATAAAGCCGCGGGAAGTGGCGCTCTGCAGGTAAATCACGAGCTGAGAGAACACGCCGATTCGATCCGGCGCAAACCACTGGTTCTGGTTGGCTTCGAGTGCGAAACAGCGTACGACGGCAACCGAGCGGAATTCGTCGAGATCGGTTAAAAGCGGTACCAGGAAGTTGCCGGGGACGGGTTCCTTAAACTGAATGCGGAATACATCGTCGACAAACGGATCGGGCTTCGGAAGACCGTTGCCGGCACTGAGATCGTCAAAGATTTCCGGCTCGTCTTCCTTAGGTTCTTCGGCTTCGCTCTCCGGTTCCGGCTCGGGCTCTGCTTCGGGTTCTGCGGGAACCTCGGGCTCGGCGGGAACTTCAACGATCACCTCTTCGGGCTCAGAGGGCTCCTCGGCCTTTACTTCGGGTTCAGCAGGAATTTCTGCCGGAGCTTCTTCGGGCGCGGCAGCTTCTTCCGTCTTGGCTTCGGGTGCGGTG
>CAZNBL010000092.1:0-4310 GCA_964571375.1 uncultured Burkholderiaceae bacterium
AAGATATTCCGATCGATGCACCGACTCCGGTGTCGCTTGAAGACAAGGAAGAGCAGGGGATTGAAGGTGTGGCTGAAAAGATTGAGCCCGCCAAGGAATTTGTGCTGCCGGGAACAACGCTTCTTGATGAGCCGCCCTATGACCGTCCTCAGGTAAGTCAGGAAGAACTTCGTCTGATCGGAGAGCGAATCGAACACGTACTTGCCAATTACCGAATCGAAGCCAAGGTGATTTCTGCGATGCCGGGCCCGGTAGTGACGCAGTACAAGGTGAAGCCTGGCGAAGGCGTTCCGGGACGTCGTTTTGTTGCGGTTGCCAAGGATCTTGCCCGCGGTCTCGGTCAGCCGAGTCTGCGCGTTGTGGAGAATTTAAGAGAAGCGGACTGCATCGGTCTGGAAGTGCCGAACGGCAATTCTCAGACGATTTTCCTAAAGGAAATCATCGGCAGTCCGATCTTTAAGGAAAGCGCTTCGAAGCTTACGCTCGCACTCGGCAAGAGCATCGGCGGAGAACCGGTGGTTGCCAATCTTGCCAAGGCACCGCACCTTCTGGTTGCGGGTACCACGGGTTCCGGTAAGTCCGTCGGTATCAATGCGATGATTCTGTCCATGCTCTACAAGTGCAAGCCCGATGAATTAAAGCTCATTCTGGTCGACCCGAAGGAAGTGGAATTTGCGCCTTATGACGGTATTCCGCATCTGCTGACTCCGGTGATTACCGACATGATGAAGGCTGTGCATGCCCTGGATTGGTGTGTGCGTGAAATGGACCGCCGCTACGGTCTTATGAAGCGGGTAGGCGTCAAGAACTTCGACTCTTTCAATGAAAAGATCCGAAACGAAGAGGAAAAGGGCGGCTTTATCCCGAATCCGCTCTCGCTGACGCCGGAAAATCCCGAGCCGCTTAAGAAGCTGCCGTACATCATCATTATCATCGACGAGCTCGCCGATCTTCTGCTTACCAACGGCAAACAGGTCGAACCGCGCATCATGCGTCTGACGCAGAAAGCCCGAGCTGCCGGTATGCATATGATTTTGGCTACTCAGCGCCCGAGTACGGATATCGTGACTCCGATCATTAAGACGAACTGTCCGACCCGTATCAGTTTCCAGGTCTCGAACCGTTATGACTCGCAGACGATTCTGGGCGATGCCGGTGCCGAAGATCTGCTCGGCCGCGGCGATATGTTCTTTATGCGCTCGGGTCATCCGCTTGACCGAGTGCACGGCGCCAACGTCAACGATCATGAAATTGCCAGGGTGACCGAGTTCCTGAAGTCTCAGGCCGAACCTGAGTACGTTGACGGCGTCACTGAAGAGGTTGTGCCCGAAGGCGGTGAGGAAGCCCCTGCCGGCGCTCCGTCGGGCGGTGAAAAGGATGTGTTCTACGATCAGGCAGTCAATATCGTTCTGACCGAACGTAAGTGCTCCATTTCGTATCTGCAGAGACGTCTCGGTATCGGCTATAACCGCGCGGCTAATTTGGTTGAGACGATGGAGGCAGCGGGGTTGGTTTCTGCGCCGACCTCAACCGGCAAGCGTGAGGTGCTTGCGCCGTCTTCACAGGTGCTCGGCAACTGATTCAACTTTGAGATGCAACAAACCCGGCTTCGGCCGGGTTTGTTGTTTTCAGAATTTCGAAATAAAAAAATCTCCCGAGGGATAAACCTTCGGGAGATTGAAAGATCGTAAGAGTATTTTTGACGGATTAGTTTTCTGTCGAGCCTACCAGCAGGCCGCGTTTAGCAGCCCAGCTCCACGGAGTTTCGAGCCAGTCGTTGACTTCGGAAACCTTGGCTTCGTCGAGCATGCCGAGCTTGACTGCCTTCTCGATGATGTAAGAGAAGGGAAGCATCTGGTGAGCGCGGACGCCGTTCTTTTCGAAGAGGCGTTCGGTTTCCGGCATATCGAAGTTGGTGATGGCAAAGCAGTCGGTAACGACAGCTTCGCAGTCACGCAGAGTCTTGACTGCGTCGAGCAGAGACAGACCGGTAGAAAGGTGGTCTTCGATGATGAGAACCTTCTTGCCCTTAACGTCGCAACCGTCGATACGGCTGTTGTCGCCGTAGGTCTTGGCTGTCTGACGGACAGTGACGAACGGAACATTGAGACGATAGGCAAGAGCGGCACCGTGGGCGGTACCGGCACCTTCAACGCCGGCGATGACGTCGAAGTCGAGCTTGAGTTCTTCGATCTTGGAAGCCATCGTTTCGATAACGTCTCTCCATGTGTCGGGGTAGGAGGACAGAATACGGTTGTCGACGTAGATCGGAGTGATGAGGCCGGACTTAAGACGCATCGGCTTGTCCATCAGGAAGATGACAGCGCCGCGGTTCAGAAGATGCTCGGCAATAATATCTTTTGCGATGAATGACTGAAACATGAAGACGCTCCCAAATTAAATCTGAATGGTGAAATCGGTGTTTTCCAGCGGCGGCAGACCGAGTACACGGCGGCCGTTGATGGTTGCGATCTTGGCGAGTTCTTCCATTTCGTCGAATCGGCAGCCTGTAGCAAGAAGTGTGAGTTCGTGCCACATGTCGCCGTTGTTCCAGGGAACCATAGCGTCGCAGATGTTGTCGGTACCGAGAGCAACGGTCAGACCGGCCGGAACGAGTTCGTCAACCGGAGTGATGGAGTTGTGCATCGGGCCGATGGCTTCGGAACGCGGTGTGTCGATCCAGGCTGTCGGACAGGCAACCATCATCACGTCGGCTTCCTTCATCAGGTTGTAGAGGCGATGACGATACTTGTGGGAGTGGGCGGCAATGGAAATGCCGTGAATGGCGACCACTTTACCCTGCATGCCGTGTTCGATGGTCTTTTCGCAGAGCTGTTCTGTTTCGTATTCAAGAGATTCGTTGAACTGGTCGACGTGGACGTGAACCATCTTGTTCAAACGCTTACCTGTTTCGAGAATGATGTCGAAGGCTTCTTCGCCCTTGCCCCAGTCGCGTTCGTCACGCTTGGGAAGAGCACCGATGATGTCGACCATTTCGGAACCGATGTCGAACCACTTGCGTGCTTCGGGTTCGATAACACCTTTCAGAGTCTGGTTGGCAAACTTGACGGTGAGCTGATCCTTGTAGTGTTCGCGTGCACGGATACCTGCCTTGATAGCGCGGTCCTGGCTCTGCGGGTCGATGTCCACAAAGGTGCCGATAGCGGTAACGCCCTGAGAAATCATGAGCTCAAATGTCTGGCAGAAGCGACGGTAGAAATCTTCTTCGGTCGATTCTCTCTTCAAGCGGTCAAGCGCATCCCATTTCTGCTGAAGCGTGCAAGTCTTGCGCATGTGCAGGACATCGTGGCTCAGCGTGAAAGCACGGTCTGCGTGGGCGTGTGTGTTCACCCAGCCGCCGTTACGTTTAATAATCGGCTCGATCATCGAGCGAATTGTCAAAGGTGTGGGTTGCTGCATTTGTTTTTATTTCCTCGGACTGTATACAAAAAAAACGGCTCCCCCGTTACGGGCAGCCGTTTTAGAAAAACAATAACCTCGGGCACGTCGTGTGTCCGTAGCGGGCGCAACAAAGCGCCTGAAGCTTCTCAGGTTTCGAAAGGTTATTTGCATGGCGCGTAGCTTATCAAAATATCGGGACTTTTTCACCTCGGAGCTGTAAATTTTCCCGCATCTTGAAACGATTGCTTGCTCAGCCGATCCGCTGTTACGGCTAAAATGCCTGTAGCACAAGGGTTAGGAATATGTTCAGGAAGTTAATTTTTCTCTCTTTGGGATTTTTGCCTACGGTACTGATGGCTGGCGGCAGCGAAGAGCTGCAGAAATTTTTAAATAATGTCAGTTCCGCCGAAGGTTCTTTCGATCAGACGGTTGTCGATAAATCCGGGAAACTGCTCGACGGTCCGAGTACCGGCGTGTTCGCTTTTTCCCGTCCGGGCAAATTTGTCTGGGAGTATGAAACACCTTATGAACAGAGAATTGTCAGTAACGGCAAGACGCTTTGGATCTGGGATAAAGACTTGAATCAGGTGACGGTGCGCCGCTTAAAGGGGGCGATTCCTGCAAGTCCCGCTTCCGTTCTTTTCGGTCAGAGCGACTTGAAGCGCGATTGGATTGTTTCGGATGAACCTGCGTCCGACGGTTACGACTGGGTGAAGCTCGAGGCCAAGGAACCCGACGCAGCTTTCTCCGAAGTCTTTATCGGATTTAAAGACGGGTTGCCCGCAAAACTTAAATTCACAGGCAGTCTCGGCGAAACCAGCACGCTTACCTTTGAAAACCTGAAAACCGGCGCCGGAAATACGGCGTCTCAGTATGAATTCAAGATTCCGAAAGACGCCGACGTACTG
>CAZNBL010000093.1:0-4194 GCA_964571375.1 uncultured Burkholderiaceae bacterium
TCTCGGAAGAGGGCGTTCTCGCCGTTGTGCTGCTGCCTTCGGATGCGATTCCCGAGGAATCTAAGGGAATTGACTGGAACGATGTGCTTTTAAGCGGCAAAGCGTTTCCGGTAAAGAAATGCACAGCGGTAAAAATCGATGAAGGCAAGGCCGAAAAGGTTTAGTAATTCATCGGCAAAAAGAAGGCGGCGCGACTTAAATTGTCGGCCGCCTTTTTTCGGTTATTGATCTCTGTTTCTTAAGATTTTCGGCGGATACTTAGCTTCGAATTCTTTCAGAATATCAATCAATTTTTCATCGAGAAATTCCGTCGCCTTTTCTCTGAGTTCAACGGGTACGCCGTAGTAGGCTTCGGCTATCGAACCCGTCATCGCAGCGATCGTATCGCTGTCGCCGCCGATGGAAACGGCGTTTCGAATCGCGTCTTCAAAATCCTCCGACTCAAAAAAAGCTTCGAGTGCCTGAGGAACACTGCCCTGACAGGAGACATCAGTTTTGTAAGAGGGACGGATTTCATCAAGCGTGAAATCGATGTTGTAGTAGTGCCTGAGCACGTGTTCTCGGATTTCTTCTTTACCGGCTCCGGTGCGGGCGAGATAAGCGCAGACGGCTACAGCTTCCGCGCCTTTAATGCCTTCGGGGTGATTGTGAGTGACCTCGGTGACAGCTTTTGAAAGCCCGATCACTTCTTCCAGTGAATTTGCTGCATAGGCGCAGCCGCTGACTCTCATTGCAGAACCGTTGCCGTAACTGCCGTAGGGCTGAGGATCGGGAGACTTCAGCCACTGCTTGAACATATGACCGAAACCGCAGAGCTCAAATTGTTTCCCGAATCTTCTCATCGATTCGACTGCGTATTCACCGAGTCTGTCCCGGTCGTTTTCAGACTTAAGAAGCGCTTCGCAGACCGCAAGACTCATCACGGAGTCGTCGGTATAGGTGCTGAGTCCGCTAAAGAGCTCGAAGTCTTTGGTTTTCGGATTTTGTTTTTCAAGGCGTGAGCCGACAATGTCACCGATAACGGCGCCGATCATAAGCGGATCCTTACGTAGTTCAATTGTGTCCGGAGTCTATTTTGAACTATGTTGCGACAGAATGAGACGCAAAAAAATCTCCCCGGACGGAACCGGGGAGACAAGGATCAAACGGAGACTAAATTATGCGTATTGATCAGAAGTTGTGGACCATACCGATGAAGGCACCGCGTTCGCGTTCGTGACGTTCGTCGGTAGAGTTTTCAGTATCGACACGCAGGAACTGGACACCGCCGTAAACAGAGGTGCTCTTGCTCATCGGATAGAGGTAACCGAGAGCGGCCTGATAAACCTTGAATTCCTGATCCTGCCAGCTGCGCTTACCCGTGCTGTGACCTACAACACCCTTGAGTTCGCCGCCTGCAAGCTTGATGCTTGTGCCGAGTGTATAAGCATTGGTGGTATAGCCTTCTTGCTGGCCCATATTGTTACGTGTCGTACTGGCCTTGGCGTTCTTGACGAGTTTGTCGGTAAGTGTCTTCGGTTTGACTACGTTTTCACCGTACTGATAGCCGGCATAAACACGGGTACCGCCGAAGTTATAGCTGCCGCCGAAGTTATAAGTACGCTGATCCTTCAGGGTGCGCTGGTATGTCGGGCTTCTGTCCGGATCGAGCTTGTTGTTGTAGAACATGTTGTCGAATACGGCAACTAAGCGCAGAGCTCCTGCATGGTATGCGGCACCGACAGCCAGATAACGGTCTTTCTGGGAGTCGCGGACAGCGTCGTCACCATCGATACCGTTGGAGTACTGAACGAAACCGGTCAGGCCGGAGAAGTTCGGCGTCTGATAGGTAATGGAGTTATCGATACGAGCTGAAATATTGCCGGAGAATACTTTGGTGAGTGCGGCGTCCTTCCAAGTAATGCTGAAGGGAGAGACTCGTCCCATGATGCCTGTCGGACCGTTACCGCTTGCCAGAGCGCCGGTACGGCCGATTCGGACATTACCGAAGGGACCTGTGAAATCAAGGAAGCAGTCACGACCGAATGCACGGCCTGTGGAGTTGGATGCATAACTGCCGTCATCGGAGTTGAAACCTTCTTCAAGGCGGAAGCCTACGCTGTATCCGTTACCGAGTTCTTCGGTACCTTTGATACCCCAACGGGAGCCGCCGGTAATACCGCCGGCCATTTCAACGATCGTAGACTTGGTTGCATTCTGATCTTTATGACCGGAAGTTTTGTGAGCCCAGATACCGGTATCGATCTTGCCGTAAACGGTGAAGTCGGGAGCAGCCGTAGCGGCGCCGGAAGCCATTGCAACAGCAGCGGCAATTGCGCACAGAAGAAGGTTTTTCTGCATTTTTATTTCCTATATATGTTGTTGTGAGTGCGGTCCGTGACCTACGGCTTCAGTACAACATTCAAGGGCGAAAACAAGATTGCGCATGCCACAACGTAACTTTGCAGAAACAGCGAATCAGCTTCACGTACAGAGAAAAAAGAAAAATAAC
The DNA here is from genome assembly GCA_964571375.1 of uncultured Burkholderiaceae bacterium. GTDB lineage: Bacteria > Pseudomonadota > Gammaproteobacteria > Burkholderiales > Burkholderiaceae_F > JAFTYR01. Next base: position 2,492 of record CAZNBL010000093.1, read on the forward strand.
TCGCACAATATGAAAAATACTTCTCGTTTAAAGGGGGGGGCTGACGGGTATAACCCTAGTCGAGATTTGTGTTGTGTAGGAGCAACATTTTGCAACCTGATTACAACATTGGTTTGATTTCTGAAAAGAGATAAGAAAGCCCGAGATTTTCGGGCAATCGGTTCATAACAATGTCAGGACTTAGGAAATATTTCCCGGACGATCGTCGAATCCCTTAAGCGGTGTTCGATGCATCCCAAGCGGGTCATTTCTCTGAGCCAATGCTGACTTTGTTTGACAGGCATCGGCGGGTGAAGAAGGTTTTCATTTTCGTCTCGGATCTCTCCTCTGAAAGCTTTGTGTGTGAATTTAAGTTCGCTGTCACAGCAGTCGAGAGCCCGCAGCAACCCGTCTCGGACAGTGCGGGTGATATTCATTGTTTCGAGCGAAGATTTGATGCGTTCGATTTCTTCTCTGTCGGCCCTGATCGGTTCGTTGTTTAAGCGTGGCAATCTCGGAAAAAAGTCGGTCGGAACATAGCGCTCGACCACAGAAGACATACGGGCTTTGAATTTCGAAACAGGCGGGGTCCATGCTCCCTCAGAAAACGTTGCCGTACAGATTTTTGCCCGCAGATCTTTAGCCCGGTACTTGCCTGCTACAGGCTCCCAGGCGTCCGAAAACAGCCAGTAATAACCGTCGACAGGCGGCGCAATCGGAGCGTCATCGGCGTTATGTATCAACCGGCAGTCGCCGCTCGGAATACGCGTGTATTCTTTTTCGCCCGGGTAAAAAGTTTTATAAGCAAGAAGTCCTTTACTGCAGAGGTATCGTTCACCGTCATGAGTGATGACAACGTAATTGGCGGTGGCGCGAACCTTATTGAAGTGGGTGAGAAGTTCGCCCCGGATTCTTGTCCAGAGCAAACCGAATTTCTGAAAACCGGCATAGTCGGCTTTTGAGCGGATCTGCCACACGGGGCGCGGCATTTCTTCGAGAGAAACAATGACTTCTTTACCTTCCGGAGCATTTTGCGGATCGTACGACGGATAGGTTTTCTCGTCGGCAAGCCAGGCGCTGATACCGAGTTTCCGATAGGCATCGACAACTTCTTTTCTGCAGTCGACAGCAAGTTTGATGCGGCAGGACGAGCGGACTCTCTGAGCGAATCCTTCTTTTAACCGAACTTCGGTCAAGGCAAATTCGTCATTACGTCTCATGAACAGCGTGAGTTCGTCAAAGGGGCCGATGATGTGACTGCGGAGCCAGTATTCGGTATCGCTGCGAGTCGATTCCGGTCGTCCGGTCACAAAAATAAGGCGGAAGCCGTCCCGCATCAGGGTTCGCGCAAAGGAGACCGTTTCCTGAATCGGCGGATCGTTTTTGACGTTTTCATAGTATCGGCTCCAGCCGCCCCCGTTGAGCAGCGGTCTGCGAAGCGAATCGTCGCAGAGGGTTCCGTCCAGATCGAAGATCACGGCGTTCTCTTGGTTCATGGGTATCTCCGGCAGTTCTGATTTCAGTTGTGCCGTATTTTGGGCGGGAGAAAAAGACGCAAAGGAAGAAAACCCCGTCAATGTGTCAGCAAAGCGATCCTGAGAGTCATTTCGGACGGGTTTTCGGCCCTGTCTGCAATTTCTGCTTTCTAGACTGCTTCCGTCGAGTTTTACGGAGGCTGTTGTGCCGAAATTGATTTGGTTTGTGATGTTTTTTCTGATTCGAAG
>CAZNBL010000094.1:0-4176 GCA_964571375.1 uncultured Burkholderiaceae bacterium
GCCCTTATCGAAGAGATATTCGGCAACGGCTGTACCGACTTCGGCAGCGATAGCACGGACTTCGCAGAGCGGCGGATAGAGGGAGCCGTTCTGAAGATCGGATTCGCTGACGAGGGAAGCAAGGCGCTTGGCACCGACCAGGAACACTTCGTTCGGGATGAGCTTGGAGCGGGTGAAGATTGCGCCGAGACCGATACCCGGGAAGACGTAGTGGTTGTTGCCCTGACGCGGAACGTATGTCTTACCGTTGACAGAGACCGGAGCGAACGGAGAACCGCATGCGAAGAGTGCGCGGCCTTCGGTCCATTCGTAAGCCTGAGCGGCTGTACATTCGGCCTTGGATGTCGGGTTGGAGAGAGCAAAGATCATCGGGCGTTCGTTGATACGAGCCATTTCTTCGATGATTTCGCGATCGAATGCACCCGGCTGAGCGGACAGACCGAAGATGGCTGTCGGCTTGAGCTGCTTGACGGCTTCGAGGAAGGAAGCTGTGTCGGCCACGTCGTGAGCGAACGGCTTCTTGGAATCCTGGAGGTTGCCCGGACGGTTGCAGGTAACAAGACCCTTGGAGTCGAAGAGGAAGAGCTTCTTGAGAGCTTCTTCGCGGCTGATGCCTTCTTCGGTCATGGCGTCTGCGATCAGGTTGGCAATACCGGTAGCGGCGGAGCCGGCACCCAAGAAGAGGATGCGCTGATCGGAGAGCTTTGTCTTCAGTGCACGCATGCAGGAGAAGAGACCTGCGACGGACACGGAAGCGGTACCCTGGATGTCGTCATTGAAGCAGGGGATACGGTTTTCCCAACGGCCGAGGAGCTCGTAAGCGTGTGTGTTCTGGAAGTCTTCGAACTGGATGACAACATTGGGCCAGCGTTCGCGGACAGCAGCAACGAATTCTTCGATAAGAGCGTGGTAGGACTCTTCGTCGATACGCTTGTGGCGAAGACCCATGTAGAGCGGATCCTTCAGGAAGTCTTCGTTGTTGGTGCCGACGTCGAGAGTGACCGGCAGAGCACGCTGCGGGTTGACACCGGCGCAGGCTGTGTAGAGAGCGAGCTTGCCGATAGGAATACCCATACCGTTGATACCGAGGTCGCCGAGACCGAGGATTCGGCTGCCGTCTGTGACAACGATGATGTCTACGTCGTGGTTCGGAACGTTCTTAACGAGTTCACGGACACGGCCCTTGTCTTCGGCTGTGACATAAAGACCGCGGGCATAGCGGAAAATATGACTGAACTTCTGGCAGGCTTCGCCGACCGTCGGTGTGTAGATGATCGGAAGGTAGTCGTCGATGTTCTTCTTGATGAGTTCGAAGTACAGGGCTTCGTCGGAGGCGTGAACGCCTTCGAGGATGAGGTACTTGTTAAGCGGTTCGGCAGTATTGCCGATGACTTCTGTCAAACGGTCAACCTGTTCGTCGAATGTAGAGACTCTCGGAGGGAGAAGACCTCTAAGACCGTATTGGTCACGTTCTTGTTCGGTGAAAACAGAACCGCGGTTGAGCCACGGGTTGCGAAGTCTGTCAACACCGCGGGTTTCGTGAGCGCACTTATCAGTCATGATGATTGTTTAGCCTTTTGTTTCGTCATATCAGATAAGCGCTGAATCGCTTATCTTCCTGCGCTAATTCTAGACTTTTAAAAAAATCTTTGACGGCTTAACAAGCGAAAGGAAGTAAGAAAATTTTTAAATTCCGCTTAGGCGCTCAAGTTTTCATAATGCGGAATTTTCTAGGAAAAGTCTTGCTTTTTTGTTGCTATTAAAAGACGTTTTCTTTTCCAAGTTAAGTTGAACTGAATTTACCCGTATTTGCCGAAGGGGTGGAAAATCATGAAGCGATATAAAAACGCCCTGTTTTACGGCGGTGCAAAACAGGGCGGATATCGAAATACTTTCGGTTAAATGGAAACGTTGTAGAGTGCTTTGAAGGTATCGCGGCAGACGTTGTCCAGAATCCTGGTGTATTCGGCGGTGAGCTGATCGGCGGACTGAGCACGTTCTTTGACAGCTTTGAAGTCGACACTCTGATCTTTGAGTACGTTTTCGACGGTTTCTTTCCAGAAGGCGGGAGACTCGCTCTGCTCCCAGTGACCGCGGCCTCGGCCGAAATGGGCAATCGCAAGATAAAGGAGTACGGTTTCGACGACGAACCCTTCGACGGCAGAAGCGCTCCAGGAAATAATGTTTTCCTTTTTACCCTTGCGGACGTTGTAGGCAGCGGTTACGCCCGCGCCGCCCAAGGCTCCGGCGATGGCGCCGCCGATAGTGCCCGCACCCAAAGAGAGGCCGCCTGCGGCCAAGTCTGCGGCAAGACCGGTGACAGCGCCGCCCGCTACCGCGCCGAAAAGGGCGCCCGCTGTAGGATCAAGCGTTTCTTCGGTATTCCAGTCGGTCTTTAAGCGTCGGAGAATTTCACCCTTGACGCCGTCGCCTTCCAAGCCGTTGATGTTGATGAGGCGCTGCGTCAGAGAGCAGAGGTTGTCGGCTGCGCGCGTCGACAGCGCAATCTGAGCGTCTTCGACCGCGCCGTTCAGATCCTTTTTAATAAAGCCCAAGGTTCTGCCGACAGCTTTTAAGCGTTCGATAAGCGACTGACTCTGAAGCGTTTCTTTGTCGTTGGTGAGTTTGACGAGGTAAGAAGCCATCGCTTCGACACTCGAAGCGTAAACCGCCTGCTTGCCCCGGATCCAGGTCGTGCGGATCGCATCGAACGTCGGACGGTCTTTTTCAGGCAGCGCCTCTTCGATCTGATTCCAAAGTTCGTATTCCTGTACCCAGCAGCGTGCGAACGCATCGAGCGGCAATACCGCTTTGATATGCGGATAGTCCTTTAAGAAGTCCTTCCAGAGATTGACTTCCTGCATTTCCTCTTCGAGCGGTCGGACTTCACCCATCTGGTTTAAAAGTACGATCACGGGTTTGCCGATCCAATTGAGGATCTGCATTTCGCTTTTGACGTACGGAATGGATTCCGGCGGTTCGCTTGCGTTGACGAGATAAAGAAGAATATTGGACTTGTCTCTGACATGCTTTAAAGCCTGCTGGTTGAGCCAGAGAGCTTTAGAAGCAAAACGGTCCCAGACCTCGCTTGTAAACCAGCCGATCGGGTTGGAGCGGCCTTCGAGACGTTTTGCAAGACGCACGCTGTCGCCGAATCCCGGGGTATCCCAGAGAATGAGTTCGTTGTCGTCGGGCGAGCGGACCAAGACATAGTCTTCGGGCTCGGTCGTAACATGCGAGCGGTCTTCGACCTCTCCGATATCGCGGCCGAGCAGAGTGCGGGCCAATGTGGTCTTGCCGACATTGGTGTGACTAACCAGCGAGAGATTGATTCTCTGCAAGTCCTGTTTCATTGTGAATCCTTCTTAATGCTTTATGCGCCGAACGCCTCAGACACACGGTCCGGCTTTTCAAAATTAACTATAGCAAAGTGAACGTCGTGCGCTTTAAGGAACTCCGTCCAAGAACGTGCGCGCTCTTCGATGCGTGCGGGGACGGCTGAGAAGCGCTTTTCAAAGGAAGCGGAGTTGACGAACACGCGAAGCAGCACATTCTGCTTCTTGCAAAGCTTCTTTAATTCTTCGATAAAAACGCCCTGAACGTCGCTCTCTCCTGTGGCACCCATCGAAAATACCGCCCAACATTCGCTTTCTCCCTTGAGCGGCGGGAGCTTATCGTCCTCAAAGACGGTTTCGGCGAGATCGAAAGCCGGTGCGCCGAGACCGAGTTCGGAAGCGATCGTCTCGAGACCGGACTTTTCTGCCGGAGAAAATGCGGTTGCAAAGGGAATTACCTGAATGTTCATTTTCTTTCCCCGCCACTGACGGATTAGGTTGACGAAATAAGGCTGATTTAAATTCAATGCGAGGTTGTTTGCGGCTCTTCTCTGTCGCAGCGCTGCGGCAGCGGCAAGAATAAGGCGCGGAACAACCACAAAAATTACGGCCGACGCCATGATCGCAATCATCCACGGGGCGCCTGCGGCACCCGTTTGGCTGCCGACAAACTGCATGGCTTTCACTTCGGAGACAGTGAGAGCCGTATCGGCAAACGGCACCCAGCCGTAGAAGAAATTCAAGACGGTCAGAACGGCTTCCGGCTTATCGGATAACCAGGTGCTTTCCCAACCGGCCGTATAGGCGATGGAAAAGCCTCTTAGGCTCATGCCGGCAATGA
>CAZNBL010000095.1:0-4153 GCA_964571375.1 uncultured Burkholderiaceae bacterium
CTTTTTTCGAATCAAACTCTTTTATATTAAGGAAGAACAATGGCTGCTATTACCGCCGCAATGGTCAAGGAACTTCGCGAAAAGACTGACGCTCCGATGATGGAATGCAAGAAGGCCCTCACAGAAGCTGAAGGCGATCTCGCACGTGCTGAAGAAATCCTTCGCGTCAAGCTCGGCAACAAGGCTACTAAGGCTGCTGCCCGCGTTACTGCCGAAGGCGTTGTCGCTGTTTACATCGACGAAGCTACCAACACAGGTGCTATCGTTGAACTGAACTCCGAAACCGACTTCGTTGCCAAGAACCCGGAATTCGTTGCTTTCGCTGACGAAGTTGCCAAGATCGTTGCTACACAGAAGCCGGCTGACGTCGACGCTCTGGCTGCTCTGCCGCTCGCAGGCACCACAGTTGAAGAAGTCCGTAAGGCTCTCGTCGGCAAGATCGGTGAAAACATCTCCGTCCGCCGCTTCCAGGTTATCGCTGCTCAGGGCAAGCTCTCCACATACATCCACGGCGGCGCCAAGATCGGCGTTCTCGTTGATATCGTCGGCGGCAACGAAGAAGTTGCTCACGACGTTGCTATGCACATCGCTGCTTCCAAGCCGAAGGCTCTCTCCGCCGAAGGTATCGATCCCGAACTGATCGCCAAGGAACGCTCCGTTGCTATCGAAAAGGCTCGTGAAAACGGCAAGCCCGAAGCAATGCTCGAACGTATCGCCGAAGGTACAGTTCAGAAGTTCCTCAAGGAAATCACTCTTCTTTCCCAGCCGTTCGTCAAGGACGACAAGAAGAGCGTCGGCGAGCTTCTTAAGGCTAACGGTGCTACAGTTACTACATTCACACTGTACGTCGTCGGCGAAGGCATGGAAAAGCGCGCTAACGACTTCGCTGCAGAAGTTGCTGCTCAGGCTGCTGCTGCCCGCAATTAATTTTTAGAGGAGTTGGCAAAATGGTCGAAGAATCCCAGAAAGCATATAAACGTATTCTGCTGAAGCTCTCCGGCGAAGCCCTGATGGGTTCGAGCGCTTTCGGCATCAACAAGGATACCCTGCTGACAATCGCTCACGAGATCAAGTCTGTAGCGGACCTTGGGGTTCAGGTGGCCATTGTGGTCGGCGGCGGCAACATTTTCCGCGGCGTTGCACTCGGCTCTACCGGTATGGACCGTGCTACAGGCGACTACATGGGTATGCTTGCCACATGTATGAACGCTATGGCTCTTAAGGACATTCTCGGTCAGCTCGGTCTCGACGCCCGCGTACAATGTGCGCTCAGCATCGATCAGGTTGCCGAACCGTACATCCGCGGCAAGTCCCTGCGTCACCTTGAAAAAGGCCGCATCGTGATTTTTGCTGCAGGTACCGGCAATCCGTTCTTCACAACCGATACAGCCGCAGCTCTCAGAAGTGCCGAAATCGGCGCCGATGCAGTGCTCAAGGCTACTCAGGTCGACGGTGTTTACACAGCCGACCCGAGAAAGGATCCCGATGCCAAGCTCTATAAGGAACTTACCTTTGACGAGGCTATCGTGAAGAACCTGAAGATCATGGATGCCACAGCCTTTACGCTGTGCCGTGACCAGGAAATGCCGATCCGCGTATTCAATCTCCATAAGCCGGGCGCCTTAAAGCGCGTGGTTCAGGGTCTTGATGAAGGTACGCTGATTCACCTCTGATATTGATTCGAGGAACGGTCCCGCTTTTCCCGCAAGGGTAAAGCGGGATCGTTTTTTTTGCCTTCAAAACAAGGGGAATACGGCCGAATCCATATTTTCTTGCACATGCGGATATATGCGTTTTATCGAGCCGTGCTATATTCTCGTAAATAAGCCGGTTGCGGCGGATTTTCCGCGCTTTTACGGCGAGCCGAAAAGAATTTTTATGTACAGAGCGTGTGCGGCGGCAAGCCTCGCACCGCAGACAACAGAAGTCTATTAAAGGTCAAAAATGATTAAGGAAATCTACACTCAGTCCGAACATCACATGAAGCGCACCATTGAAACTCTCAAGGAAAACTTCATGAAGATCCGTACGGGCCGTGCTCACACAGGTCTTCTCGACCACATCACCGTCGACTACTACGGCAGCCCCACACCGATCGGTCAGGTTGCTCAGCTCGGTCTCGCCGATGCCCGCACCATCACCGTTCAGCCCTGGGAAAAGAAGATGGTTGCCATCGTTGAAAAGGCAATCCGTAATTCCGACCTCGGCCTGAACCCGGCTACCAGCGGCGACATCATCCGTGTTCCGATGCCCCCGCTGACAGAAGAACGCCGCCGCGAACTCACCAAGGTTGTTCACTCCGAAGGTGAAGACGCCAAGGTTGCTATCCGTAACCTTCGCCGCGACGCCAACAACAAGGTTGCCGCACTTCTTAAGGAAAAGGAAATCAGCGAAGACGACGAACGTCGTGCACAGACTGACATCCAGAAGCTCACCGACAAGTACATCGCCGAAGTCGATACACTCGTCGCAGCTAAAGACAAAGAAGTGATGACGGTATAAGTCTTCAATCGTTTTAAACGACGATATGTGCGATAAAACGCCAAAGCCACGTGTTTCGGTCCCCCGTCACGTGGCTGTTGTTATGGACGGAAACGGACGCTGGGCAAAGCAGCGCTTCCTGCCCCGCGTTGCCGGTCATAAGAAGGGGGTTGAGTCGGTCCGCAAAGTGATCAAAGCAGCCTTTGCGGCCGGAGTATCTCACCTGACGCTGTTTGCGTTCTCGAGCGAAAACTGGAACCGTCCCAAGGACGAAGTCGAAGCCCTGATGAATCTCTTCCTGGTGTCTCTTGAAAAAGAGATTCCGGCATTGAAGAAGAGCGGGGTGAGGGTGCGCCTGATCGGCAACCTTTCGGCATTTTCCGAGGCGCTCAGAAACCGCATTGCCGAAGCTCACGCGGAAACCGCCGGTTGTACGGGCATGACGCTCAATATCTGCGCCAATTACGGCGGCCGCTGGGATATTGCGGAAGCAGTAAGACGCATCGTCGAGAGCGGTGTATCCGCTGACGAAATCGACGAAGCGATGGTTGCAAGAGAAGTGCAGCTCTCGGACGCCGGCGACGTGGATCTCTTTATCCGCACGAGCGGCGAGGTCCGCATCAGCAACTTCCTGCTGTGGCAGTGCGCATACAGCGAAATGTATTTCACGCCGGTGCTGTGGCCGGACTTTGACGAAGCCGAATTTGAAAAGGCTTTGGACTGGTACGCATCGAGAGAAAGACGCTTCGGCAAGACGAGCGAACAGCTCTGAAGCGAAGCTAATTGAAAAGGGCCCTGCGGGGCCCGGAAAGGGTTTGTTATGTTGAAGCAGAGAATTATTACGGCCGTCATTCTTCTGGCCGCCATCATCGCCTCGCTTTATATTTCGCCGATGGCATTTCTGGCGCTTGCCGCCGTTGCGATGGGCTGCTGCCTCTGGGAGTGGCTGAGAATCTGCGGCTGGAATACTTATGCGGCAGGTGTCTGCGGCGCAGCAACGGCTGCAGTGCTCTACGGGCTCGAATGGTTTGCGCCGGAGTCTATGAATCCGGCTGCTTCAACTTGTGCGATGACTGCGATTACGGGTCTCGCAACCCTTATCTGGACGTTCTTAACAGCCGCGGTGATCGTTAAGCGCACACCGGGCTGGGTCGTGCCGAAAGCGCTCGGCAGCGTTCTTGCCTGGATTATGGTTCCCGCATCCTGGTACAGCCTTCTGTGGCTCTTTACGTCGGAAGCGGGCGGCATCGTCTATATGCTTTCCGTACTCTGCGTCGTCTGGATTGCCGACGTCGGTGCTTACTTCGTCGGCCGTACCTGCGGCGGCCCCAAGATGGCGGTCGGTATCAGCCCGAAGAAGACTTGGTCGGGCGCTGTCGGTGCCGTCGTGCTCGTGATCGCCATTGCCTGGATTCTGAAGATCTATGCTCCGGAATTAAACCTCTGGTCGAACGAGCTTCTCGGTAAGGCAGGCAGCCTTGCCGCCTCCCTCATTCTCTTTGTCGTCGTGGTCTTCTCGATCGCCGGCGACCTCTTTGAAAGCGCATTGAAGCGAAGCGCCGGCATCAAGGATTCGAGCAATCTGCTGCCGGGTCACGGCGGTGTTTACGACCGTATCGACGCTCAGGTCGCAGTACTGCCGCTCGCAGTCTTCCTGATGCTTGTGCTTTAA
>CAZNBL010000096.1:0-4141 GCA_964571375.1 uncultured Burkholderiaceae bacterium
ATACAAAGAACTAATTAAGTAAATTTACTATGTTATATAAGTAACAACGATAATATAGGAATCTATTTCTGAACATTAATCAGCGAACGAATCGGGTTATATGTTCTCGGGGAAATCCTTTAATGGTACTCTCGGTACAGAGGTTTCCCGTAAGTATGACTTTTCCCGCCGGCAGGCTCACAACGGGCAATATCCGAGATATCGGAATATAAAAGAGGGGTTTTATGATTCACGAGAAAAGCGGTATTGAAATAGATTTTGATTGTGATTGTGAAGAGATTGCCGATTCTCCGTGCGAGCATGTTGCTAAATCCGAAATGGAAGGTGAAATTATTAAAGGAGCAGTTTTCGGCGGTTTTATGGATGAACTTTCGATCATTCATGTCAGTGAAGACGAGCTGCAAAGGTAAGAGAAGGAGCATCCGCATCAGAGGTATTGACCGAAGAAGAGATAGAGAAAATTAATGATTTGGTTCAAAAAAGTCTCACTCTTTCCTACTATTACAGCGATGAACAATCGCTTTATGAATTCGAAGACGCTGATTTTGAGATAAGGAACTACGTTATCCCTGACGGATCGCCGTTTGAAGGCCAGCTTGAATTGCCCGATTCAAAATAATTTCACTGTTTTCTCCGACTGAAATTGCCCCGAACCACTACAATGTCGGAATACTTGAAAACGTCGTGTAAATGACGGCGTGATGCCTTGTGACGAAGCAAGGCAGAGAAACTTATATTTAGACGAGAAAAGCTTTGAAAACCATCCTGCTCATTGACGCATCCAACTTCCTTTTCCGTGCTTATCATGCGCTGCCGCCGCTCACCACCAAGGACGGCCGCCCCACGGGTGCGGTACGCGGCTTCTTATCGATGATGAAGACGCTTCGCGAAGATGTGCCGACCGATTACATCGCCTGCGTATTCGATCCGAAAGGCAAGACTTTCCGCCATGAAATTTATCCGGAGTACAAGGCCAACCGTCCTCCGATGCCGGAAGACTTAAGATGCCAGATCGAAACGGTTTTCGAAGCTATCCGTAAGGTAGGTGTACCGCTTCTGCAGGTTCCCGGCGTCGAAGCTGACGATACGATCGGCACAATTGCCAAGAAGGCCGCGGCCGAGGGTCTCGATGTTGTCATTGCAACCGGCGACAAGGACTACGCTCAGCTCGTTGAAAAGAATATCCGCCTTATCAACACGATGGGTGCGGAAAATACCTGGATGAACCGTGACGGCGTTATCGCCAAGTTCGGTGTTCCGCCCGAACATATCATCGACTATCTCGCGCTCATGGGCGATACGGTCGATAACGTTCCGGGTGTGCGTAAGTGCGGCCCGAAGACTGCCGCCAAGTGGGTTTCCGAATACGGTACCGTCGAAAATCTGATTGCCAACGCCGATAAGGTCAAGGGCAAGATCGGCGAAAGCTTGAGAGAAGGCGCCGAGTTCCTTCCGACGGCGAAGGACCTCGTCACAATCCGAACCGACGTAGATCTCACCGGTTACGTTTCTTCCTTTGAGGATCTCAAAGCACAGGAACCCGATGTCGTAGCGCTTTACCATTTCTTCAACGATCTGGAGTTCCGCCGCTGGGCCAATGAACTGAAGTTGCCTGCGGGCGCTTCCGCTGTCCGAGCACCGGCTCCCAAGGCTGAACCGGCTCCCGCACCGATGGGCGATCTTTTCGGATTTGTCGAAGAAGCTGCACCGGAAGTCGTTGCTGAACCCGAAGTTGTCGAAACAGTGCTTTCCAAACCGGCTCTTTGCGTAATCCGTAATACAGATGAAGCCAAAGAAGCTGTCAAAAAGCTCGAAGGTAAAAAGGCTGCCGTCTATCTTTTAATTGACGGAGAAGCTCAGCAACAGATGCTTGTGAGCGGCTTCTGTATCACAACCGAAACGGATGCCTTCTATGTACCGGTGTCTCGAGAACTCATTGTTTCCGAAGGACTTTCTGCAGAAGAAGCTTCTAAAATCTTCGGCGCATGGTTCGCTTCTGAAACCCCGAAGGTTTTCTACGATGCTAAGACAACCCGTCACGCGCTCAACAACAGCGGTATTCAGTTAAAGGGGATCGCCGACGACGTACTGCTTCAGAGCTATGTGTATGAAGCTCATCGATCCAAGGCGTTGGATAAGCTTTGCTCGCATTGGCTTAAGACTGAAATTACAAGCGAAGAAGCGCTTCTCGGCAAGGGCGTCAAGAAGCTTGCCTTTAAGGATGTTTCCCTGCAGGCCGCGGCTGATTACGCATTCGAGCGTGCATGGAGCATTTATGAAATGCACCTGTTGCTCGGTAAATCCATTGAGGCTTCCGAGGAACTCACCAAGATTTATCGCTCGATCGAACTGCCGTTAAGTTCCGTGCTTTACCGCATGGAAGAAAACGGTGTGCTGATCGACTCTGCGCTGCTTAACGAACAGACTGCGGAACTCACCAAAGCAGTCGAACGTATCGAAACCGATGCTTATAACGTCGCAGGCGAAGTCTTCAAGCTCTCGAGTCCGAAGGCGCTCGGCGAAGTACTCTTTGAAAAGATGGGCGCCGTGATGGCGGGTACGAAGCCTAAGAAGACCGCCAGCGGTTCTTACTCCACCAGCGAAGAAGTCTTGAGCGAACTTGCGCTCGACTATCCGCTTGCCAAGCTCGCACTTGAGTACCGCGGTTTGACCAAGCTGATTTCGACTTACACCGATAAGCTGCCGAAGATGGCGGACGCCAAGGACGGCCGCGTGCATACAACTTTTGAGCAGGCTGTAGCAGTAACAGGCAGACTTTCTTCCACCAACCCGAACCTTCAGAACATTCCGGTTCGTACCGCAGAGGGCAGAAGAGTCCGCGAAGCTTTTGTCGCTGAAAAGGGATGCCGCATTATCAGCGCCGACTACAGCCAGATCGAACTTCGTATCATGGCGCACCTCTCGGGCGACAAGGGTCTTATCGATGCCTTCCGAAACGGTATGGACATTCACCGCACGACTGCGGCGGAAGTCTTCCGTATCAAGCCCGAAGAAGTGACGCCCGATCAGAGACGAATCGCCAAGGTTGTGAACTTCGGTCTCATTTACGGCATGAGTGCATTCGGTCTGGCTAAGAACCTCGGTATCGAACGAGTCGAGGCTAAGAACTATATCGAACGCTATTTCGAACACTTCCCCGGCGTGCGCCGTTATATGGATGAGATCCGTGCCAAGGCAAGCGAAGAGGGTTTTGTGGAAACCGTGTTCGGACGCAGACTCTATCTGCCGGAAATCCATGCCGCCGGTCCGCGCCGAGCCGCGGCCGAGAGAGCAGCGATCAACGCTCCGATGCAGGGCACTGCCGCCGACCTTATCAAGATGGCGATGCTCAAAGTCGATGAATGGCTTCAGACTTCCGGTCTTAAGAGCCGCATGATCCTTCAGGTACACGACGAACTGATTCTCGAAGTGCCTGAAGATGAAGTGGAAATCGTGAAGGTGAAACTTCCGGAAATCATGAATTCGGTTGCCGAACTTCATGTTCCGCTCTTAGCCGAAGTCGGTGTCGGTGCCAGCTGGGAAGCAGCGCATTAATGAATAGAGAAGGGTCGGTTCAATCCGGCCCTTTTCCTTTAAAAAACAAAAGGCTGTTGCTAATGCAACAGCCTGTTTTATTCGGTTTGCCTTAAATTACAGGCAGGCACCGGCCTTTTCGGGAACAATGGCGCCGAGCGGCTTCTTGTTCTGATCGAGGAAAACAATCTTGTCGCCGTCCTTTTGGGCAAAGCGTGTTGCTTCGATCATGGCCATGAATTCTCTTTCCTGCTGCATATAGGGCTTGGCGCAGAGCTTGCGTGTAAGGCCTAAGTTTTCAAAACGGAATTCGCCGTTTTTGCCGATTTTGTATTCGCCGAAGAGATTGTTGCAACCCGGCTCACCCGAGATCTTGCCGTCGGCGGTAAAGGTGAGAAGCGGAGGAATCTCGCAGGATTCGTTGACCTTAACGTCGGACATCCAGGAATGGGCAGAAAGTTCTTTAACGGAAATTTCCGAAGCAGTGAAACCTGCGCAGGCGGTAAGTGTCATAGCAGAGAGTGTCAAAGCACAAAGAGTTTTTTTCACGAGAATACCTCTGAGTATCTGTTCGTTGATGCTGTCAGAACTGTCGGCATAACAGTCC
>CAZNBL010000097.1:0-4135 GCA_964571375.1 uncultured Burkholderiaceae bacterium
GAGCAGGGAAGAAGTTCCGGCGAATTCGTTTAAGTGTCCGACCTGCGGTCAGCCTGCATCTCTGTCTCAAATTATCGATACTTCAGAAAACTGCGGTCACGAGAGACGGCTGTTCTGTGCTTGTTGCGGTACGGCCTGGCCGTATGAGAGACGACGTTGCGGTCTTTGCGGTCAGAGAGATGCCGATAAATTGCAGTATCTCTGCGCCGATGAAGATAAATTGCATCGCCTGCATGTTTGCGAAGCCTGCGGCGGTGTTTTGCCGACGGTCTTTCAGGATGCGCTTAACCATCCGTTCGATGCGGATATCGAACAGAGTGCCTGCGGTCTTATTCAGTCGCTCTGGTTGGAAGAGATGGGCGGGACGGTAGAAAACGCAGAGTAACGCTCAACGGGGCGTGCGTACAAAGTATAGGTCGTTGCGGATTCTCTCAAGTCGTTGATGGAGAAACGGCGTCATTTTTCGAGATTCATATTGTTTGGGACTTGCAAGAATCGCTGCAAGCCATTCTGCCTGTCTTCTCGTCAGATATTTCGCGCTTTTGCCGAAGTAATGACGCGAGGCGGCCTGAATGCCGAAAATTCCGTTGCCGAATTCAGCAATATTGAGATAGACCTCAAGAATCCGCTTTTTTGACCATAAGCACTCGGTCAGTGATGAGAGAAAAATCTCCTCTATTTTTCTTCGGTACGAGCGCTCATGCGAAAGAATCAGGTTTTTGACGGTTTGCTGAGTCAGTGTCGAGCCGCCGGGAGACCTCTTCCCGTCGATGACGTTTCGGGTAAATGCCGTAAATACGGCACTCCAGTCAACGCCCGAATGCTCCATAAAGTTGGCGTCCTCGGCGGCAATAACGGCCTTCGGGACCCAGGGGGAAATGTTGCGGTAATCGACCCATTCGTAACGGATCGGCTTGCCGGATTCGGAGAGTCTGACGGCTTCGCTTCGGATATAAGGGGTGCTTGCCGGATTGAAGTAGCCGAACCAGGCGACTCGAAGCACATACTGAAGCTGGAACAGCAAAAAGGCGCAGAACGCAAAGAAGAGCGCGCGCCGAATCCAAAATGTCAAACCTCTTGATGTTTTTCCCGCCATGAATATTTCCGAAACGATCGGACAATATTTTAAATTTTCCGAAAAGCAATTTATTTTTCTCTCGGGCGATTTACCGTAACTGACGGTTTCGCAACAAGACGAAGAGCCGGGAGCGCCGCTTATCCTGTTTTTCAGTAATAAAAGGGTTCGGTGTGCAACGCAGAGCGTAGAATTCAAAACATAGAGTTTTATAAAGCAAGGCAATATGGCTTTAACCCGCAATCAGGCAACGCTTGTCGGCTGTACCGCTCCGATTTTCTGGGGACTTTCGGTTTCGATCGTGCGTACGATTGCCGAGACCATCGGTATTACAGCCGGTCTCGCAATCAACTATCTGCTCGCCTTTATTTTTGTTTTCCTTATTTTCCGATTTCCGAATTTCAAGAAGCTTCCGCTGAAGTATTACGTATTCGGTTTGGGCGCGGCGGTTTCCTGTTCATTCTCGTTTGCGTACTCACTGCACCTGGCGAAAGATGCCACTCAGACCATGGAAGTCGGAATGGTCAATTACCTTTGGCCTTCGCTTACCGTTCTGTTTGCGGTACTTTTTAATAAGCAGAAAGCCCGTTGGTGGATCGGAATCGGTATTCTGACGGCGCTCTACGGCGTCATGATGATTATTTCGAACCGTCTGGTCGTGGATTTCGCTCAGCTCTACAACAATATTCTGACAAATCCGTTCTGTTACTTCCTGGCGCTTGTCGCGGCGGTGTCCTGGTCGTCGTACTCAAACTTTACGAGCGCCTGGGCAAGAGGAGAAAATCCGACGGCAGTGATTTTCGGGATCAATGCGATTTTCTTTAATGTCATCTGGGCTTCCGGACTCGGTGTGCCGGCGAACTTCTCCTGGCAGGGTATTTCAGTGGTGGTGATCAGCGCTCTCGTCATGGGCGGCGCATACGGGCTTTGGACCTACGGTGTCCAAAAGGGCAGTATCGCACTGCTCGGAATCGCATCGTACTTCACACCGGTTCTGTCCTGCTTCTTTGCTTCAATCCTGATCGGGGCCAAGCTCACTCCTGTCTTCTGGGTGGGTGTTGCAGTCGTCGTCCTGGGTTCCTTTATCTGTTATCTCTCCATGCGGTTTGCCGGGAAGTAAGCAAAATGAAAAGGCGCCGGAAAAGCGGGTTTTCCGACGCCTGAAACTGCTGAAAGACAGTCTGCTGGTTACGCAGCGATAAAGAAGCGGTAGACGAGTGTAGCAAAAAGCAGAGAAATCGAAACGTAGAGCATATTGCGCACGAACTTCGGTCCGATTTGGATGGCGTACTTGGCGCCGAGGCGATTGCCGAGGATGCTTGCAACAGCGCACGGAACGGCAAGGCTGTAAAGCACGACGCCGCCCGAAGCAAATGCGCAGAGCGCACCGACATTACTGGCTAGATTCAGGACTTTGGCGTTGCCGGAGGCCTTGACCAAACCCATATTCAAAAGCAGATGAAGACCGATCATAAAGAAACTTCCGGCGCCCGGTCCGAAGAAACCGTCGTAGGCGCCGATCGTAAAGCCGATCAGCCAGAGTCTCCAGATCAGCCCCTTGGAGGGAAGTTCGCCGCTCGATAATTTCACACCGCCGCAGAAAAGCGACATCATCAGACCGACCGGAAGCAGAACGATAAGAATCTTGCCGAGCAAAGCGCTGTCAATCTGAAGTGCCACCCAGGAGCCGAATGCCGAACCGATAAAGGCCGCAGCAAACCCTGTCGGGACGATTCTCATATCAATAAGTTTGCTTCTGGCAAATGTAAAGAGTGCGGTAAGCGCACCTAAACTTGAAGCTAACTTGCCTGTGCCGAGCGCATAGTGAGGGGGAAGGCCTGCAATCAAGAGGGACGGCATCGTAATGAGTCCGCCGCCGCCTGCAATTGAATCAACAAAGCCGGCAACGAAGAAAGCTAATGCGCAGCAAAGCATCAGGCTGATGGTGATATCGGGCATGATCGGTCAGAGATTTTGAAGTGTACCGACTGATTCTATCAATCGAACCTGTTGAGAAACCGATCGGGGTGCAGAGAATGCAATCCATCTTATTGCTGAAAACCCGCTCCAGGCCCCCTTTTTGACTTTTTTGCTTTGGTTTTCTTTTCTTCGGTTGCAAGAGAATCGGCAGACACCTTTCCGCTTTGAGAGGAAAGAGCCGAACCTTTGGCGCAGTGAACCGGGCGGCTCACGATCAGGGGATCGATTTCGCCGATTCCATCGAGCTCTCTGCCTTCATAGTCGATTGAGCGCAGAACGACACGGATGGCGTTAAGACGCGCACGCATCTTATCGTCGCTTCGGATAACGGTCCAAGGCGCATACGGCATATCGGTTCGCTCGAACATTTCTCCGATGTAATGCGTGTAACTGTCCCACTTCTTTAAGGATTCGATATCCACAGGAGAGAGCTTCCAGCGCTTTAACGGATGGTTGGTGCGTGACTTAAAGCGTCTCTTTTGCTCTTTCTGTCCGACGTCGAGCCAGAACTTAAAGAGCTCGATGTCGGATTCGACGAGTGCTTTTTCAAAGGACGGAACTTCCTGCATAAAGCGTTCGTACTGATGCTCGTTACAGAATCCCATGACCGGTTCGACGACCGCACGGTTGTACCAGGATCTGTCGAAGAATACGATTTCGCCTGCAGTCGGGAGTTGAGCGACGTAGCGCTGGAAGAACCACTGACCGAGTTCTGTTTCATTAGGTTTGGGCAATGCGACGATACGGGCGCCTCTCGGATTAAGGTTTTCTGTAAAGCGTTTGATGGTTCCGCCTTTTCCTGCAGCGTCGCGTCCTTCGAAGACGATTACAAGTTTCTTACCCCGTGCCTTGACCCATTTCTGCAGTTTCAGCAGTTCAACCTGCAGTAGAAAGATTTCTTTTTGATAGAGGGCTTTGCTGTACGGATTCTTGTACGGGTAAGCACCTTTACCGAAATCCTTACTGAGTTCGTTCATACCGACGGTATCGGAAATTTTCTTGGATGCCCGTTCCGCAGTGAGCATCAGCAGACAGCGAAGCAGGGTTTTATAATAAGATTCGACAAGATTTTTAAGAAAG
>CAZNBL010000098.1:0-4079 GCA_964571375.1 uncultured Burkholderiaceae bacterium
GGGCTCTCCATTCGAAACCCCGTTAATCCGACGATTAACGGGGTTTTCTGCATTTTCGGCACAGAAAATACGGCAGTCTCTTTTCTTTGGATTTCTTTCAAAGAACTTGTCAGATATCTCGCTAAAATCGATTAAATGTAATCATTTGACGTTAATTTCTTGAATAGCTTCTGAATTTAGCCGTCGCATAAACACCAAAAACTTCGTTCCTCACCGCTTGTTGAGTAAACCATGGCGTTGGATAGCGGCGGGGAACGAAGCAAAGACGCAAAAATTACCGGGACTTTAAACTCTGTTTATCAGAGAGGCAGGTTCGGCAGGACCTGGACCATATCGGAAGCGGCGCCGACAGACTTGGTCAGCAGAGCTTCGATGATTGTCGGAGCGTTATAAAGACCCATTGCGCCGGCAATACAGATCGCAAAGGCAATGAGGCTCTGTCGGGCTACGCCGAACACGATGCCGACAAGGACGAGGGCGATCGAGATGATCTTACCGAGCGTACCCTGTGTCCAATCCTTCAATGTCTGCCAGACATCGTCGAATTCCTGGCCGCCGTCACCGGCGTAGACGTCAGGTGCGCACGCTGCCAGAGCAATAAGACCGGCGCCGACAATAAGCGGCATGTACGGCATGATCGGTTCCAATTTGCCGAGTATCTGCCCGGCGGTTTTATTTAAGTTTTGCACGATTTTTTTCCTTTAGTATTTCAAGGTTGTTCTTCTCGGCAGATTTGCCGGAAGTATTCACGCTCTTTACGGCTTCAGTACCCTTAGAGCTACCGAAGGGTTTAACCAGAGGCGTAAAGTGTGAATTTCTTTCGCTTCGCGCTGCCTGAGTCACCCAGCGGCGCGGTTCGATTTCGGTGTAGACATACCCCGGAGCGTTCAGATCCCCGTTCAAGTCTTCATAGGGAGCAACCCAGATCCGCATCACCATGGCAGGCGTTCTGACCGGAACCGGTGCGTACGGCAGTCTCGGAGTAACGAAGTTCTGAGTGATTTCATCGTCGCCGACAAGGACTCTGCCTTCGACTTCGAGTTCTTCTTTTTCTCCCGTCTTGTTATTGATTACAGAGAGCTTTCGGGGAGTTCCTCGGCTGTCGATAACGGTGTATCCCTTACCGTTCTTATCAGCGTTCAAAGAGGCGTTTTCTTCAGCAGAAAAGACGTATTCCCCGGATAAAGAAGCACTCACGGCTGTCGCACTTTCGGGCGGATGATTGAGCGTGTAGCCGTACATGGCGGATGCGCTCATACACTTAGGGTCCCCGGGCATCCCAGAGCACGCAAAGTGTTCTTCTCCGATCGTGAGCCAGGAGCAACCTGAGAGGCTCGTGCTGATTAAGAGCGCTGAACAGATCGGACGAGCGGTAAAACGTAAATTCATAGCGGTTTTCCAAGAGAATTCGGTTAACGTCGGGTATCGACTGCAGTCGGAGAGGAGTGCGAGGCGCCCGAGAGCTCATTGAGGTTTTCGAGCTTCAACTTGGTACCGGCGGTCACAATGACGTCGATACGGCGTCCGGCGGTAATCTCGACGACCGGGAACATCTGTTCGGCCATCTTGAGATAGAAGTCGGCAACCTTTTCCAATGCGCGGGAAGCCCCCTGAGCCGCGGCCCCCTGGACCAAGTCGGGGCTGTAGTTGGTCTGATAACTCATACTGCCCGAGGCACTGGTGGTGTCGAGAACCGATACAGGCGTGACGTCAAAGGCCTTGGAAACACCGGACGCAAAACCGGCAACCAGCGTTCGTGCGATGACCTGACCCTGCTTGGAAACCAGGCGGCCTCTCATACCGGCTTTTCCGTCTTCACCGACCACGTAGGACGGGAATTTGGTTTCCAAGACAGCGCCGTCGTTTCTGACGCAGGAGAGATATTCGCCCCGAAGGAATGCGCGTTCGCTTGAGAGATCGCCGTGACCGCTTGCCAAAATGAAGCATTCACGGATATCGGAAGTAAAGCGGTTCGGAAGAATGGCGTCTTTTTCTACCCGAAGGAGTGCGGGCATCGGTTCATTCTTAGCACCCGCTGCGGTCGAAGCATCGAGACCGTTGAGGAGTACTGCAGAAATAATGGAGCCCGTCGGCATGTAGAATTCGATCGGGTTAACCGTCTTTGCGCTATCGGCGCTCTTTTTGCGCGTATTTCGCTTATCTGCATCTTTTTCAGATGAACCTGAACGTATCGTGACGATGCGGACCGGCTCGATCGGAGCAGGTTTTCCTGTGTTTTCAGGCAAAGAACGAACGTCAGAAGGGCCGGCAGGCTGACTGTTGTCCGGATGGTTTTTAGCCTCGAAGTTTTCAACAGATTCCCGGATTCTTCTTCCGGATTCACGCGCGGAGTGACGCTCGGTTTGCTCAGAAACGCGTTTGCTCTCTGAAGCAGAACGGATCTCCTGAATCTGTTTTTTGAGTTCGGTGAGTTCCCGGCTCATTTCCTGAGCACGGCGCTTTTCCTCGCGGTCGGTGTTTTCCGAGAGCTTTTTGACCGCGGCAGAAAGGTCGCCCACCTCATGTCGCATTCTCTGTACCGAGGCCGCCAGGCCGTCTATGCCGAGCTGTCGGGTATCTGAGTTCGTCAGGATGTTGCGAACCACGTCGTTGCGCTTCTTTTTCGACTCTTCATCCTGTTCGAAGGCGGAATTGCCGATCCAGATGACAAGACAGGCGCCCGCTGCGATCAGAGCAACTTTGGTATTGCGCTGCGCCTTCGGACTCATGGATGCAAAAAGTTTTCCGGCGAGCGAGAGTTTCGGGTCGTTCGTACCGGAGGAATTCTGTTGATCTGCCATATCGGTAAACGTGTTCGTGTGACTGTTCAGCGGTAGCCGTATTCACGACGGATGAGGGGAGCGCGCTCTGTCGTACTGACGGGTTTGCGGGCTTCTTTCATGACGACGTAAACCTCGGTCTTCTCTCCGGGAGCGAGTACATGCAGAGGCCATGAAGCAACCGCTGCGGTCTGTCGGGTACCGCAACTCATTTCATCGAATTCGATGATGTCGCCCGAGGTGTTCGTGACTACACCGACATAGATGTCGAGGTTGTGGCCGGTAAGCCTCTGACCGTTTTTGAAGTTGAACGCGAGTCCCGTCTGAGCGCAGGAAGGAATATTGCGGGCACCGGCAGTTTTGCCCAAGGTGTAGCCGGAGGGAATTCGGCCTTGAGCGACTTCACGCATCATGGTGCGGAGCGTCTCGACGTACGGGAGGCTCCGTTCAAAGGATTCCGCTTCAAAGTTGTTGCTGCGGACAATATCTCCTGCAGTCTTATTGCCGCGAAGGCCGGCAACTCCAGGAATACTTCACGGGGCGGAATATTTCTCGGAAGCATCGTGACTGAAAGCGCGGTCTCTTCACTGCCTTCTTCGGTAATGAACATCGAAATCGGTGATTCCCGGTTGGTGGAGACATACACCACATTGCCTTTGACGCAGATATCTCCGCACTCGCCCGCTTTATTGCTTTTCGAAGCGCTTTGCGTGCCGGTGCTCACAATCTCGGGATTGCGGAACGGCGTGACAATGCGGTTGGCATAGTTCTTGGCAATCGGGATCAGCTCATGCATACCGGGTCTTAAAACGATACGGGTATCGTTGTTGACGCGAAGCTTCTTTTCCTTTTCGTTTGTTTTTCGATGAGACAGTTTTTCTGCCTGAGCTAGAGCCTTATCGACTTCACGGCTGATATCTCTGAAATCGGGCGTTGCGGTGTCTGTCAGGATGGAAGTACGTACTCCGCGGATCTGCCGAGAAGAGTCGGGAGCTTCAGCGCTTTCCGTGACAGCAGGCTGTATTTCTGAGATTGCCTTGGCAACGGTTTGGGCTGTAGCGCTTTGGGTAAAGACGACCGAGGCGGACAGCACGAGGATTCGAAGCGTATGGTTCATAAGTTTGGTAAGTGAGAGGTTTTCGGTTATCTGCCGTTATCTCCCGCTCTTTTTTAGTTATCTTCAGTTATTGACGTTTTGTCAGGTCGATTTATTCATCAGCTTTGAGGTGTTTGGCTTCCCGCATCTTTTTGCGCTCTTCCTGCTTTTCAATGCGCTTTAAGACTTTGTCGGTACGGGCT
>CAZNBL010000099.1:0-4032 GCA_964571375.1 uncultured Burkholderiaceae bacterium
CCGTCAGCCGCACACTTCGGAAGGTTTTCCACGGTCTTGGCAATACCTTCCAAGGCGTACATCTCGTTCATGAGATTGGCTGCTTTCGAGAGATAGCCTTCGGCGAGATGGTAGAACGTATCCATCCCCTGATAAATCGTCTGTTCCTTCGGCACCGTCAATGTCAGGAGAGGATCGACCACGGATACTGTCGGGAAAAGAGACGGAAAACCGATGCCGAACTTTTCATTTGTGTCGGTATTGGTAATGACACCTCCGGCATCGAGTTCACTGCCTGTACCGGCGGTTGTCGATACACAGACAATCGGCAGAGGTTTAACACTCGGAAACTGCTTACCTCCGCTTCCCTTAAAACAGTAATCCCATAAATCACCGGGATTGGTAGCCATCAGCGCGATAACTTTGGCTGCGTCCATGGGAGATCCGCCCCCGAAACCCAATACAAAGTCACAGCCTGCACTCTTAGCTAAAGAGGCGGCTTTCATAATCGTATTCTTAGTCGGGTTCGGTTCGATTTCGTCGAAAATCACCGACTCGATTCCCTGCGCTTTGAGCGCATCCTCGAGCTTTGCGAGATAGCCGAAACGGCGGACGGATCGGCCGTTGGTAGTGCAGATAAATGCTTTCTTGCCGGGAAGAGGAATCCGGGACAACTCCTCTAATGCACCTTCGCCGAAATAGTAGTCTGTGGGGACATGAACTTTGAACATAGCCGACCTCTCATTTATTTTTTCTCGGCTTCAAAGTATAAGCAGATGCGTTCAATACGTCCTCTCCCGACACTTTTACCGAGTAAAACAGTAGGAGTTTAGCGGAATTAAGAAACTTTTCCATCCGCCGAACGTATGAGACACCGATTCAGGTCTCAGCCATAAGAACAACCGTTGACGCTTTCAATCAAAGAAAGCCGTCTGTTCTTTCGTACTTACAACAATGGCTCCGACCCTTGCGGGACGGAGCCATTGTTTTATCAGAAGCTAAGTTCCGTATTAACCGACGACAACGTCAGTCTGGGGAGCTGCTTCAGCAGGCTTTTCTTCCTTAGCCGGCTTTTCGATAAGAGCCTTCATGGAAAGACGCAGTCTGCCCTTTTCGTCAGCTTCGAGAACCTTGACGCGGACCTTGTCGCCTTCCTTGACCTTATCGGTAACCTTGGCAACACGTTCGTGAGCGATCTGGCTGATATGGAGAAGACCGTCCTTGCCCGGCAGAACCTGAACGATAGCGCCGAAGTCCAGGATCTTCTGAACTGTACCTTCGTAGACAGCACCGACTTCAACTTCAGCGGTGATTTCTTCGATACGACGGCGTGCTTCGTTAGCAGCTGCTTCATCAACGGAAGCGATAGTAACCTGACCGTCGTCTTCGATGTTGATAGTTGTGCCTGTTTCTTCAGTAAGAGCACGGATTACAGAACCGCCCTTACCGATAACGTCACGGATCTTTTCCGGGTTGATGCGGAAGCTGATCATGCGCGGAGCAAACTTGGAGAGTTCGCGCTTGGGTTCGCCGACGGCTTCGTGCATCTTGCCGAGGATGTGCATACGGCCTTCCTTAGCCTGAGCCAGAGCGACCTGCATGATTTCCTTGCTGATACCTTCGATCTTGATGTCCATCTGCAGAGCTGTAACACCGTGGTCGGTACCGGCTACCTTGAAGTCCATGTCGCCGAGGTGGTCTTCGTCACCGAGAATGTCGGTAAGAACAGCAAACTTGTT
This sequence comes from uncultured Burkholderiaceae bacterium, assembly GCA_964571375.1. Classification (GTDB taxonomy): domain Bacteria; phylum Pseudomonadota; class Gammaproteobacteria; order Burkholderiales; family Burkholderiaceae_F; genus JAFTYR01. Next base: position 1,719 of record CAZNBL010000099.1, read on the forward strand.
GCCTTCCTTGATAAGACCCATAGCAACACCGGCAACAAAGTCGGTGACCGGAACGCCGGCGTCGATCAGGGACAGACAGCCGCCGCAGACGCTGGCCATAGAAGAGGAACCGTTGGATTCGCAGATTTCGCTGACAGTACGGATGGTGTACTGGAATTCTTCTTCCTTCGGCAGAACGGCAAGCAGAGCACGCTTGGCAAGACGGCCGTGACCGATTTCACGGCGCTTCGGAGAACCGACGCGGCCTGTTTCACCGGTAGCAAACGGAGGCATGTTGTAGTGCATCATGAAGCGGTCGCGGTATTCGCCTGTCAGGGAATCGACGATCTGTTCATCCTGCTTGGTACCGAGTGTGGTAACAACGAGAGCCTGAGTTTCGCCGCGTGTGAAGAGAGCGGAACCGTGGGCGCGCGGAAGAACGCTTGTACGGATTTCGATCGGACGGACTGTACGTGTGTCACGGCCGTCGATACGGCGTTCGCCGGAAAGGATACGGCCGCGGACGTGTTCGGCTTCCATAGCGAAGAGGATGTTGGCAACTTCGTTCGGCTGCGGTTCTTCGATTTCACCGGACTGAACAGCTTCGGCGATACGAGCTTCGACGTCTTCGTATACAGCACGGATGAGTTCGTTACGTTCCTGCTTGCTTGTGTGACCGTAAGCGTCGTGGATGCGGTTGCCGACGATATCCTTGATACGGGCGATCAGGGTTTCGTTGCGGGCCGGAGCCTGCCAATCCCAAAGCGGCTTGCCGCCTTCTTCAACGAGAGCGTCGATAGCTTCGATGATGGCCTGCATCTTTTCGTGACCGAACATAACGGCGCCGAGCATGACTTCTTCGCTCAGCTGCTGAGCTTCGGATTCAACCATGAGAACAGCGCGTTCTGTACCGGCAACAACGAGGTCGAGCTTGGAGTCCTTCAGTTCGGAAACTGTCGGGCAGAGAACGTATTCGTCGTTGATGTAACCGACGCGGGCTGCGCCGACCGGACCGTTGAACGGAACACCGGAAACAGCCAGAGCTGCGGAGGCGGCGATCATGGACGGAATATCCGGGTCAACTTCGGGGTTGGCGGAGAGAACGTGAATGATGACCTGAACTTCATTGAAGAAGCCTTCCGGGAAGAGCGGACGGATCGGACGGTCGATCAGTCGGCTGGTAAGAGTTTCCTTTTCGGAAGGACGGCCTTCGCGCTTGAAGTAACCGCCCGGGATCTTACCGGCGGCATATGTCTTTTCAACGTAGTCAACTGTCAGCGGGAAGAAATCCTGGCCCGGCTTGATGTCCTTCTTAGCGACAACAGTAGCGAGCACAACGGTGTCGTCCATATTACAGAGGACAGCACCTGTAGCCTGGCGGGCGATTTCACCGGTTTCCAGAGTAACGGTGTGATTGCCGTATTGGAAGGTCTTGGTGACCTTATTGAACATTGTCATTTTCTCTTTCCTTTTTTCAGTTGGCGGCACACTGCGATTTCTGGACTCGAAGTGCATCTCTCAAGCCCACAAACTGCAATGCGCCAAACATAAATCAGAGAGTAAAACTAAATTTTAAAACGAATACAGCGATCCGAAGACGATGCTTCGAGATCGCTGCAGAAATCATCTGAATAAGTAAAAGAGATTACTTACGCAGGTTGAGGGCGTCGATGAGTTCCTTGTAGGCGTTGACGTCACGACCCTTGAGGTAGTCGAGAAGCTTACGACGACGGGAAACCATCTTAAGAAGGCCGCGACGGCTGTGGTGATCCTTCGGGTTGATCTTGAAGTGGCCTGTGAGCTCGTTGATGCGAGCTGTCAGGAGAGCAACCTGAACCTGGGGAGAACCTGTATCACCTTCGCTGCGGGCGAACTTAGCTACGATTTCTGCTTTCTGAGCAACTGTCTGTGCCATTTTAAAATTTCCTTTGCCCTCTCGGGCGGTTACGTGCGGACCCGACTGGAATTGTCAGGCCGTGTTCAAAAACGCTGTGGATTATAGCGGAAAAGCTTCGTGCACGAAGCACTTTCTTGTGAAATTCTTTCACGATGAAACATATCGGATGAATTCCGATTGCAGTTTCTGCATCTTTTGCCGCGATACAACACTTTCAGGTAAAAAAAATCGGCCGATTCGAATGAACCGACCGTAAACCCATTTCACTTCCGGTCGAGCGGGAATCGAAGTCCCCGAGAACATCGTCCGTGAAGTTGATGTGAAGATTTTACATAAAAAGTCAGTTAATCAAATTGCAATACAGGAAAGATTTAAATCAATTTTTGCAACTATCCTACCGTTTAAAAGGTACAGAGAAATATCGTCACTCTCCAGCCT
>CAZNBL010000100.1:0-3942 GCA_964571375.1 uncultured Burkholderiaceae bacterium
TGCACCTGGAAGGTTCCTGACAGCGGTTCGCTGACCGAGCTTTGGAAGGCTGTGATGAAGGTTTCGGTTTCTCCGTTCGGGTTAACTTTTTCGCCGACGGTCGTACTTATCTTTATGAACAAGTTTCTCTTGTTTTACGGTACGGAACAGTCGGTTGCCGTCTACGGATGTATCGGTTACGTAATCTGGATTGTGTACCTGCTTTTGCAAGGTGTGGGTGACGGAGCACAGCCCTTGATGAGTCATTATTACGGCAGGAAGGATGCAAGACGCACCGGCTGGATTCTTAATTTTTCCTATATCACTGCGGGTTTCGTAACAGCAGTCTGCATGCTTTTGATTTACGCCATGAGGGCTGATGTCGGCGTATTGTTCGGAGCTTCCGAGGGTGCGGTTGAAGAGGTGATCCGCTGTCTGCCGTACTTTTTGCTATCGATGCCATTCCTGGCTTTTGTCCGTATTACGACGTCCTATTTTTACGCAACCGAAAAGACGAAGTTATCTTATCTTCTAGTCTATGCAGAACCGGTTTTAACTTTGCTCTGTCTCTTTACACTGCCGCTTTCCCTCGGGCTTTTCGGGGTATGGATTGCGGCTCCGGTTGCTCAGATTGCAGCGTTTATCATCGCTGTCATTACCCGGACCAAGGTGAAATCGGCATAAAACAAAATCCCTGCACGGCACTTCAACAAGGCACGAGCAGGGATTTGTGGAGGAAGGATTTAGTTATCGCTTCATGGCGCGTTCATAGGCGTCGCGCGCTTCTCTGGCGGCCTGCATTTCCTTCTTTTGAATTTCCATCACTTCTTCAAGACGTGTCTTCGGGCGTTCGGCCTCAGCCTTGATCAGTTCCTTGAGGCGTTTCTTTGCGGATTTGCCGAAAGGATCGGAATGCGTGCGGTGATCTTCCCAGTCGCCTTCATAGGTGGAGGCGAGTGTCTCGGACTCCAACTGAACCAGGTTTTCGATTCCTTTACGCTTGGTGTCGTCCACTAAAGTAAAAGTGCCGGTAAATGCCTTGTACCCGTCGACGGTAATCAGGCGTCCCGCCGGGTTATCGGTGTGCTGTTTGTCTTTCCAGACCGGGATGCCGGATTTTTCAGCCTTAGTGATCAGGTTGCCTTTGACCTTGAATGCAGAGGCGGGAAGCACGATCTCAACATCGATTCCGCGCTTTTTAGCTTCGATGAGTTTCGTAAGCAGAACGGGATTCGAGAATTCATGCGCGTAGATAAAGATGTTTTTATTTGCTTTGGAGAGCGCATCGCAGAGCTGATTTTGCGCATCCGAATCAATAGTCATGAAAATCTGAGTCGGAATCAGGCTGTCGTGACCTTCTACCTGAGCAAATGCCGGGGCGGAAAGTGTGAGAACCGCAGCGCAGAGCAAAGTGTGAAACTTATGCATGACGGAACTTCCTTACGAGGAAATTGAATCCCTTTTTGATCCAATTGGTACGTTCAAGCTGAACCAAACTGCATTCTACAGTCGGATAGTCGTGAGTAATCAGCCAGACGTCGAGAAGGCGCTCGGATAAGAAACCGAAGACACGGGCGTCGTTGGTGCTGTATCCGGAGATGTCGAGTTGGGATTCGACTTTGCCGAGCACCGCAAAAAGCCAGGCGCAGTATTCATCGAAGAGATCCCGACGCATGACGAACATATTCAGAAGATGCGTCTTGGTGCCGAGCATTACAAGATCAAGCGCCGGCAGGTAGTCGGGGAAATCGTCGTAGATGACTTTTCGTAAAACTGCGAGATCCTCGGGGTGATGCGCATGCTCGTACTGAGAACGCACGGTCTCGATGAAGTAATTGCGCTTGGGCGGCACGATGATAGGAGCCTTTTCGAGCAATGCTTCAAAGTCTTCCTGTCGGAGGATTCTTTCCTTGAGACCGCGTCCCGGACGGCCGAAATGACGGCGGTAGTGCGCGAGCCCCACCGCTTCGCTCCCCTTGAGATTCTTCCATGCCCAATAGAGAGCGGTGAGTTCGCAGTAGTGCGGATTCTTCAGAGAAATGTTTTCACCCTCGTTGTCTTTGACTCCGCCTAAATGCAGATCCGGTTTGTTTTCGGCTCCGACCTGGATGGGTAAATAAGGAGCTTCGGACGGCATCCAATAAGGCTTATGAGAGGCGACGAGGACAGTAATTTTCATGTAAAAACCGTGAAAAATCGATTTCGGATAACAAGTTTCTGCAAACAGTAGGCAGATTCCTGGGATTTTAAAACTTATGGGGTATAGTGTGCGGGTGCAACAAGAAAGTAACAATATGTTTGTTGCCTAAAAACTAAAAAATATAAGGAAAATAATCTGATGGATCTTTTGTTAAATCCCGTTATTATCTCCGTCTTTATGCTTTGCATTCTGTGCTTGCTTAAAGTCAACGTGCTGATGGCGATGTTGATTTCTGCAATCACCGCAGGCGTAGTCGGAGGTCTGCCGATCGGTAAGACGATGGACCTGCTCTCTCAGGGTTTCAGCGCCAATGCCACAACGGCTCTCGCATACATTCTTCTCGGTACCTATGCTGTTGCCGTCGCCTACACCGGTCTTACCGATGTGCTCGTCGGCTGGCTCGGAAAGCGTCTCGGCGCCCATTCCATTCTGCTTTGCTTCGTACTCGCATTCATTTCCTGTCTCTCTCAGAATGTGATTCCGATTCATATTGCATTTATTCCGCTTCTGATTCCGCCTCTGCTGACACTCTTCAATCGCCTCAAGCTTGACCGCCGTGCCGTTGCCTGCTCTCTCTGCTTCGGTCTTAAGGCTCCGTATATTGCGATTCCTGCCGGTTTCGGTCTGATCTTCCAGGGCATCGTTGCCGACAATATGACCAGCAACGGTATGAAGACAACGATTTCCGACGTAGTTTCCGTTAACTGGATCCTCGGCCTGGCCATGTTTATCGGTCTTTCTATCGCTATTCTGGTTTCTTACCGTAAGCCGCGTGCCTATAAAGACATTCCGATTGCCGACGCCAAGCCGGTGAGCAAGAATGCTTCCGGCCGTATGGAATACCGTCACTGGGTAACTCTGGTTTCTCTGGTTGTGATGGTCGGCGTTCAGCTCTGGCAGCAGTCTCTGCCGCTCGCTGCTCTGGTCGGTCTTGTCATTATGTTTGCCGGTCGTGCTGTTGCCTTCAAGCACATCGACGATCAGTTCACCAAGGGTATTACGATGATGGGCTTTATCGCCTTCGTCATGCTGATTGCCGGCGGCTTCGCTCTGATCCTTAAAGAAACAGGCAGTGTGACTGCGCTTATCGAAGCCGGTCTCCCGTATCTCGGCGGCAATAAGATCCTCACAGCCTTCATCATTACCTTTATCGGTCTTGTCGTGACAATGGGTATCGGTACCTCCTTCGGTACGATTCCGATTATCGCCGTACTCTACGTTCCGCTCTGCCAGGCAGTCGGTTTCTCGATGCCCGCAACCGTTCTTCTGATTGCTGCTGCCGCTGCATTGGGTGACGCAGGTTCTCCGGCTTCCGACAGTACGCTCGGCCCGACATCCGGTCTTGATGCCGACGGTCAGCACAATCACATCTGGGATACATGTGTTCCGACATTTATCCACTTCAACATTCCGTTGATGATTGCTGCAGTGATCGGTGCTCAGTTCCTGTAATTACTGAAAGAGCAATATCAGTCTTCCCCGTTTATGCGGTTGCATAAGCGGGGATTTCTTATATAGGGAACCGTCAAACGCACAGTTAACCGGAAAGAAAAGGGCGGAATTCTCTAAAAAGCGCATAAAAGAAACGGAAAAAGCGGTTGAAAAGCGTTTTGCAATGCGATTTCCGAACAGGTTTTAAACCGAGTTTTTAATAAGAATGCGCTTATAGCAACGAATTTCAAAACTATTACAATCGGAAACATTCTCTATAAGTGATTGTTAAATTTACGTAAAACGTTGTAAATCGTTTTAAAGCTGTTTAA
>CAZNBL010000101.1:0-3725 GCA_964571375.1 uncultured Burkholderiaceae bacterium
GTGCTGCCGATACCGCCGAGGTGTTCGAACCAGAGGCGGGCGTGTTCCTGCTCGTTACGTGCCGTGGAGAGGAAGATCTCTGCGAGCTGTTCGTAGCCTTCGCGCTTGGCGACTTCGGCAAAGTAGGTGTACTTGTTGCGGGCCTGGGATTCGCCGGCAAAAGCTTCGGCGAGGTTGGCGGCAGTCTTCGGGCCGAGCTTGCCGGAAGCGGCAGGAGCTTCATCCTTGACTTCTTCAAAGACTTCGATGCCCTTCTTGCAGATCGGGCAGATGTAGTCGGCGGGCAGTTCGTCGCCTTCGTAGATATAACCGCAGACCTTGCAGAGATACTTCTTGCTCATGGGTTTGACTCCTGTAATTAAGTGGGATTTGTTTTCGTAACGGGTGTGCAGCATGGCTCGTGCAAGCTCAGACAAGGGCTTGCCGTAGAAAGCTGCGTAAAGTTCGTTGATTTCGGGGTTGGCCTCCGAGGTGCGCACATCCATGCCGGCATCGCGGCGATAGAGCGCATCGGTACGGCAAAGTCGGACCAGGTCTTCCTGACCGTAAGCGGGCTTGATTTGGCCGGCGCCGCCCAAACAGCCGCCAGGGCAGGTCATCACTTCGACGAAGTGATATGTTTTTCCGCCGCTCTTCATGGCTTCGATAAATTCGTGAGCGCGGGCCGTGCCGTAAATGACGGCAACGCGGACAACGGTGCCTGCGATTTCGACTTCGGCTTCCTTACAGTCCTTGAGACCGCGTACGGGCTTGAAGTTAAGGAGCGCTTCGGGAGCGTTTTCACCGGTAATGAATCGGTAGGCCGAGCGAAGTGCGGCCTCCATTACGCCGCCCGAGGCACCGAAAATAACGCCTGCGCCGCTGCTGCAGCCCATCAGTCTGTCGTAAGTTCCTTCTTCGAGGCTCATAAAGTCGATGCCGGCGGACTTGGCCATATCGGCAAGCTCAGTCGTGGTGATCACGATATCCGTGTCGCGCATACCTTCGATGCCGAGGTGCCGGCCGGCGGCATTCATTTCATCTCTGAGGATTTCGGCTTTCTTTGCCGTGCAGGGTGTGACGGCTACGTGGACGATGCTCTGAGGGGTAAGTCCCGCTTTTTCAGCAAAGTAGGTCTTGACCGTCGGGCCCTGCATACCGATCGGGCTCTTGGCGCTCGAGAGGTTGCCGGCTAATTCCGGATGGAAGATTTCGGAGTATTTGACCCAGGCCGGGCAGCAGCTTGTAAATTGCGGGAAAGTGCCGCCGTTTTTGAGTCGCTCGGCAAATTCGCTTGCTTCTTCCATGACAGTGAGGTCGGCGGCGAAGTTTGTATCGAGCACGAAATCGGCGCCGAGCGCACGGATGAGTGCAATCATCTTGCCTTCGCTGAAGGTTCCGGGCGGCAGACCGAAGGCCTCTCCGAGGCTGACGCGAACCGCAGGGGAGGTGCTGACGACAACGCTTGAAGAAGCGTCATTGACGGCAGAGAGGAAGCGGGCGGAATCGTTTTTGATCACCAGGCTGCCGGTGGGGCAGGCATTGATGCACTGACCGCATTCGATGCAGACCGGATTGCCTGCCTGAGCGAGATCGTAGCGGTTGTTGACGCCGATATAGTCATTGCAGGTTTTGGTGCAGAGCGTGCAGTTGACGCACTTGGACTCGATTCGTTCGACCGAAGGATTGTTCTCGGCAATCGCGACCCGGATTTTCTGATCTTTATGCGCAGTCATGGGGATATTTGTTCTCGTGAATATCTTTTTATGCCTACAGAATAGGCAACGGGGTTGCATAAAGCAACCCCGTTGTATGTCTGATAGTTTTCTTTTATCGGTTCATTAGCGGATTGTCGGCAAAGAACGCGAGCAGACCGGAAAGCGGCGAGTAGTCGAGCGCCTGTTTGGCAAGCGGGCGGACCTTCGGCTTAGCATGCCAGGCAACGGACATGCCGGCGGCTTCAAGCATCGGAACGTCGTTGGAGCCGTCGCCCATCGTGATGACCTGACTTAATTCGCAGCCGTACTGGGCGGCATAACCGGTGATGTAGGCACGTTTGCCGATGCCGTCGATGATCGGAGAACCCTTGGGGCCGGTGACGCGGCCGGTGAGTTTGCCGTGTTCGTCGATTTCAAGATCGTTGGAGAGAACGTGATCGAAGCCGAAACGCTGTTTGATGACGTTGGTCACACAGGAGAAGCCGCCCGAAATCAAAATGGTCGGAATTCTTGCGCGGTGCATTGCGGCGATAAGGTCTGCGGCACCGGGGTTCGGAAGAATCGGTGCGGAAAGCAGTCGGTCGATGACTTCGGCATCGACGCCCTTGAGCATGGCGACGCGGGCCGTGAGGCTCTCGGCATAGTTTTTGATGACGCCCTGCATGGCAAGAGCGGTGATCTTGGCGACTTCTTCGCCCTTGCCGCACATGGCGGCGATCTCATCGAGGGTTTCAAGCTGCAGGAGCGTCGAATCCATATCGGTTGCAAACATACGGAAGTTTGCAAGACGCAGCTCGGGATCCACCCAGTTGGCGTCGATCTGAAGTTCTGCAGCCTTTTCTCTCCAGGCGGATTCAAACTCGTTCTGATCGATGCCGGTTAAGCGCACGGCGCACGGTCCCATGATCGGAGCGGAAACTCCCATCATGTTCATCAATCGTTCAAGCTGATCTTCTCCGCCGAAACGGGTCTGCAGTATGAGATCCTTGGTCACTTCAGTTGCTCCAATAAATTGAGAATGGCATTGCCGCGTTTTTCCGCGGTGCTGTTCGTTTGCATTAGTTTAAGACGATCCGGCCCCATCATGCGAAGATCCTTTCTTTGCTGCATGAGTGCAAAGAGTTTGTTGACATCGATGTTCGGCTTCTTTTCGAACGTAATAATGATCATCTCTTCGGCTGCATCGATCTTGATGATGCCGATCGGTTTTGCTTCGATACGGATGCGGTGCGTGAGCACAAGATTCTTGGCTTCTTCGGTGAGCTTGCCGTATCGGTCGATAATTTCTTCCCTGATATCAATGAGTTCGCGACGCGTCTTGGCTGCAGCAAGGCGCTTGTAGAGCGCAAGACGGTACTGAACGTCGGCGACATAATCGCTTCTGAGAAGAGCGGGCGAATGCAGATTGATTTCGGTTGTCACGGAAAGCGGCGCATCGATATTCGGCTCTTTTCCGCGTTTTAAAGATTCGACAGCCGCTTCGAGCATATGGTTGTAGACCTCAAAGCCTACCTCATTCATGGTACCCGACTGATGCTCGCCCAGGACTTCGCCGGCGCCTCGGATTTCCAAATCGTGCATGGCAAGATAAAAGCCGCTGCCCAAATCCTCCATCGACTGAATGGCTTCGAGTCGCTTTTCGGCGTTCTTGGTCATCGCGCCTTCTGCGGGAGTCAGAAGATAGGCATAGGCCTGGTGGTGCGAGCGGCCGACTCGGCCTCTGAGCTGATGGAGCTGCGCCAAACCGAACATGTCGGCCCGGTGCATGAGGATCGTGTTGGCGTTCGGTACGTCGATACCGGTTTCGATAATCGTCGTACAGAGCAGAAGATTCGTTCTCTGAGCGTAGAAGTCACGCATGACGAGCTCGAGTTCTTTTTCGTTCATCTGGCCGTGTGCCACACCGATACGGGCTTCGGGGAGCAGCTCCTGCAGCTGCATGCGTCTGTTTTCGATCGTATCGACTTCGTTATGCAGGAAGTAGACCTGACCGCCGCGCTTGAGTTCGCGGAGCACTGCTTCTCGGAT
>CAZNBL010000102.1:0-3701 GCA_964571375.1 uncultured Burkholderiaceae bacterium
CAACTGAGAGACGGAATAAAAAACGCCCGAAAGGAAAGTAAGCGGCATGATAAAGAACGTCTGGAATGCACCCATCTGATCGAACTTTTCAGCCCAAAGTCCGCAGATCACACCGAGACTGCCCATAAACGCCGCTCCCATTACGGCAAAGCAAAGAACCCAGGTCCAGCTCTGCACCGCCGGAGCCGACCAAAAAAGACACACGGCATAGACACCGAAACCGCATACGAGGCCTCTGAGAATCGATGCGCCGATAAAGGAGCAGGCCAACTGCCAGCCCGAAAGAGGCGGGAGTTGAACATAGACGATACTGCCCATGATCTTTGCGCCGAGAATAGAAGAAGCGCTGTTGCCGAATGCATTCTGAAGCAGCGTCATCATCACAAGCCCCGGAATCAGGAAGCTCTGATAACTTACTGAACTGTCTATTTTCATCTGATCGCTCATGACGCTTCCGAATACCATCATGTAAAGAAGCCCCATTAAGACGGGCGCCGCAATGGTCTGAAGCGCAATCTTTCTGAAGCGCAGAATCTCTTTTTCGATAAGCGTTACAAAAGAGGGCCAGCGGCGGTAGGGTTCGGGTCTGACTTTAAGCATCGCGCATCACCTTTAAAAAGACTTCTTCAAGATTGGCCTTGCCGAGTTCAAGGTCTTCGTAGACACATCCCCGAACCTCAAGTGCTTTAAGCAGCGCGGAGAGATCTTCCGCCTTATCAAGCATGACGCTGTAGACATTTTCTTCGAGGACCGTGAACGGAAGCGGGAAGTCCTCCGTCAGTACGCCCGCGGTGAGACGGAATTTCACGCGGTCGCCCGAGAAGCGGTGCAAAAGAGCCTTGGTAGAATCCAATGCGACCAGTTTTCCATGGTTTAAAAGGGCAACACGGTGACAGAGGCGCTCGGCTTCTTCAAGGTAGTGGGTGGTAAGAATAATCGTGTGTCCCTTTTCATTGAGTTCACGCATAAAATCCCAGAGCTGAAGGCGCAGTTCGATATCGACACCGGCGGTCGGCTCGTCGAGCACGATCACGGGCGGACGATGCACCAGAGCCTGAGCAATCAGAACGCGCCGCTTCATACCGCCCGAAAGGCGCATCACGGTCTCGTTCTTTTTATCCGAGAGTCCCAAGCGGTCGATGATCGTATCGATCCACTCGTTGTTGTTTCTGAGACCGAAATATCCGCTCTGCAGTTTTAGGGTTTCGCGAACGGTAAAGAAGGGATCGAAAGTAATTTCCTGCGGAACGATGCCTATCGCCATCTTGCAGGCTCTCCAATCCTTCTTAAAGTCTTTACCGAGAATCTCAATCGTGCCGGAATTCGGCGTCAAAAGACCGCCGAGCGCGGAAATCAAAGTCGATTTACCGGCACCGTTCGGCCCTAAAAGCCCGAAAAACTCACCTTGCGCGACGGTAAAACTCACATCATCGAGCGCTTTTTTCGGTGCGCTCCGTTTATAGGCTTTGGTGAGCCCTTTGATCGCCAATGCGGCGACATCTTCTTCGCTGGTCATATTTGTTTACTTTTCCGATACAAACGATCTTTGTCTTAACAACCCCGCCGAGCAAGGCTTTGAGGGATTTTTTAAGAGTACAGAAGCGTCGGATTCATAGAGTTTCTAAATAGGAGTGATTTGCATTATCAATAAAACGAATTTATATTTCGTTTGTTATTGATAATCACTCTCATTTACGTAACGAGACGGATTCTAGCAAAGAACTCATAAAAATATCGGAGACAACGTGAATACAGACCAGAAAAACCTTCCGGAATTGAAGAGCAAAGATTCCGAACCGATCATGATCCATCGCGCCAAGATGCCGATTCATCACGCCGGACACGATAAAGGTGCGTCAGACACAGCTTCTGAAAACGCCTGGAAGGCCAAGGTCGGAGGCGACGCGCTTTTCGATGCATTTCCCGACGGAATCGTCACGCATCCCGGCGTTTCCGCCCGTCCCGTTGATCCCGAAAACAAAGATGCTTTCTTAGAAGAGCTGATTTCGAAACCCCGCGAACAGAAATCCGCCGCTTACATTCACATTCCGTACTGCGAGACACGCTGCCTTTACTGCATGTTCTATAACAAGCCGTACCGTAATGCCGAAGAAAGCAAAATCTTTACCGATCATTTAATCCGCGAAATCGATCTTTGGAGCGACAAGGCCGTGATGGAGGGACGACCGATCCGTACCGTTTATTTCGGCGGCGGTACTCCGACCGCGCTCGAAGCGAACGATATCGCTCGACTTCTTAAGGCCGTCAAAGAAAAGCTTCCTCTCGCCAACGACGCGGAAATCACTTACGAAGGCCGACTTTCCAACTTCGGCGCCGACCGTATGGATGCCTGTATCGCAGGTGGCGTGAACCGCTTTTCACTCGGCGTTCAGACTTTCGATACGAAGGTTCGTCAGGCCGTCGGCCGCCGTTCCACTAAGGAAGAGCTCATCAGCCAGTTGCAGAAATTGATGAGCTACGATGAAGCCGCTGTCGTCATCGACCTCATCTACGGTTTTCCGTACCAGACAATGGAAACCTGGGAAGAGGATCTTCGCATTGCCCGAGAACTCAATCTCGACGGCGTTGACTGTTATCAGCTCCGAGTCTTCCCGGGTTCTCCGCTCCATAAGTACATCGCCAACGGCAAGCTTCCCGCCGGCCCCGACCACCGCACGATGGCCGAGATGTTCCGTCGCAGCGTCGAAATCATGGAAGACGCACAGTGGGACCGCATTTCTATTACACACTGGGCGAATAACCCGAGAGAACGCAATCTCTACAACTATTTTGCCAAGACCCGTACCGACGTCCTTTCTTTCGGACCGGGTGCCGGCGGCAATATCGCAGGCAATGCTTACATGATCGAGCGTAATGTTGCCGAGTGGATGAAACAGGTGGGCGAGGGCAAAAAGCCCGTCGCCATGATCATGGCGCCTCACAGCCTCTGGCAGTTACACAAGGCTGTAAGCGAACACATGGAACTGAACCGCATCAATCCCAAGGCGCTTGAAAAGGAATTTACTCTTCCGGTCACAAAAATCTGGGCGCCTCTCCTTGAAAACTGGACGGAAGCCGGTCTCATGACGCAAAGAGGCGACTTCTATCTCTTAACGGCAGCCGGTCAGTTCTGGCAGACGCGACTCATTCAGTTGCTTTTGAATCAGATCAAGTAACCGACGAAAGACTTGCCGGCGCAAGCCGGCTTTTCCGAGAGATTTTTCATGTCCGAACTCGCTATCAATGCCCCGGGACGCGCATACAAGCCCAAATACTGGTCTGCGCGCGATCTCGTCGTGCTCGGTGTCTTTGCGGCCGCGGCCAAACTTTCCTCCGTATTGATCGCCCTTGCGGGCGGCGGGATGAACCCCGTAAGCCTCATTGCGAAGAACATTATTTTTACAACGCTCATCATCGTGATGCTCTACAAGGTACGTAAGCCCGGCACGCTTTTGCTCTTTACCGCGGTCAACATGCTGATTTCGCTGTTACTGCTCGGCGGTAACGTCACGCTGATTCCGGCTGCGTTTGCCGCGGCGCTCATCGGTGAATTCATCATGTGGGCTTTCGGCGGAATCAATAAGCCCTGGGGTGTTTTCTTAGGAATTGCGTCCTTTGATTTAGTGTCCAAGTGCCTCTCGCTCGGCATTTCCTTCCTCTTTATGCGAGAAACCCCGGAACTCGTTTGGACCGTCGTTCCC
>CAZNBL010000103.1:0-3689 GCA_964571375.1 uncultured Burkholderiaceae bacterium
ATACAGAAGGTCTCGAATACTTTTCGAAGCGTTGCCTTGCCGGGATCTGCAAGCAGTACCCAGTTGTCTTCCTTGTCGTCGTCGACTTTAGCGACATAGTTGAGATCGGCGAGTTTATTCAGAATCTTTTCGATTGCATCCGGATAAGAGCCGATACGCTTGGCCATCACGAGTTCGGAAACCTGAGGTTGATTGTTTTCGCGTTCAAGATAGAGCACCTTCATGAGTGCGACAGCTGTTAAGAACGAATCGCCTGCGCGGGAGAAGTCTGCGTAGCGGTTGGCTCTTAAAATCGGCAGCGTTGCGGTAAGCGCGGCGCCGGCAAGCACGAACATCCACATCAGATATGTCCAGGTAAGCAGGACCGGAATCGCGGCAAAGGCGCCGTAAATCGTGCTGTAGGAACCTCTTAAGACGTAAATGCCGAAGCCCCAGCGGAAGACGTTCATCACAAGTGCAATGAGAAGCCCGGAAATCATCGCGTCTTTCCAAAGCACGCGGCAGTTCGGTACATATTTGTAGAGCAGACCGAGTGCGGCACCCTGAACCGCCCACTGAGCAATCGGATAGAGAATGCTGGTCGCCTCGGACAAAGCGCCGATAAAGGCGAGTCTCGTGACGTAAGTCGAGGCCGAGAGACTCAGTACCATGAGCAAAGGTCCGAGTGTCAGCAGTGCCCAGTACATAAGAAAACGCTGCCAGAGCTTTCTTAACTGCGTGACTTCAAAGGTACGGTTTAAAGCCGCATCGATCGTGGAAATACAGAGAATGGCGGAAACGGCGAGACCTAAGACACCGAATAAGGTGAGGCTCGCGGCTTTCGTTGCAAATTCTTTGACGTAACCCAGAATCTGAGCGCTGTACTGATCGGGCAGGAAGGAACCCAGAATCAGATGTTCGAAGTTTTCCCGGTAGGGTTCGAAAAGCGGGAAGGCCGAGAAAGCGGCCATGATAATCGCAAGCGCCGGAACAATCGAAAGCAGCGTTGTGAGCGTCAAAGACGAGGCTACCTGCTTTAACTGAGCCTTTTCAATGCGTTTGCCTGCGAATTTAAAAAGGGCTTTGCCTTTTTTAAAGAATGATCGGTCTGATTTATCGAACTTGAACTGCATAAAAACACCCTGTATCAGGCGGGACTTCGGGAGCCCGCATTGCCGATACTTTACGCCGTATCGCCGATACAGGGTAGTCGTATTATCAGCACTCGACGATAGAGACAGCCAGGCCGCCGAGACTGGTTTCCTTATATTTAGCCTTCATGTCGCGGCCGGTGAGCAGCATGGTGCGGACCACCTGGTCGAGGCTCACGAAGTGAGAGCCGTCGCCTCGAAGTGCCATACGGACCGCGTTCAAAGCCTTGACCGCAGCGATCGCATTACGTTCGATGCACGGAATCTGTACCTGACCTCTTACCGGATCGCAGGTGAGACCGAGGAAGTGTTCCATACCGATTTCAGCAGCGTTTTCGACCTGTTCCGGAGTGCCGCCGAGCACGGCGGTAAGACCGGCGGCAGCCATCGAGCATGCGACACCGACTTCACCCTGACAGCCGACCTCGGCACCGGAAATCGAAGCGTTTCTCTTATAGATCATGCCGATCGCACCGGCGGTGAGGAGCAGATCTCTCACACCTTCTCTCGAGGAGTGCGGAACGAGCTTCAGGTAGTACTCGAGCACGGCAGGCAGAATACCGCAGGCGCCGTTTGTCGGAGCGGTCACCACACGGCCGCCGGCAGCGTTTTCTTCGGCTGCGGCAAAGGCCCAGAGGTTGATCCAGTCAATGATCTGCAGCGGATCGTAAGTCATGCTGAAGCGAAGGGCCTTGAGCTGTTCGTAAAGACCCGGAGCGCGGCGTCTGACTTTGAGTGCGCCCGGCAATACGCCCTGGGCGTGCATACCGCGCTCAACCACGTCATGCATGACAGTTGCAATCTTGTCGAGACCACGATTGACTTCCTCTTCGCTTCTCCAGGCAAGTTCGTTTTGGAATACGATCTGAGCAATCGTCATGTTGTGTTCTTTACACATGTCGATGAGCTCTTTGGCGTTCTTAAACGGATAGGGCAGTTCTCTGGCTTCCTGACCGCTGTACTTGACGTGGTGGTTCTTATTGAGGATATCCTCTTCGGCTTCGATAAAACCGCCGCCCGGAGAGTAAATCTTTTCTTTGTAGAGCAGGTCACCCTCGGCATCGTAAGCGGCAAAATGGATCGTATTGGTGTGGTACGGATCCACCTCGGTCGGATGGAACGTGAGGTCGGCGACCGGATCGAATGCAATCTTCTTTTCGCCGGCTAAAAGAAGCGTCTTGGTCTCTTCGATTTCACGGATGCGGGGCTCGATCGTATCGATATCGACGGTGTCGGGCGCTTCGTCCATCAGGCCGATCATGACGGCATTGTCGGTGGCATGGCCCTTGCCGGTGGCGGCAAGACTGCCGAGAAGGCGCACGGAAACGCGCTCTGTCTCACTGAGCACACCCTTTGCGCGCAGATCTTCGATGAAACGGCGTGCCGCACGCATCGGACCGACGGTATGCGAGGAAGAGGGACCGATACCGATGCGGAACATGTCAAAAACCGAGATTGCCATTTGATGCCTATTGGTGTTTGTTAAATTCGATTCTGCGATTGTAATGGAAGCATTCGGATTTCCACAGATCTATTTGACTGAATGTCGTACAAATGCGAAAGAAAGCGGCGGGGATAATCGTTAAAATCAGGAAATAGTATTTTTATCGAGTCACGGCAATGCCTGCAGATTCTGTTTTTATCAGTACTTCCTGGGGAGTGCTTGCCGCTTGTGCGGCAGTTTTTCTGGTTGTTTTGTTGGCCGGTTTCTATTTTGTGATGCGCTCGGCCGCGCAGGCCGCGATGCGGGAAGCCAAGGCGCAGTGGCGAAGCGACATCAACGCTGCGGTCGTACAGATTGCGGAACGCATCAATAACCAGACAGAAAAGGTGCTGGTAAAAAATGAAGCGGAGAACGCGCACCGCATGAACGACAGCCTCGCAAAAAACCGCCAGGAAGTGCTTGCGACGCTCTCCGCCTTCCAATCGCATCTCGGCGAAATCATTGCCCACAGCGATTCGGAATTCCGCAGTTTTGCCAGCGAGCAGTTAAACCGCACGGATAAATTAAGCGAAAAACTTTCCGACGAGCTCCGTCACGTGAGTTCCAGAGTCGACGACAACCTCAAGAATCTTCAGAACAGCAATGAAGCAAAGCTTGAGAAAATCCGCGAAACGGTTGAAGAAAAGCTTCAGTCTTCTCTGCAACAGAGAGTGAGCGAAAGCTTCAAGATTGTCTCGAGCCGCTTGGAAGAAGTATTTGCAGGTCTGACGGAAATGCGCAATCTTGCAAGCGACGTCGGCAGTCTCAAGCAGGTGCTTGTCAACGTTAAGAACCGCGGCATGCTCGGTGAAGTTCAGCTCGAATCCATTCTTTCCGAGTACTTTACCGCCGACCAGTACGGTAAGAACGTGCACCCGGTACCGAACAATGCTTCTCTCGTCGTTGAATTTGCCGTGAGAATGCCGGGTAAATGCGGCGACGGCTGCTGGCTTCCGATCGATGCGAAGTTCCCGGTCGAGGATTATCAGAGACTGCAGGCGGCCCAAGAAGACGGCGACCGTAAAGGCGTACTTGCTGCCCGAGATGCACTGATGGCACGACTCTTAAAAGAGGGC
>CAZNBL010000104.1:0-3681 GCA_964571375.1 uncultured Burkholderiaceae bacterium
TGTCTGGAAGATCGAACGCAGGAGAGAATAAAAATGTTTATGCAGAAACCCTCTTTGGAAGAAATTACTCCCGAATGGGATGCTCCTGAGAACGTTCACGCTTTCTTCACCACCCGTAACGGCGGTGTTTCCGCCGGTCCCTGGGGCGGTGCGGACGGCTTCAACGGTTTGAATCTCGCTTCTCACGTCGGTGACAGCAGTTTCACTGTCAAAATGAACCGCAAGATGCTTGCCGAAAAGCTTCCGTCGGAACCGAAGTGGCTCGAGCAGGTTCATTCCTGCACCGTTGTTGATGCCGCGGAAGCTGAAGACGTTCCCGAAGCCGATGCTTCCTGCACCAACGTCGATAATGTCGTTTGTGTCGTCATGACCGCCGACTGCGTTCCGGTACTGCTCTGCGACACCGCAGGCCGCGCAGTTGCCGCCGTACACGCAGGCTGGAAGGGTCTTAACGACGGCATTATCCAGACTTCGGTCAAGGCTTTGAGAGAAAAGATCGGCGACGAAAACGCCGAAATTCTCGCCTGGATCGGTCCCTGCATCCGTAAAGATGCGTTTGTCGTTCAGGAAGATACGGTCGCCGCATTCCGTGCGGGCACAGTCGCCGAAAGCGTCGACGCCGCTCTCGAAAAGAGAGAAGACGGCTATCGTCTCGACCTTCCCATGCTTGCCGCCGCTGCCTTAAAGCAGGTCGGAGTCGAGCGCGTGAGCGACTCGGGTCTTTGCACCTATTCGGATGCCTCCCGCTTCTACAGCTACCGCAGAGACGGCGAATGCGGCCGTCACGGTGCTTTCATCTGGCTGGCATAACCAGGCAGGGGGCTGCGGGCCCCCTTTGCGCAGAAGGATACGGTTTTGATCCATACGATCTACGAAAAGTCGATGAAAAAGAAGGTGATGTGGAATGCCGCATTGCCCGAAGAACTTCATTGGCGCACGGAAGTCCCCCGCTTTAAGCTCATCACTGTCCCGATGTATTTAGCGGGCGGGGTCGTTTTTTCGATCGGTTTTCTGCTATTTGAGCTGATGCACGACGATTTTCATTTGATGCCCTGGAAATCGCTCGTCGTGCTGCCGATTTTTGCGATCATCATCTATTTTCTGCTCTATCAGCTCACGCCGAATCTGCAGATTTTTTTCCGTATCGATAAAACCGGTGTTTACAGCGAAACGCATCTGAGCAGATCGCGTCTTATTCAATACATCAGTCTTTTCAAAGCGCTGTATCTTTCGCTTCGCGGCAGCGACGAACCGTACAAAAGTCCGCATCAGTCGAGTTACCGAAGCCTCGGCTGGAATGAAATCAAGAGTTTCAAGGCCAATGCGCAGTGGAATAAAATCCATATCAAAGGCGGTCTCAAAGGTACAATAACCCTTTGGACGACAGATGATGTATTCGAGGATGCATGCGCTTTGCTCAAGGCACGCCTCAAGCATAAAGATTCCTCTCCGGAGAAACCGCCGAAGAGGGCTGTATTTGTCCTTAAGGAAGACATGAAGCAATGATCGGAAAGTCTCTTATTTCACTTGCGCTGCTGGGAGTGCTTATGAGCGTAAATGCCAAAGAAGTGGTTCTTGATCTCCGCACTCCTGCGGAAATCGCAGATACCGGCATCGTGCAGGGCGCGGTTGCCGTGAATTTTAAGGCTCCGGATTTTGCCGAGCGCCTCGAAGCTCTGAACTTAAAGAGCGACGATGAAATCTATGCGTACTGCCGCACCGGAAGAAGAGTCGGTCTTTCGCTGCCGGTTTTCGAGGATCTCGGTCTTAAGAATGTCACGAATTTAGGCGGTTACGAAAGAGCATCGCGCGTGCTCGGCCGTCCCCTGGTTAAATAATTTTTCTTACTCAGAGTAAACATACTTATGAATGCACGCATTCCCCGCGTCGGATTTGTTTCGTTAGGCTGCCCCAAGGCACTCGTCGACAGCGAACGCATCGTCACCGAGCTTCGTGCCGAAGGCTATCTCATCAGTTCGAGCTATAAGGATGCCGATATCGTTGTCGTCAATACCTGCGGCTTTATCGATGCGGCGGTCGAAGAATCGATCGAGGCGATTTCCGAAGCTCTCGAGGAAAACGGCCGAGTGATCGTTACCGGCTGCCTGGGCGGCAAAGAGGTCGACGGCGTCAATTTCCTCGCTGCCAAATTCCCGAAACTGCTCGGCGTCACCGGTCCCGATCAGACCGCTGCCGTGCTCGCTCTCGTGCACAAGCACCTGCCGCGTCCTCACGAACCGTTCGGCGATCTGGTGCCCGCGGGCGGCGTTCTGCTCACTCCGAAGCACTACGCTTATCTGAAGATTTCCGAAGGCTGCAACCATAACTGCACCTTCTGTATCATTCCGCAGCTGCGCGGCAAACTGACTTCCCGCCGTATCGGCGAAGTGGTCCGCGAAGCCGAAAACCTCGTCAAGGGCGGTGTCAAGGAACTGATCGTCGTCGCGCAGGATACTGCCGCCTACGGTCTTGACCGCCGTTACGGTCTCGACTTTATCGGCGGCCGTCCCGCAAGAACCGATATCAAGACGCTCTTTACCGAGCTCGGCAATCTCGGCGTCTGGGTTCGTCCGATGTACGTTTATCCGTACCCCGCAGTCGATGAAATGATTCCGCTGATGGCCGAAGGCAAGATCCTGCCGTATGTGGACGTGCCGTTCCAGCACGCTTCTCCGAGAATTCTGAAGGCCATGAAGCGTCCGGGTACCGAGCGCAACATGGAACGCATCAATGCCTGGAGAAGTATCTGTCCGGATATCACGATCCGTTCGACTTTCATCGTCGGCTTCCCGGGTGAAACCGAAGAAGACTTCCAGGAACTTCTGAACTTCCTTCGCGAAGCACGCCTCAACCGAGTCGGCTGCTTCCCGTACTCTCCGGTTGACGGAGCCGCTGCCAATGCTCTGGACGGCGCCGTGCCCGAAGAGGTTAAACTCGAACGCCGCGAGCGCTTTATGGAAGTTCAGGCAGAAATCTCCCGCGAACTGCTCGAAGCCAAGATCGGCAGCGTTCAGAGAGTGCTCGTTGACGAAGCTCCGGACGAAGACGGTATTGCTACAGCCCGTTCTACAGCGGACGCCCCCGATATCGACGGTTTGGTCTTTATCGAAGGCAATCCGAATGTCGCCCCGGGCGATTTCGTAGATGTCCGTATTACGGACTCGAGCGATTACGACCTTTTCGGCGAAGTCATCGCAGAAGGTAAGTAACGTCTGTAGAGACGCGCCCTCCAAAGACCAAGGGCGAAGAATCCGAGGGTAAGCGCCAGAATGTGAGCAACATCGGCGCTTACGCTCGAGAGCGGTGCGCCTGCCTGAGAAACACGGACCAAGGCATGAACCGCAGGTGTCGAGGGAGCGAGTGCTCCGAGATACTGAGCCCAGACGGGCATATTCTGGACGGGATAGACATCCCCGCAGATAAATACCATCGCAATCGACGTCGGCACGATGCACTGCATGACAAGGGGCGAGCGACCCATAAAGAAGGCAATGCAGGTTCCGAGACACGCGACGCAGACCGCGTAAATAAAGCCGACCGTCAATGTTCCCGAAATATTCTTCATCGAATTGATGCCGTGGTAGGCACAGGCAAAGCCTTCCGAATAGAGAATCCAGGCAAAAATCACCGCAGTGAAAGCGCAGATGAGCGCGAGATACCCCTTGGTACTTGCAATTGCTT
>CAZNBL010000105.1:0-3619 GCA_964571375.1 uncultured Burkholderiaceae bacterium
AACTGTGACGCTCTGGAAATGGAAGGATGAACATCCTGAGTTTCTTATCCGTTCTGTGCGCGCGAGCCGCATCTGATGAGCGTTTCAACGACGAAGTTTTACGGCTTTCCGAAGAGCTTCAAAACGAACTCAGCCAGAGAATCGGAGCGAATGAGGCCTTTCCAAAAGGCACGGTCGAGGCGTACAAAGTGCTGATGCAGGGGGCCGCCAGACAAGCCGCAATGCGTGACGAGTCTTCTGCTCGTGCTGAATCTCAGCGGTTGCGCACACAAGTCGAAAAGTTGCGCAGAGATGCAACGACTTCCGAGGCTGTCAGTGCTAGACGTTGCAGACGTGGCGGTCAGACAGAAAGAGCTTATCGACAGAGCTGGAATCGCTCTTGAGTTCTGCGCCGAAGTCCTCAAATAAATAGCCCCTCGGTGGGTGAAACCGTGGGGCTTTTTCAAGGGTTGATTTTAAGCTCTTGATTTTGCTTGTTTCCATGAGAGGGATCGCCTCTCATTTCTCACTAACCTTTAGTGTTTTTTATTTGGGTTCGGTGCCGAACCACTTCTTATAGATGCGAGCGTACTCGCCGTTTGCCTTCATCTTGGCAAGAGATTTATTGATCTGAACAGTCAGCTCATCGTTACCCTTCGTGATCGCGATACCGTAATCCTCGGCATCCATCTTTTCGCCGACCATCTTGCCTTTCTTGTTCTGGCTCAGATAGTAAGCAACAACCGGATAGTCCTGGATAACAGCATCCACACCGCCGTTGTCAAATTCGAGGAAGGTTTCGGCTGCATTGGCAAAGTTCACAACTGTTGCGCCCGGGACCTTTTCAGCCTTGAACATACCGGTGGTACCGATCTGGGCACCGATCTTCTTGCCGACGAGGTCGTTGATGGACTTAATAGTTGTGTTGCCTTCCGGAACCAGAACGATAAGACCGGAGGTGTAGTACGGATCCGAGAAGTTGATGGCCTTCTTTCTCGGTTCTGTGATAGACATGCCTGCGACAACGACGTCAACGATTCCGCTCTGAAGAGCAGGGATAGTGGCGTCGAAACCCATATTCTGAACAATGACCTTGTAACCGAGGTCCTTGCCGATCGCCTTGATCATGTCAATATCGAAACCCACAAATTCATTCTCTTCAACGCTGAGGAACTCAAAGGGGGCAAAGCTGGAGTCGGTACCGACACGCAGAACTTTGTCCTCAATAGTCGGAGTCTTTGCTAAAGAGGGGAGAGAGCTGATAAGTAAAGTTGCAGAAACTGCTGCAAGCAGGGTTCTTTTAAACATTGATGTTCTCCATATTCAATGGTGTCCCCGAGAATTTCCCATCGGGGTTTGTGGGTCGGATATAAAAATCACATATTCAGTGTATGAAAAAAAATCAAGAAAAAAAGAAATCGCGATACTATTTTTAACATTTCGAAAATTGCAAGTTGGTTCGAATTATTTCGATTTACGGTAAGAGGGGTTTCGTCCACAATCTCGCCTGAAAAATAAAAAGCCTTAAGGCAGACCCAATACATTAACTAAGAGAGCAGAGTCACTATGATTTACGATCCGAAATCACGAGTTGCCGAAGAATTTATTAATCACGAAGAAATTCTGGACACCCTCAGATACGCCGAAGATCACAAGAATGATCTTCCGATGATTGAAAAGATTTTGGAAAAGGCAGCTGCCTTCAAGGGCATGAGCCATCGTGAAGCTGCTGTTCTCATGGCCTGTACCGATCCCGAAGTCAATAAGAAGATTCAGGAAACAGCCATCCGCGTTAAAGAACATATCTACGGTTCCCGTATTGTTCTTTTCGCACCGCTCTATCTGTCCAACTACTGCGTCAACGGCTGTGTTTACTGCCCGTACCACGCTAAGAACAAAAATATTGTCCGCAAGCGTCTCGAACAGGACGAAGTTCACCGCGAAGTCGTTGCCCTCCAGGACCTCGGTCACAAGCGCCTTCTTCTCGAATTCGGCGAACATCCGAAGTATGCTCCGATCGAATACGTTCTCGATTGCATCAAGACCGTTTATTCCACCAAGCATAAGAACGGTGCTATCCGTCGCGTTAATATCAACATCGCTGCAACAACAGTAGAAAACTACCGTAAGCTGCACGAAGCTGAAATCGGTACCTACCAGCTTTTCCAGGAAACCTATCACAAGGAAAACTACGAAAAGCTTCATCCGAAGGGACCGAAGTCCGACTACGCTTATCACACTGAAGCTCACGACCGCGCTATGGAAGGCGGCATCGACGACGTCGGTCTCGGCGTTCTCTTCGGTCTGAACTACTACCGTTACGATCTCGTCGGTCTCCTGATGCACGCCGAACACCTTGAAGCTGCTTTCGGTGTCGGCCCGCACACTATTTCCGTACCGCGTATCTGCCCGGCCGACGACATCAACCCGGCTGAATTTACAAACGCTGTTCCGGATGAAACATTCCTGAAGATCGTTGCCATTATTCGTCTTGCAGTTCCGTACACAGGCATGATCATGTCTACCCGTGAAAGCAGCCGAGTCCGTGCCGAAGCCTTAAAGCTCGGTATCTCTCAGATCTCGGGCGGTTCCAAGACAACTGTCGGCGGTTACTCCGCAGCAGAATCCGAACAGCCGGAAAACACAGCTCAGTTCGACACCAGCGATACACGTACTCTCGACGAAGTCGTTCAGTGGCTTCTCGAAAACAAATATCTGCCGTCTTTCTGCACAGCCTGTTATCGTGCCGGCCGTACAGGCGACCGCTTCATGGAATACGCCAAGACAGGTGAAATTGCCATGTACTGTCAGGCCAACGCCGTGATGACTCTGAAGGAATACCTCTGCGACTACGCTTCCAAGAAGACAGCAGAGTGCGGAGAAAAGGTTATTGAACTTGAAATTCCGAAAATCAACCACGAAAAGGTTCGTCTCTCTTCCGTTAAGCGTCTGAAGAGAATCGAAGAGGGTGAACGCGATTTCCGCTACTAATCCTCCGTTGATTTAAGAATTAGTTCCGCAAATACCCCGCAGCCGAAACTGCGGGGTATTTTTTATTAAGAATTTTATGGCTCACGGATGTTTGGAGAAAGCACCGGAACAGATAGGCACAGTTACTAAGTGATCAGTCTTCTAAATGAAAAACCCCCGAAGCCGATGGCAACGGGGGTAACGAAACAACTACCAAGGAGAACCCTGGAGACTAAGGTTGCATGACAAAGAACAACTTTAGCGAGCGAAGTATACATGAAAGCGAAAACACCGACCGTTTTCAAACGAAATTGTTTCACTCAAACCGTTACGCCGAATCTTTGCAGAATTTCCTGTCCGGATTATCTTCGAGGACTCTGTTTTAAGGAGTTCTTTCAATTCTGCGTTCAAAAAATCTACTGCTCCAACACCTGTCAGTGAGGATGAACAGTAGATTTCTTTTGAAATTCAATGGACTGCTCGTTATTTATCAGGCGTCTGATCTGCATTTTCAGCCTGTGTTCAGATGAAAATGAGCGCGATATTCCGCCTCAAAAGCCTGCAAAAAGGATGTTTTCCAACGTAATCCTTTAGTTGTCAGCGCTCGGTCCGACAACCGATTTTCAGCGTTTTTTCTTGATTTCAAGCCATACTCGGGGACTTAATAATA
>CAZNBL010000106.1:0-3560 GCA_964571375.1 uncultured Burkholderiaceae bacterium
CGGCTTTTCTTCTTTGACTTCTTCGACCTTTTCTTCAGCCTTATCGGAAGCCATCGCTTCCTGACGGGATTCGATCGTTGTCAGGCATTCGTCGAGACGAACCAGATCGGAAATCGTAGCGTTGGCTACGGCGCTTGCCATGTACTGCTTAAGAGAGATACCGTGAATCTGTGCGGCGAGTTCGGCAAGCTTCAGGGTTGTTCTCGGGAGCTTGATTTCCACAGCCAATTTCTTTTCTTTTTTGGACATTCTCTGTCTCCTTGGGTTAATAAATCGCAGCTCATCGAGGATGAGCCGATACCGATTATCGTACTCGACTTAAAGGCCCGTGGCTACGCTTTCTCCCACGGATTTACGTCATGGCTGACGCTCGTTTTCTCTTCTGTCTTAACCGCAAACAGAGCGTCGTTGCTGCCGGCTTTGCCGATCAGAGATTTTCTGACTTCAAGTCTTGCCTGCTTCGCAAGCTTCATGTTGAAGCCCATGACATGGCGCTTCTCGGACAAATCTTCAAGCGAAATGCCTTTCTCACGCATGATTCGTCTGACTCTCAGCACGGCAAAGATAAACATCAGGGCAAAAATCCCTGCGACCGTCATAAAAATCGTTCCCAACATATCCGTCCTTTTACGTTCCTGCCCGAGCATATTAACCCAGTAATCCGTACGGACTGAAACAAAAATCGGGCAAAGCGGTTCCCCCATGAGGCGGTACGGGGCGGTAACAGCCCGAATCGGGCGCAGACGTCCGCGCGCTCGATTCGGTCGCATCCGTTACAGGGACAGCAAAATTACCGTTCAGACAAACCACCACGCAACTCATTGATTAACAATAGAAATATAAATATAGCCGTATTCAATTTACGAACCCGACCTCTGTTTTTATGCTCATATTCGGCGGGCAACCTCTGTTTTCGGTCACGAAAAGCTCCAAACAAACATTAGGGAAAACGCTTGATTGCTAAGTATTTTCCCTTTATATTGAGCAACGTCATCGCGTATGACAAAACACACTCACAACGCTGCACAGGAGAAGAAAATGTTAAACAACACCAACCGTGCAAGACGCAGTCCGAAGGACCGCGCCGCGTTTCCGACAGAACTCGCTCACAACACGCATATCCCCGACGGCGTCTCTCCTGCCGTTTATGCAATCAACCGGGAAATTCTGTCGGTCATTATGCTCAGATACATGACTTATCGTTTAAGAGCGATGTACCAGGCTTATGACGGCGATTTAACACTGAGCCTCGTACTCGGTGAAATTGCGGTACGCAATACCGAGAACTTTTTTCCGGAGCGCTTCTACGGCAATCACGCCCTCTCTCAGATGCCGCAGGACAGAAAACGCCTGCCCTGCAATGCACTCTCCATTTCGGATGTCACCGGAATTCCGAGAGAAACCGTCCGACGTAAATTAGCCAAACTGCTCGAACTCGGATGGATCGAAAAAACACCGGAGGATATGTATGTCATCTCGGATAAGATCGGAGACGTCTTTGCAGCCTTCAACGACTCACAGACCTTTGACCTGCTCTCGACTTCGCACCGTATCGAAGAAGTTCTGCACACGCCGAATCACTATTAATTTTTCCCGCGGACGGAAGCATCCTGCTTCCGCCCTTGCCGCGTCCCCTTCACCGCAAACTCTCTGACAAGAAGCTTTCCTTCTTCCTTTGAAGCGCTCACCGTTGCCGGTACCGCTTTTAAAGCGAAGCGCTCCTTTAATTCCGGCGTTAAAAGATAAAGAGGCTGCTTCCAGCGCTCAACCAACGCATTGAACTGATCCCAGCCTTGCTCGGAATCAATCTCGGTCGCAATGAGTTTTACGGGACGGTTTTCTTCTGCTTTCTCGTTCAGGAGTGAATCGACTATCGGCAGCTGCGCCGCATCCGTTGCATCGAAGATGATCAACACCTGCGCAAACGGTACGTGATCGAGCGGATTGATACGAGTTCCTTTTCTGACAATGACGATACCGGCTGCGTCATAGAGATCGCTCGGCGCGATAAAAGACGGATCGACGGTGCGTACCTCGTCATGCAGCGCTGCAGAGAGCCTCACATAGTGCTTGGAAGCATTCGTCCAATAGCGCTTCAAAGCCGCTTCTTTTTTGCTATTCCAATCAACCGCAAGCGCTCTTTGCTTCATCACGTCTTCAAGATCGGGTTCGATAATCTCGTAAACCGTCCCCTGCGTTCCCTGATTGAATTCCGCTCCTTCCTCGATTTTGCGCTCGGCCCAATCCCGGCTGACCACGCCGTATACCAGCAGTCTTGCCTCATAGCGACCGGGCGTGTTTCGGGGCAAGGTTCCGGCAAGCATTCTCTCTGCCGCACTTACTCCGAACTTTTCTGCATAAATCGCATAGAGATCCTCGGTAACCGCCGAGCGCAGGGCTTCGCTCTTCGATTTCTGCCCCTGCTTCATCTCTTCGACAAGCATGGCCGGCACTCGATCTACTTTTAAGCGGCGAAACAATTCCGGATTGATTTCAATATTCGGAACGGGATCGATATTTCGGGTTGTTTCCAAAATATTTTTGAGTCCTTCGCTGATCGTGCCGCTGCCGCGAAAGCCCCGCAGAACAAAGTGCACGGAGTCATCTCCGGCATAGGCTTTGAACAAAGCACGAAGACGCTCTGTCCCCATACTCTCGGAAATAAAAATAACAAAGCGCCTCACGCTCTTTGCCGTGTCCGGAACGGAAAAATCTCCGCGGCCGTCATCCGGCTCAAGTGTTCGAACCGCATCCGACGAATAACGTTCCGCACTCTTTTCCGCCTTGCGCTTCAGCGACTGCAAAGCTTCGGTGTCCGCAGCCGATGCCGCCCTTTTTTCCATCTGCCGCATCAGCTCCGCAAAGCTTTGATCCGGAATCTTCTCTTCAACCGAAACCCGTACGATTCCTTCTGCTGCGCGCATTGATGCTATATCCGACCATACGTGTTTATCTGTCCGCAATGAAACCGGCTTTTCGATAAGTCTCTCGCTCGGTTTTCCGGGCATCCAGGCATCATCGGCTTCATGCATGCGGCGCCGCTGTTTCTCTTCTTCAAAGAGTCTTCTGAGATCGATATTTCCCGGGTACCTCAGTTCGTCTTCACTCGCATCGGAATCGGCAAACATCTCTGTTACGTCCTCATCGGCAACCGGAGCTTCAAAAAATACAGAAGCATCGTCGCTTCTTCTTCCGACAGACTTATTTTGAGCAATACCGAAGTGTTTTCCGAGCATCAAAGACGCCTCGTCAGCCGTGATCGATTCCTCCTGGCGACCGGTCTCCCGCAATCGCTTTGCCTGCCGCTCATGCATTTTGCGAACCTCTTCGGCTTTCTTTTCTCGTTTGGCCTGAAGCGCTTCGAGACGCCTTCGGCGGTACTCGCGGTCGTCGATACCGTTCGGTGTGTCTCCGAGGGCTTCTGCCGGATCCAGACCGAGCCTCTCGGACTCGCTTCGGATGTAATCGGTCAGTTCGCTCACAAGCTCACGCTTTTCTTCCGGCAGACGACCGATCCGACGCTGATCTTCCGCTGTCAGATGCGGATAAACGTCCGATGC
>CAZNBL010000107.1:0-3501 GCA_964571375.1 uncultured Burkholderiaceae bacterium
CGTGTTCCAAGGGATCTTCCTGAGTATTTTTGTTGTCCGACCATTCTAGTAAAAACAGCGCTCAAGCGGGGAAAAGAGATATTTAAGCGTTGTTTTCATCCGAAATTTCTTTTTGTGTAAAGAACATCTGAAACATTAGCGCTAAGACCTATCTCCAAAGAGGTATTCCCTGGAAACAAAGGGGTATAAGGCTGTGAAATTGAAAGTGAAACTGATAATTTGAATTCAATTTCAAACAACAATAGAGAATCCCTATGAATTACTCCGGTTTATTGGTGAGCTGCAAGCCCGGAAAATTTTCGGAAATGCTGCAGGCCTTAGGTGAGATGGACAACGTTGAGGTTCATCACGAACAAGAAGAATCCGGTCGATGCATTGTTGTTCTCGAATGCAGTTCTGTTGCTGCTGAAGTCGACGAATTTAAAGCGATTTCAGAGCTTTCCTGCGTGATGGATGTAGCGCTCATCGTTCATCACTTCGATGAAGAAGCTCATATCAAATCTATGGTCGGAACCGATCCTTTGAATTAATTCAGGAGTCCCTCAAATGACGACAAAATTACCCCAGATGAAACGTCGAGATCTAATGAAAGCCGGTGTTGCAGCTTCAGCGGCGATGGCAGTCGGCATTCCGGTGTCTGAAGTGGCGGCAGCCGCAGCAAAGAGTGCGGAGGGCGGTATCGTATGGACTAAGGGTGTATGTCGCTTCTGCGGTACCGGTTGCGGCTTATCTGTAGGCGTTAAAGACGGACGAGTTGTCGCAACCAAGGGTGATCCGGATGCTCCTGTCAATAAAGGTCTTAATTGCATTAAGGGTTATTTCAACGCCAAGATTCTTTACGGTAAGGATCGTCTGACACAGCCTCTGATGCGCCGAACAAACGGTAAATTCGATAAGAACGGCAAGTTTGAACCTGTAACTTGGGAAGAAGCTTTTGACGAAATGGAAAAGCAGTTCCGCAAGGCATACAAGAAACTCGGTCCGACCGGTATTGCTATTACCGGTTCCGGTCAATATACGATCCCTGAAGCATACGCAGCCAGTAAGCTGATCAAGGGCGGTTTCCGTTCCAATAATATCGATCCGAATGCGCGTCTCTGTATGGCCTCGGCCGTGGTAGGTTTTTATCAGACATTCGGTATCGATGAGCCGGCCAATAACTATACGGATATTGAAAAATGCAATGCGATGGTTCTCTGGGGAAACAATATGGCCGAGGCCCATCCTGTACTTTGGTCACGTGTGGCAGACCGTAAGCTCACGCACAAAGAGACAAAAATCATCAATTTAACGACCTATCGGAACATGAGTTCCAATCTGGCCGATGAAACGATTATCTTCAAGCCCAATACCGATTTGGCTATTGCTAATTACCTGCTCAGAGAAATCGTCAACCGCAACGCATGGGATAAGGACTTTGTTAACAAGCACTGTATCTTTGCTACAGGCGCTGTTGATATTGGTTACGGCATGCGTCCGACCGATAAGTATGCATTCCCGGCAGAAAAAGACGTCCAGGCTAAGCAGAACGTTATCAAGCTTGATAAGTGGGAAGCTGTAGCTCAGGGCAGAACAGAAGGTCAGGAGGTCAAACAGGTTCAGCAGGGCGGTAAGGCAGGCGCCCACTGGTCGATCAGTTTTGAAGAGTTTAAGAAAGGATTGGAGCCTTATACGCTGGATTTTGTCGCGGAGCTTGCGAAGGGTGATCCTGATGAAAGTATCGAAGTCTTCAAAGAAAAGCTTCAGAGGCTTGCCGATCTCTACATTGATCCGAAGCGCGATCTGATGAGTTTCTGGTGTATGGGTGTCAATCAGCATCAGAGAGGTGTGTGGGTTAATGAACAGATCTATGCTCTGCATCTGATGCTCGGTAAACATGCCCGCCCCGGAAACGGCGCTTTCTCTTTGACCGGACAACCTTCAGCATGCGGTTCGGCCAGAGAAGTCGGCACGTTCTGCCATCGACTCCCGAGTGATATGCTCGTAGCAGCCAAGCCGGCTCGTGTTAAGACCGAGAAAATCTGGGGGGTGCCCGAAAATACGATCAACCCGAAGGTCGGCGCAGCATTTATGAATATTCTTCGCGGTCTTGAGGATGGTTCGATCGACTTTCTCTGGACTCAGGTCGTGAATCCTTTCCAGGCCGCTCCGAACAGTAATCACTGGCTTAAGGCGGCCCGTCGTCCGGATTCTTTTATTGTGGTGGCAGATGCCTATCCGACCTATTCGTGCAAGGTTGCCGACCTTGTATTGCCCTGCGCCATGATTTTTGAGAAATGGGGACTTTACGGCAACGCCGAACGTCGCACTCAAGGGTGGCAGCAGATGGCGACACCTCCGGGACAGGCCCGTACCGATATCTGGATGATGATGGAGTTTGCCAAGCGCTTCAAACTCAAAGATGTGTGGCGCGAACAGAAGGTTCCCGGTCTCAAGAGCGAGGGTTTTGAAGACGGAAAACTTCCGGATGTGCTTAAACAGGCCGAGGCAATGGGTTATACGCCTGAAACAACACTCTACGAAGTGCTGTACGCTCGTCCCGATGCCGTGAAGACTGTCTGGCCCGATGCAGGATTCGACTGCAAACTGAACAGTACAGCGGAAGCTGCCGGCATCAATTGGTTCCCGGAAAAGGCACTTTTTGATGAATACCGTCAGTTCACATTGGGCAACGGTCACGATCTGGCTACGTTTGATGAGTATCTCAACTCCAAGACTCGCGGATTCCTGTGGCCGGTAGTAAACGGCAAAGATACGCTGTACCGATTCAATAAGGATTACGACCCTTACGTCAAAGAGGGGCAGTATGAGTTCTACGGTAAGTTGATGAAAGCGATTCCGAGCGGAGATCTTCGAGGCGTTACGGATCCTAAGCCTCAATCTCTTGCAGGAAAGGCTAAGATTTTCTTCAGACCGTACGCAGCTCCGGTTGAACAGCCGGATGAACAGTATGACCTCTGGCTTTGCACCGGCCGAATTCTGGAACATTGGCATACAGGATCGATGACGATGAGGGTTCCGGAGCTCTATCGCGCACAGTCCGATGCCTATCTGTATATGAACCCGTCTGACGCAGAAAAGCGCGGACTGAAGAACGGTGATCTTGCAACGGTAACCAGCCGTCGCGGTGAAGTTAAGGCGATTGTTCAGACAAATCAGAGAAACTTTATGCCGAAGGGAACAACATGGCTCGCATTCTTTGATGAAAAGGTTCAGGTTAATCAAGTTGTCATTGATGCAACAGATCCGATTTCCGAAGAACCGGACTTCAAGAAGTCTGCGGTACGTGTGGCAAAAGCCATGTGATTAGATTGAAGAAGGACGGAAGTTTCTTCCGTCCTCTGCCTGTTCTTATGACTGAAAATAAAAACAATCGACGGGAGTTTTTGGCGAAGTCACTGCAGATCGGAGCGGTCGGAGTGACAACCGGAGTTTTTTGGAACTTATTACTGCAAAAAAACGCCGGCGGTAAAACCTTCGTATTACGTCCTCCGGGAGCAC
>CAZNBL010000108.1:0-3364 GCA_964571375.1 uncultured Burkholderiaceae bacterium
CCTTTCAGGAGACGGATGCTGTTTCGCATATGGGAATGGAAATCCATTTTTCCTTGCATTGCAGCGACGGTCATCGCCGAAACAACTTCTCCGCATCCCATTTGTTCAGCCAGGTGGTCGATGCAATCGATTTCGATTAACGTGCAATCCATATCAAATGCAATTAAGCGGATATCTTGAATCGAGAAATCGCATTTAACGAGATTGGCATCTAATCCTTCTGCCCGGGCCGAACCTATCAGACTGTTACTGAAGGGGGGATTGATATGGCAGATTCGGACGGCGTTGTTTTTTACGAGAATGTGCGGGTGCTCAATTGTTTTTGCAAAATGTTTTGCGTTGATGCCGCTGATAATCAAGTCATACATGCCCAAACCTTTCAGATTGTGTATTTCAGAATCGGCTAAATTATGGATATCAAAAATAAAATGGCTGTGACTTTTGTATGACAATATTGAGACAAATGGATGAAGATCAATCTCATCCTTGTCGTTTCGGTCGGGTAAAGATGTCGTGAAACAGATGACGGAAAGCTTCGGTGCGTATGGCTTGTCTCGAACGCGAAGAAAACAAAAGGCAGCCGAAGCTGCCTTGTATTAAGCACCGTGTGCTAAAGCTGCATTACTTTTTCTTGCAGCACTTCTTGCATTTGGGCTTTGCGACTGTGTCCTTGAAAGCCTTGCCGGGAACGAAACGGGGTACCTTCTTTGCAGGGATCTTGATAGTTTCGCCGGTGGCGGGATTGCGGCCTTCGCGAGCCTGACGTTCAGAGACATTGAAGGAACCGAAACCGATCAGCTGAACGGCATCGCCTGCAGCAACGCTCTTGATGACGTTGGCTGTGAATGCGTTGACAACCTTTTCGATGTCTGTCTTGGAAAGCTTGGTTTCCTCGGCAATGGCAGAGACTAATTCTTGCTTATTCATTTGATGCCAATCTCCTAAAAATGCGAGTTAAACAACTCTACGAATTAATTTTACGGCAGATTCTTTGTTTGAAAAGGATTTTTTTCATGAATTGCGATTGAATCGCATTCGTCGGAGATTTTTGTGGGAATTGAGCAAAAATGAGCACTCGCAAATGCCTTATGCGGTTGATAGAATGGGTATGTTGTGAGTTTGTTGCAAAGAGCAGGATCAAAGGCTGTGCCGACATACCGAACCGCTTTTTATACACATCCGACTTTTCTGAAGCATGAAATGGGAGACGACAATCCCGAGTGTCCCATGCGCCTGGAAAAGATCGATGAACTGATGATGACTACGGGGACTTCGAGACTCGTAGAAGTCATTGAGGCGCCGAGCGCGGAATACGCCGACCTGCTTGCGGCGCATGACCCCGATTATCTTTATTTCTTAGCCAACAGTACCCCGAAGGACGGTATTACCCGTCTGAACGTCGATACTTCGATGAATCCCTTTACCTGGGAGGCCGCCAAGCATGCGGCCGGCGCCGGGTGCGATGCGGTGCAGAGAGTCTGCAACGGTGAGTTTCAGAGAGCTTTCTGTGCGGTTCGTCCTCCCGGACACCACGCACACCGGGATCACTCGGGTGGTTTCTGCTTCTTAAATAACGTTGCCGTCGCCGCGCTCTATGCGATCAATAAGTGCTATCTCAACCGTGTGGCGATTGTGGACTTCGACGTGCATCACGGCGACGGGACCAGCAATATCCTCGGCGGCAGAGACGATGTACTGATCATCGACGGCTTCCAGAAGGAACTTTTCCCGTACGCGCATCTGCATCATGCACCGTCCAACGTGCTCTATTCTCCGTTTGACGAAGGGTTGGAAGGACAGGAATTCATGCGCCTGATCGATTCGGTCTGGATGCCGAAGCTGATAAGCTACAAGCCCGATCTGATCTTGGTTTCCGCGGGCTTTGACGCGCACCGCGAAGAGGATCAGGCTCAGCTTCTTATGGTCGAATCCAATTACGCCTTTATTGCGCGGCGCCTTGTGGCAGCTGCAGCCGCGGTCAAAAACTGCCGCGGCGTGGTCTGTATGCTTGAAGGCGGTTACAGCACTTCTTCGCTTGCCCGCAGCTGTACTGCGTTTGTCCATCAGCTTGCAGGATCCTGCGGTTAAAAACAAAGAATAAAAAACGGCTCTGCCAGAAAAGCAGAGCCGTTTTTTTTCAGAGCGGGACGATGCGTCCGCTCTGAGGTGTCGTATTAGCTCAGACCGGTGATCTTGCCGTCAACGACGTCGATTGTGTAAGCAGCGGGCTTCTTCGGCAGACCCGGCATACGCATGATGGCGCCGGTTGTGGCAACGACGAAGCCTGCACCTGCGTTGAGGATCAGACGCTGAACCGGAAGAGTAAAGCCTGTGGGAGCACCCTTCAGAGCCGGTTCGTGAGACATCGAGAACGGAGTCTTGGCGATGCAGACCGGAAGCTTGTCGAAGCCGAGTTCCTTGAGGCGCTTGAGATCCTTGACGGCTGCTGCGGACAAAGAGACATCCTTGCCGCCGTAGACCTTGCTGTTAACAGCTTCGATCTTTTCAACAACATCCTTGTCTTCTTCGTAAGCGTAGTTCAGAGCTGTGGAGCCTTCGGCTGCGGCAGCCATAACGGCTTCTGCAACAGCAACAGCACCTTCGCCGCCCTTGGCAAAGCCGTCGCAGACAGCAAAGCGGACGCCGAGTTCTTCGCATTCCTTGCGGATGACGGCGATTTCTTCTTCGGGGTCGTTGTAGAAGTGGTTGAGAGAAACCACGATCTGCTGACCGAAGCGCTTCAAGTTGGCAACGTGAGCGCGAAGGTTCGGAATACCCTTGAGGAGGGCTTCCATGTTCGGCTTGCCGATTTCAGGCAGATCGACGCCGCCGTGCCACTTCAGAGCCTTCAGGCTGGTGACGAGTACGGTAGCGGCGGGCTGGAAGCCTGCCATACGGCACTTGATATCGAAGAACTTTTCAGCACCGAGGTCGCTGCCGAAGCCGGCTTCTGTAATAGCCCAGTCGGCGATCGACATGGCGCAGCGGGTAGCGGCAACGGAGTTGCAGCCGTGAGCGATGTTGGCGAACGGACCGCCGTGAACAAGAGCCGGGACGCCTTCCAAAGTCTGAACGAGGTTCGGGAGCATGGCGTCCTTGAGGAGAGCCATCAGGGAGCCGGAAGCACCGAGTTCGCCGCAGGTGAATGCGGAACCGTCGCGCTTGATACCGACAACGAGGCGGTCA
Organism: uncultured Burkholderiaceae bacterium; assembly: GCA_964571375.1. Lineage (GTDB taxonomy): Bacteria > Pseudomonadota > Gammaproteobacteria > Burkholderiales > Burkholderiaceae_F > JAFTYR01. Next base: position 3,187 of record CAZNBL010000108.1, read on the forward strand.
AGACGTGCTCTTAAGTCGTCGAGGTCGTTTGCAAGGCAGAGGATGGCCATCAGTTCGCTGGCAGCGGTGATGTCGAAACCTGTTTCTGTCGGGATGCCGTTTGCCGGGCCGCCGAGACCGTCGACGATGTTGCGGAGCATACGGTCATTGACGTCGAGAACACGGCGCCATGTAACTT
>CAZNBL010000109.1:0-3281 GCA_964571375.1 uncultured Burkholderiaceae bacterium
CAATGACAAGGCTTTTGCAACCGGCGGCGCTGCGGTTTTGAGTCTGCTGCTTAACCGCATGCTTTCAAAGTAACCGATTGAAATTTAAGCAAAATAAAACGCCTCCCTCGGGAGGCGTTTTGCTTGATGCTTAGTACTTAGAAAAGATTGACGCCGTTGGCGAAGAGGCCCTGCGGTTCGATCTTAATCTTGGACGTCATCACGGATTTACCGGTTTCTTTGTCGGTTTCACGCTCAAAGTAGTAGACGGAAGCCTGCTGCGGCAGAGCGCCGAAAAGCGTCATCATGTCGACCAAGGACGGCGTAGCTTTGAGCGTAAATTCGCCTTTGAGGTCTTCCGGGAAGTAGAGACCGCGGTCTTCTGCGGCGTTCCACTTGGCTTCAAGACCGCTCGGAACCTTGAGTTCGCCGTTTAACTCAGCCCACTGCCTGCCGATCGAAGCTCTGAGCGTTTCGATATTGAAGTCGGCGCCGTGCTTGTCGAAAGCATGCATCAGCGCAATGCCGTACTCTTCGATTGCTTCGTCGCTTTCAGATGCGGCGGCAAGTTCCGTGGGTGTCGGCAGAACGCCGGCAGCGGCTTCGGCTTGCGTATTCCAGGTGAGCGAAAGCTTGTCTTTGCCGAACGGATTAAAGGGGGTTGCAAGATCCGTGAGCGAAAGCTTTAAAGTCTGACGTACGTTTGTCGCATCTTTACCGTGTTCGGGCGTACCGGTCCAAAGCACGGAGAATGCGCCGAGCGAGCCGTAATTGGTTTCCATGCCTTCGGAATTGAGGCTGAACGCAAAGTGCTGATCGTCGTTCCGAAGGAGCTTTAAGTTCACGGACTGTCTGTCGAACTTCAGGACGTCACTGCCGGCTCTGCAGACCGTGGGTCCGATCGAGAAGGTGTTTTCGATCTGATTGCCGGGTTCGGCGTATTTGGACTGGACCTCACCGAGACTGCAGGAAAGATTTTCGACATCGAAGGACTGAGCATCGGCGCGATAGAACGAATACTCGAACTGACCTAAGGTCGAAAAGCGGATCTTAAAGAAGTCCTTGAGTTCGAAGTCTGCCTGAGTACCTCTTGCGTAGCGCAGATCATCGGCAATCAGGGCTTTTAAGAAGCCGGTGTTGATGCGGCTGTTTTTGACTTCGGCGTAGGGAGTCAGACCGAATTTAACTTCGCCTTTCCAGACGAGGACCGGAATACCTTCGTACTTTGCGTCGATTTCCAGCGGGCGGGAGAGAAGGCCGCTGCCCATTTTGATTTCAGTGGCAAACGGAGCGTGACGGCCCTTGCTTTCTTCGATAAATTCCCCGACTTTCTGTGTCTGCAGGGCAATGAGACCGGCATATGCGGCGACAGCGACGGCTGCTACCGAGCCGATGACGACATTGGTCTTGACGGACATGTATAAAACTCCTTTTTGGTGTCCCGATGCATGGCATCCCGTACGGCAATCATACGCTATCGCGCCTCTCGGAAAGTGCGTTTATGCGCAAAATCGGCAGGGAATCTGCTTCAAACTATTTCGATAACGGGTGACCGCTCGTTACGGTCTCTTCAGTGCGCCGAGCACTAATTCAAAATCAACGGGTTAATTGTTTTGTCCGCATTTTTATCGGTATTTCCATGGGTGCGGAAACTCATATCTTTTTTTAGTACGGCGGATACCATAAAATGGTAATGCCCCGACAAGATGTCGGGCATCACTCAATATCGAAGTACAAAAAGGAAGGTCTGCCATGACGTCTTCCCCGTTTGATACCCCGCTCACCACAGAAGAGCGTCCGATGAGACGAAGCGAGAGAGCGCTCAGCGCCGATGCAGCTCTTGAAATCATCCGTTGCTTGAACTGTGCGGTACTTTCAACTGCGGACGCCGCAGGAGTCCCTTACGGCGTACCCGTGACCCCCGTGCTCGTCGGCAACAGTCTTTATTTCCACTCAACCGGATGGCCGGGCGGCAGAAAAGCCGACAATATGCTGGCAAACAACAAGGTAAGTCTTTGTTTTATCGGCAAGTCCTTCATGATTCCTGAGTTTTACAGCGTGGATTTCGCAAGTGTGGTGGTCGCCGGTGTCGTTACAGAAGTCCGTGACGAAGCAGAAAAGAAGCAGGCGATGCAGGCGCTTTTAAAGCGATACGCACCGGGTAACAGTGCCGAGCGCAACGCCGTACAGTTTGCTCACCGCTTCCCGCTTCTGTCTGTTTGGAGAGTCGATATCGAGAGTATTACCGGCAAAGCGCGCGGAGCCGCCCTCTGGCAGGGTAAAGAAAGCTTAAAAGAAGTGCAGGCGTTGGAGCCTCAGGTCTGGTTGCAGGGTGTGCCGCTTTAAAAATAAAAAACCTCAGAAACCTCAGCACACAACAATAAGAAAAGGGAGCCTATATGGACTTTCTGGACACAAGAACATTAAACGGCCTTTTATCCTGGTTCGACTTCATCGGGATCGTCGCCTTTGCTCTGTCCGGCGTTTTTGCCGGCATGCGGCGCCGAAGCGATCCGGTCGGTGTATTTATCCTGGCATTTACCACGGCGTTCGGTGGCGGGTTGCTCCGAGACATTATCATCGACCGACGCCCCTTTTACTGGATCGACCACGAGCTCTACATCTATGCCGTATTTTTGATCGTGGCGCTAGCCCCGGTCGTAGCCCGCTATTTCCTGACGTCGAGAAGCGCCTATAACTGGTTTATTTTCGCTGACGCCATCGGTCTCGGGGTTTTCTGTGTTTCGGGCACGTCGCTTGCGCTCGCTGCGGACCTGCCGATGCTAAGTTCCGTGATTTTAGGATGTATCACCGGGGTGTTCGGCGGTTTGATGCGCGACGTCTTCTTAAACAAGATGCCGGGCGTCGTATCCGACCGTCAGCCTTACGCTTCCGTGGGATTTGTGGGCGGCTGGCTCTTTATCGCGCTGCTTGAATTCGGATTCTCGACCGACGCGAGCGTTTGGATCGCTTCGATCTTTATCGTCGGATTCCGCATGATCTGCGTTTGGAAAAACTGGCAGATCAAGTATCGGGTCGGAAACGGCCGATTCTGGTACTAAACCGAAAAAACTGAAACCGCAGGACGCCTTTCAAAGCGACTGCGGTTTTTCAATGCGCGGAAAATACAGAAAAAAGAAAACGGGCAGAAGTATCGACTTCTGCCCGTTAAGTCTTAAAGACTCAGCCTTTCCGATTATTCGTGTTCAAGGAACATCGGATTGCGCGGATCCCACATGAATTCGCGGATAGCGGCGCCGAGGTCAGCCGGACGTTCGATAGTGGCGAGGCCCTTATCGAAG
>CAZNBL010000110.1:0-3183 GCA_964571375.1 uncultured Burkholderiaceae bacterium
GTACAAGGGCGAGCCGAGAATGGAGGCTTTTGATAAAGCTGCCAAGAGACTCACGCTGCCGCTCGGCTACAACGGCGACTTAACCACACTCTCCGATATTCTTTCCATTCATGAAAAGTATCCGGACCTCTCTCAGATGATGGCAGGCCGCCCCCTTATGGGCGACCCTGCGCTTTTCCGCAAGGCCAAGGGCGGACTGCCCGCAAACAAGGAAGAAATCAAGGCGTTCACCGAAGAACTCTTTGACAGCTATACCGAAGCCTTCGGAAGCCGCAACAATGCCTTAATGCGTATGAAAGAATACTGGTTCTACCAGTTGGGTCTCTTTGAAGGCGGCTCTGCGCTCTCCAAGCCCATCTTTAAGTCGAGAACGCCCGAAGCCTTTGAGGAAGCTCTGAAACCGGTGTTCGAGCTTCCGATCCGAACAGACGCCGAGCGTCTCTGGTTTAAGGTCAGAGATTAACCGATCGAAGCAACGGCCTTTTCAACGAAAGCGGTGAAAAGGTCGACCTGCTTGGGTTCGACCAGGGTGTCGATGATTTCACCCTTCTTCAGAACAATCAGAGTCGGAATGTGACGGACGTTGAACTTATCGTTCAATGCGGCTTCCGTATCAAAGTTGCAGTGAGCAAACTGCAGCTTGTCGGCATACTTTTCGGCAAAAGCCTTGAAAGTCGGTTCGATACGACGGCAGTCAATGCACCAGGAGGCACCGATTGCAAGCAAAACGGGCTTGTCGCAGTTCACGACAGTCTCTTCGTAGTTTGCAACGGTTACGTTCAGAATATCGGCTTCCGACATCTTTTCATCCTTTCTTTTAATTTATCAAACAGTTATTGGAATCCGTAGGATAGCATCCAACCGACCGTGAGGCTATTGGTGAGCCCGATCAGGATCGTACCCACCACCGACACAATAAAGATGGTCCGCATGCAGGGACCGTATTTTTCGCAAAGCGACTGCATATTGCTCAATCCGTTCGCGGTAATCCCCATCGAGAAGCCGACGCCGCCTACAGAGAGCATCATCGCATCGTAGTTGCGGCCCAAAAGCATGAAGTAGCCGAAACGGGCAAAGAGCAGATTCAAAACAAGCTGCCCCGCCAAAATAACGTACATCTCCCAATGAAGGTTCGCGAGGCTGTCGAGCTGCAAGGCACAGACATTCGTTGCAATAAACATCGTAAGCGTTGCCTTCGTCAGCGTTCTGAGAGCAAGCCCCTCCACCAAGCAGATATCGGCGGCATCCAAGCCGATACGAAGCAGTATGGCAACGATCATCCCGGCGAGGAATTTCGGCAGTGTCATCCAGGCCGAGACCGCATCGCTTAACAAGTCGCCGAGCGCCACCGAAACGCAAACCAGAGCAAAGGTACGGATCACCTCTTTACTCAGATATTGATAAAAAGGCTTCGGGTGCGAAGAGAGAAAGTATTCCAGAAAGCGGTTGTTACTCTCCGGATAATCACGGTTGGTAAGCTTATAGCGGCGGATCATCCATTCGCCGAACGGTGCGCCGAGCGAAAGCGCCATCAAAATTCCGAGGGTTCCGGCGCCCAAAACAATGCCGCCGACGTCTTCGGACGTCAATACATCAAAACTGGCCGCAAACTGATGGTAGGTTTCCATGCCGCCCATCAGAGAAACTGCACCCATCAGCATCCCGTAGAGCGGGTCCAAACCCAAAATCTTGGCAAATACAATACCGAAACCGCTTTGCAGTGCGCCGAGCACCGTCGCCAAAAGCCAAAAGGCTAAAGCAAAGAAAATACTGCCCTTGAGCAACTTCCAGGATCCGAAGAGCGCAAGACTGCACATAAAGAATTTAAGAGCCACCTGAGGAACAGTCGGATCAAAAACAATATGAAGCGTTCCCGTGACTTTGAGAATACAGCAGGCAAGCGCAACCGGAAGACCGCCCAAAAACGGTACCGGAAAACTTAATCGTTGAAAAAGCGGAACTTTTGCTTTGATGAGACCGCCCAACAAAAAGCTCAATGCCCCGATGCCGAGCACAAACAGTGCGTTGAACGTGACGGTCGGCATACCCTGCAGAATTTCGAAATTCATCTTCGTGCTGTGTTTTTATCTGTGCGACAAGCATTGTAGTCGCGCTTGGAGCTGATGCGCGATATTGTATTTAGATCACCTCCCCCTAGAACATTTTTATCTCCCTGTAAATAAGGAAAAAGAGGATTGTCTGCGACTGTACTTCCACGCAAAATAAACCTCTATGCGGCCTGTCGGCCGCTCATCCCTCAAAACATAAAAAACGGAGACACTCAATATGAAGAAAACACTCCTTGCCATGGCTCTCGGTATCTCCATGGCCGCATCCGCCTTCGCTGCAGAACTTCCCGGCGTAGCTATTCTCGCTACAGGCGGTACGATTGCAGGCTCTGCCGCATCGAACACTGAACTGACCGGTTACAAGGCCGGTGAAATTGCCATTCAGACACTGATTGATGCCGTTCCTGCCATCAAGGACGTTGCTACCGTCTCCGGCGAACAGATCGTCAAGATCTCTTCCAACAACGTTACCGACGCCATCCTGCTTCGTTTGGCCAAGCGCTGCAACGAACTGTTGGCCGACCCGAAGGTTAAGGGCATTGTGATCACACACGGTACCGACACCCTTGAAGAAACTGCTTACTTCCTTAACCTCACCGTTAAGAGCGATAAGCCCGTTGTACTCGTAGGCGCTATGCGTCCTGCCACCGCTATCAGCGCCGACGGCCCGCTTAACCTTCTGAACGCCGTTAAGGTTGCCGTTCACCCCGACTCCGTCGGTAAGGGTGTGCTCGTTGCGATGAATGACACTATTAACGCAGCACGTGACGTCACCAAGAGCAACACTACCAACGTTGCTACCTTCCAGTCCCGTCAGCTCGGTGCAATGGGTCTCATCGCCGCAGGCGAACCGCAGTACTTCTACGAAAGCACCAAGCGTCACACCAAGGCCAGCGAATTCGACGTTTCCAAGCTTGAAACACTGCCGCGCGTCGACATCCTCTACTCTCACGCCAATGACGACCGCGTTCTCGTTGACGCTTCTGTTGCCGCCGGCGCCAAGGGTATCGTCCACGCAGGTACCGGTAACGGTTCCATCCACGACAACACCGATGTCGGCTTAGTCGATGCACGTAAGAAGGGCGTCGTCGTTGTCCGCTCCGCCCGTGCAGGC
>CAZNBL010000111.1:0-3115 GCA_964571375.1 uncultured Burkholderiaceae bacterium
CCTCATACGTCGTACCGCCCTTACTTGTCACCTTTTCTCTTAAGGTCGCAGCCGAATCCGTGCTGTTCCTGGCGAGCTTTGCGGCGCCGAGCACGGTCGCAACGGCAAGACAGGAAGCCTGAGCTTCGTTAAAACCGTAACGCTCGGCCGCGGTTTCAAGGGCTTCGATAAAGCGGAATACATAAGCGGGGCCGGAACCGGAAACCGCCGTAATGCCTTCGAGCATTTCCTCTTCATCGCACCAAATCACTTCGCCGCAGGAAGCAAAAACCTTGACGGCAAACTTGTGATCTTCGGGGTTATTCGCAGCTTCCGTCGCATAAAGACCGCAGACACCCTCGCCGATACGCACCGGTGTATTCGGCATACAGCGGATAACGCGCTTATTGTCGGCCAATCGCATCAGATCCTTGGTTTCGAAACCCGCGGCAATCGAAATGACCAGCGCATTGGTTAAGTGTGTGCGGATATCTCTCAATACTTCGCCCAGCTGCTGAGGTTTGACCGCAAGCAGTACGGCATCCATGGTACCGATCCAGGGTCCGAAAGCTTCGTGCGTTGTCACGCCGTAACGATCATTCAGAGCTTCAAGTTTTTCTTTATTTTTATCAACGACATGGATGCTGTCGCCGGTCCATCCGGCCTGAACCATGCGGGCGATGATGGCGTCGGCCATATTGCCGCCGCCGATAAATCCGATCTGATAATCCATTTTTTCCCTCTTATTTCTTGGAATAGTCTCTGGCTCCGAAAATAGCGGAGCCAACACGGACCATGGTGGAACCAGCTTTAACCGCCGCTTCCATATCGGCGCTCATGCCCATGGAAAGCGTATCGATCTCAAAACCTTCGGCTTTTAATTCGTCAAAGAGCTTACGCATGGCGTAAAGCGGCTTTAACTGTTCTTCTTCGCTTTCTGCCGGTGCTGGGATCGCCATCAGACCGCGAAGCTTTAAGTTCGGGAGTTTGGTAATAGCTTCGGCAAGGCTTCTCACGTCTTCGACAGCCGCGCCGCTCTTACTTTCTTCGCCCGAAATATGCACTTCGATCAGTACATTTAAGGGCGGCATGGAAGAAGGACGCTGAGCCGAGAGGCGCTCGGCAATTTTGAGCCGGTCGACGGTCTGCACCCAGTCGAAGCGCTCGGCTACCGGACGGGTCTTATTGGATTGCAGCGGCCCGATCAGGTGCCAGGTAAGCTTAAGTTCCGGATGATGTTCACGGAAATAGTCGATTTTTTCGCAGGCTTCCTGCACGTAGTTTTCGCCGAAGGCACGCATGCCGCAGCCCACTGCCTCTTCCATCGCCTCCAAGCCGAAAGTCTTGGAGACGGGAAGCAGAAATACATCGCCTTCTTCTTTACCCGCAGCCTTTACCGCTTCGAGAAGTTTCTTTTGAACCGCACCGTAGCGCGCATCAAGTCCCGGTTGTAATTCAGACATATTCTTTCTTTGTCTTTTTAAGGATAGACGGTTATCTTACCGCTTCGGCACCTTTCGTACCGTCTCAGGTAAAAACGAATTTCGTTAAACTAACGTCTCTTCGATCAACTCTTTATTCTTTAGGCGCTTATCGTGGCAAATCTCGTCGAAACCAACCTTCCCGACAGTGTTCTGCTCCATTCGTGCTGTGCTCCCTGCTCAGCCGCCATCCTCGAGTGGCTTCACAATCACGGCGTCAAAACCACGATCTTCTTCTATAACCCGAACATCTATCCGGATACCGAGTACGAAATCCGTAAAAACGAAATTCAGAAGTACGCCGCCTCTTTAGGCATCCCCTTTATCGAGGGCGACAAGGATCACGCCAAGTGGCGTGAAGCGGTAAAGGGACTGGAAAACGAACCGGAAAGAGGCGAAAGATGTCTTGCATGCTTTACGCACCGGCTCAAAGCAAGCGCTCTCTGCGCCAAAGAACTCGGCATCAGGCACTACACCACCACCCTTGCCGGCTCCCGCTGGAAGCGACAGGATCAGATCGAAGCGGCGGCTGCGGTTGCCGACAGTCTGGTTGATGAGGTCGAATACTGGAATCAGAACTGGAGAAAAGGCGGGCTTCAGGTAAGAAGGGGCGAATTGCTTCGTGAAAACGGCTTTTACAACCAGCAGTACTGCGGCTGCGAATTCTCGATGCGCCACTTAACAGAGGCTGCAAAGAGCGAAAAAACCGAATAAATACAATGGTTTTCGGGAGTGTGAAATTTTGTTTCCCGAAAACCGTTTCGGTATCTCTTTTTTAGATAACCTAATTTTGTTCCCGGAACACTCAATCATTTTTTCTCCGGGGAGAAACTCTTTTATCTAATTGGAGATACCCGATGTACAGACGTAATTTAACCGTTGCTGCAGCACTTGCAGCCCTTCTTGCTCTCTCCGGATGCACCGACTCGGATAAGAAATCCGAAGCCGCATCCGATTCCGCCGTTCTTAAAGTCGCTGCCACCCCCGTCCCGCACGGCGAAATTCTGAAATTCGTTCAGCCTCAGCTTAAAAAACAGGGTGTCGATCTTCAGATCGTGGAATTTACCGATTATCTTTCACCCAATACGGCTCTTGCCGACAAGTCGGTCGATGTCAACTACTACCAGCACATCCCGTTCTTGGAAAACGCCAAGGCAGCCAAGGGTTATCAGTTCTCAGTCGCCGCTCCCATCCACATTCTTCCGATGGCCGCCTACTCCAAGAAGGTTAAAGATTTGAAGGAGCTCTCCGACGGCGCTCAGATCACCATTCCGAACGATCCGTCCAACGGCGGACGGGCTCTGCTGCTTCTTGAAAAGGCCGGTCTCATTGCGCTTACTCCGGGTATCGGTGTCAAAGCCACTGCGCTCGACATCGTCTCCAACCCCAAAAATCTTAAAATCGTTGAAGTCGAAGCCGCTCAGGTTCCGAGAACGCTCGATGACGTCGATTGCGCCGTTGCCAATTCCAACTACGCGATCGGTGTGGGTTTGAATCCTCTGAAGGACTCCGTTTACCTTGAAGACAAAGATTCGCCGTACGTGATTGTGGTTGCCGCACGCACCGGCGAAGAAAAGAATCCTGCGGTCACCAAGCTCGTTTCTGCGCTCAAATCCCCCGAAACACAGAAATTCATGATCGACACCTATAAAGGC
>CAZNBL010000112.1:0-3056 GCA_964571375.1 uncultured Burkholderiaceae bacterium
AGGAAAAATTTTTCAGAAATTTTCGCAAAATTTCCGAATTTCCTAAATCAATCATAAGGTTATTTGATTTTTACGACAGATGTAATAAAGTGTAATAGTTGTTTTTACTGCTCAAAAGGTCTAAAAGGACACTTAAAACCGGAAAAAAGAAGGGGCTACGGCATGCAGAATCAAGTTACCGGCCTCATTCTTGCGGGCGGCAGAGCCACCCGCATGGGTGAAGTCAACAAAGGTGCTCAGTATTTGGGCGATATTTCACTTTTTGATGCGATGGTCCGTACCGTCTCGAAACAAGTCGGCCGAATCGTTGTAAGCGCCAACACCTACGCCGACTTCTATAAAGAGAAAGGCTTCCCTGTTATTGAAGATGACAGAGACGGCTTCTTAGGCCCCTTAAGCGGTATTGAGTCCGTACTGAAACACAATCCCGATATCGAATGGCTCTTCTGTACGCCGGTAGACACACCTTTTATTCCGCATGACTTGGTCGAAGTGCTTTATCAATATGCACTCAATACAGAGAGTGCTGCGGTATTTCCGACCCACAACGGTTTTCGAGAGCCGCTTCATTGCCTGGTACACCGCTCTTTACTGCCGTCTCTTACCGAATTTCTCGATTCAGGCGAAAGAAGTGTCGGCTTCTGGCTTCGCGGTGTTGCCGAGCCTGTAGAGATAAATGTATCGGAACTATCCTTTGCGAATATCAATACAATCGAAGAACTCAATCAATTTTCAAAGCAGGAGGCAGCGGATCATGGACAGTAAACAGGCAGTGCCTTTCGAAGAGGTCTATCCCCTGATCGACCGTTTGATCGAACCCGTTCAGGAAACCATGGAAGTTCCTCTGGAAGAGGCGCTCGGCTTTGTATCGGCCGAAGACATCCGCAGCCCTCTGGATGTTCCGCAATTCAATAACTCCGCGATGGACGGCTGGGCATTGTGCTCCGCAGATATTTGCGACGAAGGATTTACGCTTACCGAAGTCGGCAGCGCCTTTGCCGGCCACCCTTATGAAAAGAAGCTTGTGCGCGGCGAATGCGTTCGTATTATGACGGGCGGTGAAATTCCGGAAGGCGCCGATACTGTCGTCAAGCAGGAAATCGTAATCTCCGAAGGAAATCGGATTACCTTCCCTGCCGGTGTTCGTGCCCGCGACAACGTCCGTTTCCGCGGCGAGGAATATAAGGTCGGCGACATTATTCTGAAGTCCGGCTGCGAACTGCACGCCGCTCATATCGGTCTTTTAGCCGTACTCGGTATTGCCGACGTCACTGTCCGCCATAAAGTACGTGTTGCATTCTTCTCTACAGGAGACGAACTTCAGCCTATCGGCAAACCGCTCGAAAAAGGTCATATCTATGATTCCAACCGACACAGCATCCGTGCGATGCTCCGTGAGTGCGGATTCGAAATTCTGGATTTAGGTATTGTCCGTGACGATCCTGAATCTTTAAAAGAAGCACTGACCAAAGCAGCAGATTGCGCCGATGCCATTATTACTTCAGGCGGTGTATCTGTAGGCAAGGCTGATTTCACAAGAAGTTCTGTCACCGAACTCGGTGAATTGGAAGACTGGTACTGCCGTATGCGCCCGGGCAAACCGCTGGCGCTCGGCAAAATCAAAGATGCCTATTTCTTCGGCCTGCCCGGCAATCCGACGGCAGCCCAGGTCACGTTCTATATGATTGTCCGCTATGCACTGAAAAAGCTTGCCGGCATCAACGAAGTGAAAATGCCTTTCTGCGAAGCTGTGACACGAAGCGACTTAAAGAAGAAACCCGGTCATACCGAGTTCCAGAGAGGTATTCTGAAATTTGAAAACGGGGCAACCTTTGTCGAATCCTCCGGCACCCAGCGAACCGGGGCCATCGGATCCTTATCGGCAAGCAACTGCTTTATTCTTTTGCCTGAGCAGAGCGGTCCTGTCCGTTGCGGCGGAACTGTCCTTGTGCTTCCGTTTTACGGCGTCTGTTCTTAAGCCACTTGGTCTTGTGGCGAAGCGGTGTGCGTTCTCTTCGGTGAGAAGAGGGCGTGCGCTCCGGATACGGCGACGCTGTGTGATGCACGAAATTCTTCTTTGCCTTGTCGTCGAACGTATCGATTTCTCTCGGATCAACCTGTGCGGGCACAATGATGTTGCCCTCGAGATCCACAATTCCTCTCAAGCCGACACCGCGGGCTACGATGCCGTTGATGACGCCGTAGTTGCAGCTCTCATGCTGGTGCGCATGGAAAATGTATTTCACGCCGAGCTTGTGCGCCAATTCATCGATCGCTTTGAAGCCCTTCGCATGCATGGACGGAGCTTCGTGCGTGACCAGCATATCGGCCTTCATGCCGGAGAGACGTTCATAGGTGCTCGCAAAAATTGTCGAACGATGACGTCTCGGCAGACCGCCTCTCCACATACCGCTCTTACCGACCTTACGGATAAAAGAAGTCGGTGAGAAATAGTTCGGTTTGCCGGGAGGCATCCAGATCTGGCCGCGGAATACGCCGCCGAGACCGGCAACTTTCAGACGACCGACATCGAGAACCTTGCCGTTTAAGTTGTGATTGGAAAAACGAGAACGGTACAGCCGATCGTAGATCAGATCGCTGTCTGTATCGTGGTTGCCCGGAATCCAATAGATCTGCGTTTTGCCGCAGTCCTTGAAAATCTCATCGAGAGGCTTCTCGGGCGTTAAGTCACCGAGAATCACGACGGCTTCGGGATGATATTCGTCAATAGCAGCAACGATGTGATCGAAACTGCCGTGAGGATCACCGCAAATGAAAATCTTCTTCACGACTGCCTCCTCTGTCGGGCAGCCGTTGCGGCGATGCTCGTAATCAAAGACGAGCCGGTTTGCCGCCAGCTTCCTTTGGTTAATTTATTCATTTTCTTTGCGTGCCGCCGTCCTCGTCTTCTTTTTTATTCTCAGAGAAGCGGACACACCCGTATTCTTAAGTTGAATTGAGAATAACACTAAACACGGAACGGCGTTTAAGGAAAATGCAAATTAGCCGATTCTTTTCAGGAAACCAGCGGAAAACCTCTAGTCGGCCTTCAGTAC
>CAZNBL010000113.1:0-3020 GCA_964571375.1 uncultured Burkholderiaceae bacterium
CCGGCGACAGACTGCTGATCAGAGGAATCAATGTTCCGAGCACGCTGTTGTAAACCATGGCGACCGGAATGGCGAGCACGCTTCTGAAAAGATTGCCGACCACCGCAGTTTTCGGGAATCCGCGGAAAATATTATGGGACGAAATATAGATGCCGTTCGCAAGCGCAATGATCGAGAACACGAGAAGCGGTGCCGTATCGACGGTCAGTCCGAGCACTTTGCCGAGTACGACGTTACGCATAATGCCTTCGAGCAGCACCACCGAGAGCCCCGTATACATCAGCGAGTCGCTGATTCTCGACCAGTCGATGAGCTTCTTGCGGCTCAAAAGCATATTCTTCTTTAAGCCGCCCGAGACAATCGCCTGTATGACGTTTCTCACACCGGTGATACTGAACCAGAGGAGGGCGCCGAACCAGGCGAGCACCCACCAGTCCTGGGTCAGCATAAAGGTGATGAACGCCGGAATGAAACCCAACGCCACCTTGGTGATATTGACGATATTGGTGTTCAAGTAGTCGAACCGAACCTTTTTCTTGTTTGTTTCGACCTCACGAACCTCTTCTTTGATAAAACCGTTCTTATTTTCCTCGACCAGGCCGCCCATCGTGATCATGTTGCCGTTTTCAGAGTAAAGGGCATTGGCAAGACCCGCGGACCACTCTCTTTTAACCTTGAGGCCGAAAGAGGTCCAGCCGAGGTTGTTGCGCACCCAGCGGACAAAGCCGGAACCCGAGTTTACGTTACGGTATCGGTCGAAAACCGAAAGTTTTACCTTCAGCGGAAGGACGGTCGGACGATGAGTTTCGCGACAGCGGATCGATTTTGCGACACTCGGCGGCAACGTATCGAGCACGGCAATCCCCATGCCGTAGCGGGTGCCGAGATTGCTTGTGCAGTCGGTACCGATGCGACTGCCCAACGGCTGATTCGAGTAGTAGTGCTGAAGCTTCGGCATATTGGCGAGAATCTCAGTGAAGAGTACGGCACGGGCCGAATCGCCTTCATCCTGAATTTCCTGCACCATCTTCAGAAGAATCGGCTTTAAAGTAAGAATATTGCCGTGATTTAACGCCGCCTGCAGAGCATTGATGTCTTTGATATGGGTTAACCGGCCGTCCTGCCACTCCTTCATATTGAAGAGTTCGAGATCGGTCACGGCACCCTTGGCTTCCCAGAGAATCTGCAGAACATCCTTGGCGGTAAGCCCGCCGAGCAAGAGCGTAAGGCGGCTTCCGACTCTAAGCTGTCGCAAGTGTGCGGCAAGCTCCGGAATCGTCATTCTCAGAAGACTCGGACGGTCATCGTCTCCGGGGCGCTCGACACAGGGAATTTCGCTGTTGAGATTCGGGGCGAGATACAGGTTATGGATTTCGTTGGCGGTAAAGCCTTCCAACGTACAAAGGAGCGAAGAAAGCTTCTCTTTTTCTTCACCCGCCGCACACTTTAACTGCTCCTGAACTTCTTCTGCTCTTGCTTTCAGCAGCGGATAGAGATTGCGGTAGATAAATTCGGCAAGTCGCAGAAGCGAACTCTGGCCGCCCGCCAAGAATTCATCGAATTCTTCGGAAGTAAATGCCGGCACTTCAATGCCGAGCGCATCGGCAATCTGCGGCGCATGCAGCGAATTGAATTTCGCAAGCGACGCAAAAATCTGTGTTTTTGCCCAGTCTTCGGCGCGTCTGCCTTCCGTTTGGAAGGCTTCGACCTCAGTACTGTTTAAGAACTTCAGAAACTCAGGTGTACCCGAAAATCCCTTCGGACTCCAAAGAAATTCGGCGTAACGGCCGCGGAAGAGCGCTTTGAGTTTCAACCCCACGCGCACCGTGATACCCATGATTTCAGCGGCTTCCAACAACTCCTTGGCGACTTCCGGCTCCACGTAGTTGTAATAAACCACAGTGAGGCGGCGGATACCCTTTACCCATGCATCCATAATGAGGTAGGTGGCGTTTTTTCTGCCCTGAGTATTGGAATCATGAACGTGATCGTCGAAAGTCTTCTGATTCCAGGCTTCCGGCATTTCCAAAAGGTAATACTCCTTTAAAAAATGTCGGACGATACGGGGATTACCGCCTGCGGCACGTCGGAAATCATGAATACGGCAGAGCTGGGCATACTCGTCGCCTCTGGCGCGTACGATTTCCTTCATGATCTGAATCAATACACGGGCGGTATTGAAGCGGAAAGTGGTATGGGCGCTGTGCAGCACTTCTTCGCGAAGTACTTTTAAAGCCTGCAGACGCTCCTGCGCCGTCACGCCGGCTTTATCAAGATTGCCGAGCAGGTTCAGTACGGCAAACGCCATACGGAACACTCGTGAATTCGCAAGATTCTGGATGCCGTGCGGATGAAGTACGGTGTTAAAGACCTGCTCTTCGGTTGATGCAGAATAACCTTCATCCATCACGCTGTTGATCATTTTTAAAAGCGTGCGGTCCTGCTGATCGAAATAGTAGTCAGCTTTAAGTAAATCCGATTGATTCTGCATCCTGTCTCCGAGAGTATTGAATCCGTTAACCGCATCGCCCCTATCGGAGAACCTCTTCGGGCTTTCAGGGGCAATGCAGTTTGAGATTTTACTCTTCGGGAGGGATCAGCACTCTCTTAACCCCTCACGGACAAGGGTTATCCGTCAAAGAAATGTAGCGGGAACAACGGGTCTGGCCGGAATTCGTTCGGCGTGAATGGTCTTCTTGCCGTAGAAAAGACCGGATTGAACGACTTCGTCCTCGGAAACACCGAGATAAGCGCGTACCGAAGGACTGTTTTTAGCAGCCATTACAGCGTAGCCGGCAAAAGTACAGCCGATATCCATGGCTTCGGCCGCAAGGTTAAAGTAGGTCGCAGCAATCGCGGCGTCGGTCGCACCCCAAACTGCGGCGGACTTCGGCGTAACGGCAAAAACTACGGCGGGTGCCTTGCGGAACACGAATTCGTCTCCGGCCCGGTAGCGTTCCACAAGTTTTTCAGCCTTGGCAGCCATCGGAGAATCGGTACCGATCATGGAGGCAAACCTC
>CAZNBL010000114.1:0-2915 GCA_964571375.1 uncultured Burkholderiaceae bacterium
GTAATAAGCGCAACAAGTACCGGAATCAAAGCCATCAGCATGCCGGCTAACGGCGCACCCGACAACTGAATCCCCTGGCTTAGGAAAACGTAGTAAACCGCGTTACCGATAAAACCGAGCTTAAACGCCTCGAGCCAATCATCGAAGCGAAGACGAAGCAATTGCTCCCGATACTTAAACCACAGAAAGAGACTGCCGGTACCGAAAACTGTGAAACGCCCCATCGCCAGAGAGACCGGATCATAGTCAGGAAGCAGCAGAGGAATGAGATAAATAAACCCCCAAAGCGCACAGCCGGCAACACCGCTGACAAATCCGATCCACATAGACAATCGTTCCCTAAAAGATAAATTTTACTGCACAACCCTCCGAACACCCCCTGTCTTCGCGACAATTACTCTTCCCGGGCAAAAAATTTCAAAATATTTCTGTAAAAAGCAAAAAAAATAGGCTGTTGTGCACCGATTAAGTCTTTTCATGCTGTAAACTTGCGGAAATTAACAACGGTTGCGGTGGGAAATTCCCGTAATCGAGCATATTCATGGAGAAAATTTATGCTTAAAAGAACCCTGCTGGCTCTGCCGGTTGCTGCTGTCATGTGCGCAACTCTGCTGAGCGGCTGCAATGACGACAAATCCTCTGCTTCTGCCCAGACCGAAAAGGTCCTCCGCGTCGGCACCAACCCCACATTTGCCCCGTTTGAATTCCAGGGCAAAGACAACAGCGGTATGGTCGGCTTCGACATCGATATCATCAACGCACTCGGCAAGCAGATGGGCCGCAAGGTTGAAATCGCCAACATCGGCTTTGACGGTCTGATTCCTGCTATCGCTTCCGGCAACATCGACGCCGCTATTTCCGGCATGTCGATCAACGAAAAGCGTAAGCAGGCCGTGAATTTCTCCGACCCGTACTATGTTTCCGGCCTGATCATCCTGGTCGCCAACGACAACGACACCATCAAGAGCTTCAGTGACCTCGAAGGCAAGAAGATCGGTGTTCAGATCGGCACAACCGGCGCTCTGAAGGCAGAGACCATCAAGGATGCCAAGGTTGTGGCTTTCAACAACTCCAACGAACCGTTCATGGAACTCGCCAACAAGGGTGTTGATGCAGTCATCGGCGATATGCCGGTCGTTGCGTACTACCTCGTTCAGGGCGGCACCGGTAAGATGGTCGGTGACAAACTCGGCGCCGAAGACTACGGTATTGCCATGAAGAAGGGCAACGATGCGCTCACCAAGGAATTCAACGATGCGCTCGCAACCCTTAAGAAGAACGGCGAATACGACAAGATTTATAAGAAGTGGTTCGGTGCTTAATTAAGCATCCCGTTCACTCTGATTCGGAACGCACGGAGCGCATCGAAGCCCCGTGCGTTCTTTTCGACCATAAATTAAAAACAAACAGACATGTCACTTAATCTGAATTACGACCTGATCGTCGAGAGCATTCCTCTGCTCCTTAAAGGCGCAGCGGTCACCGTAGAAATTACGGCTCTGTCCGTGGGCTTGGGCCTTCTGATCGGTATGATCTTCGGTATCGCCCGTCTCTGCAATAACAAGTTCATCCGCGGTTTGGCCGCTGTCTACGTGGACTTCATCCGCGGTACCCCGCTTCTCGTTCAGATCTTCCTCGTCTACTTCGCTCTGCCTCCTGTGCTCGGCATGCGAATCGACCCGTTTATCGCTGCGGTAGCCGCCTGCTCGATTAACAGCGGCGCCTACGTTGCTGAAATCTTCCGAAGCGGTATTCAGAGCATCGACCCCGGTCAGATGGAAGCTGCCCGCGCTCTCGGCTTAAGCTGGGGCAAGACCATGCGCTTCGTTATCCTGCCGCAGGCCTTCAAGCGCATTCTCCCGCCGCTCGGCAACGAATTCATCACCATGCTCAAGGACTCTTCCCTTGTGTCCGTGATCGGCTTTGAAGAACTCACCCGTACCGGTCAGCTCATCATTTCCCGCACTTACGCTGCGTTCGAAATCTGGATTGTGGTTGCGATCATCTATCTGGTAATGACACTTGCTATCTCCCGCTTTGTCGCTTACATGGAAAAACGCTTCAACCGCGGCCGCCGCGCTAAATCTACTATCTAAAGTGAGGACAGCATGACAAACAGAAAGACCATGATTGAGGTCAAGCACCTCACCAAGACATTCGGCGATGTCACCGTTCTCAAAGACATCAACTTCGAAATCAAAGAAAAAGAAGTTGTCGTGATCATCGGCCCGTCGGGCAGCGGTAAGAGTACCGTTCTTCGTTGCCTGAACTTCCTTGAAGTTCCGAGCGGCGGTGAAATTGTTATTGACGGCATCGTTCTCAAAGAAGGCGCAAACCTCAACGCCATCCGCCGTGAAGTCGGCATGGTGTTCCAGCGCTTCAACCTCTTCCCGAACATGACCGTTCTCGAAAACATCATGCTCGCTCCGATGCAGGTTCGCGGCCGCACCAAGGAAGATGCTAAGGCTACAGCCATGAAGCTTCTTGACCGCGTGGGTCTCGCTCACAAGGCTGATGCCATGCCTGACGAACTCTCCGGCGGTCAGCAGCAGCGTGTTGCGATCGCCCGTTCTCTCGCAATGAACCCGCAGATTCTTCTCTTTGATGAACCGACCAGTGCGCTTGACCCGGAAATGGTTAAGGAAGTATTGGACGTTATGAAGTCTCTGGCCCGCGAAGGTATGACCATGGTGGTCGTCACTCACGAAATGGGATTCGCTAAGGAAGTCGGCGACCGCGTTATGTTCGTTGACGGCGGCAACATTGTTGAAGAAGCTGATCCTGAAGAATTCTTTGCTCATCCGAAGCACAAGAGAACTCAGGACTTCCTCGCTAAAGTGCTGTAACTCTTAAAACATAAAAAACGGTTGTCATAAAAGACAACCGTTTTTTATTTGCGTTTGATAAGAATATCC
>CAZNBL010000115.1:0-2860 GCA_964571375.1 uncultured Burkholderiaceae bacterium
GCTTCCTGCGGCACTTCGCTGCTTAAAGCCAAGGCTGAGGGTGCCGATATCCGAATGGTGTACTCGGCAACCGATGCGCTCGATATTGCACGCAGCAACCCCGGCAAAGAAGTCGTTTTCTTTGCCCTCGGTTTTGAAACCACGATGCCCGCAACCGCGGTTATCGCAGAAAAAGCCCTGTCCGAAGGTCTTAAAAACTTCAGTATCTTCTGCTGTCACGTCTTAACGCCTGCAGCGATGCGTCATATTCTTTCCGCAGACACCGTCAGAATCGACGGTTTTATCGGACCGGGGCACGTCTCAACCGTCATCGGAAGCCGCCCTTACGAAGAGTTCCCGCGTGACTTCGGCAAACCGGTTGTTATCGCGGGCTTCGAGCCTCTCGATCTTCTTGAAGCGGTTCTGATGCTTGTCCGTCAGATCAACAGCGGCAAAGCCTGTGTTGAAAATGAATTTACGAGAGCGGTCGGCAAAGAAGGCAATCCGATCGCCCTTAACCTATGCCGGAGAGTCTTCGAAATCCGGGATGATTTTGTATGGCGGGGCTTGGGCAACATTCAACGGTCGGCGCTGAAACTCTCGGACCGATACGCCGGTTTGGACGCAGAAAAACGGTTCGGCTTGGTTTTCAGAGATGTCCCGGATAACAAGATCTGCGAATGCGGCGCAGTGCTCCGCGGTGAAAAATCCCCCGAAGACTGCAGAGCTTTTGCCCGGGCCTGTACACCCGCGCACCCAATCGGCAGCTGCATGGTATCAAGCGAAGGAGCGTGCGCCGCCCGATTCATGCATCGGAGCAATTCCGTCCGAAGGAGCGTGATATGAACGAATCGAACCGAAATCTTTATTGCGCGGTAAAACGCATCGACATGTCGCACGGCGCAGGCGGCAGAGCTACCGCAGCATTGATCCGGAATCTCTTTGCCCGATACTTCTTCAATCCGTTTCTCGATCAGGGAGACGACGGCGCTTTCCTGCCGCGTCCCGAAGGACACATCGTCATGTCGACCGACTCTCATGTCGTCAGCCCCCTCTTCTTTCCGGGCGGAGACATCGGCGCCTTGTCCGTACACGGAACGGTCAACGATATCAGTGTGTGCGGCGCCGTTCCTCTTTACTTAAGCGCGGGCTTCATCATCGAAGAAGGCTTTCCTTTAAGCGACCTTGAAAAAATCGTCCGCAGCATGGCCGAAGCCGCTGAAGAAGCCGGCATCTCCATTGTGACCGGAGATACCAAGGTCGTTGAAAAAGGCAAAGCCGACGGTCTCTACATCAATACAACGGGAATCGGCTCAGTGCCCGACGGTATCCGGCTCTCCGGCAGTTTTTGCCGGGAAGGCGATGCCGTTGCCGTCTCCGGTTTTATCGGCGAACACGGAGTTGCGGTGATGAGTTCACGGCAGAACCTTGAATTTGAAACCGCGGTTAAAAGCGACTCCGCCAACTTAAATACTCTTACTGCTGAGCTTGTTAAACACGTTCCGTCTCTGCGTTGTATGAGAGATGCGACCCGAGGCGGACTTGCCACAACACTCAACGAACTTGCCGAGCAGTCCGGCGTCGGTTTCGAAATCAACGAATCTGAAATCCCTGTGTCCGACGAAGTTTACGCAGCCTGCGAATTTTTAGGCCTCGATCCGTTTTATGTTGCCAATGAAGGCAAACTGATTGCGGTCTGCGCCGAGAAAGATGCCCCAATCATGTTGCAGGTGATGCACCGCTCACCGCTCGGGAAAAATGCCCGGCTGATCGGACACTGTACAAAAGACGAAAATCACTTTGTAAAACTCGCAACTTTATACGGAGGATCCCGCCTCATCGACCGCCTCAACGGGGACCAACTCCCCCGTATTTGTTGATTCCTGCAGAAAAACGGCAGAAAAAAAATCTTGCTGGCTATAATCGGATAAACGATTATTGGATAGGCAGATGAATACGCATAAAACATTCCTTCTCGTTGATGATCACTCACTGATCACAACGGCTATGAGCGCTCTTCTGCAGAGCATGTATCCTGAGGTTCAGATTCATACCGGCGGCAGCGCCAAAGAAGCCAGAGAGCTTGTTAAAGAATACGGCGATTCCGCCGATCTGATGATTCTCGACCTCGGTCTTCCCGACTCTCAGGGCACCGATCTTCTGGTCGAGCTGCTGCAGGACTATCCTGCGCTCAAAATTCTTGTTCTCTCCGGTACCGTCGACACCGAAAGCATTCTGAAGACTCTCTCCTCGGGTGCCGCCGGCTACGTACCGAAATCCTTCGATGCTGCACTCCTTAAAGATGCCATTTCCGATGTGCTCGAAGGCGGTGTTTTCATCCCCTCCAAGATTCTCTCTCAGGCTCAGACCGAGGGTATGGCTCCGCAGCAGCCGGAACGCAACCCTGCTTCGAACGTGCATCTGACAAACCGTCAGTGTCAGGTACTGAAGCTGCTGAGTCAGGGCGATTCCATCAAGAAGATCTGCCGTACCATGCAGCTCTCGGAAGGTACGATCAAGACTCACGTCACAGCCATTTACCGCGCATTCGATGCCAAGAACCGTACCGAGGCATTGATCGCCGCAAGAAAAAACGGCTTCAAGGTCGATTAACCTCAAAGCCGCTTGATAAGGACGCCGCACCGCGGCGTCTTTTCTTTTTTATTCTCCGATCGTATCGAAGTATTCCTTCAGAGCCGCCTTACCGATTTTCTGCAGCGTTTCGGGATCTTTGCCGCCCACCGGGACGCCGTCGATTTCCTTGACGCTCTGGCAGAAGTCGGCCGAAGACGTAATGATGACTTCATCGGCATTGAAGAGTTCTTCCAGCGTAAATTCGCGCTCAAACACCGGAACCGAGCAGCGGTAGCAGGCCTGGATC
>CAZNBL010000116.1:0-2640 GCA_964571375.1 uncultured Burkholderiaceae bacterium
CATCCGCACTCCATGATTCTCTGGGGACCGCCGGGAACCGGTAAAACCACGCTTGCCCGCCTGATGGCAGACGCGTTCGGACTCCCCTTTATTGCGATTTCCGCCGTGTTGGGCGGCGTCAACGAAATCCGCGATGCCGTTGCAGAAGCTGAAAAAACGCTTGAAGCCGAAGGCAAGGCTACCGTTGTCTTTGTTGACGAAGTGCACCGCTTCTCCAAGAGTCAGCAGGATGCGTTCCTGCCGCACGTAGAAAGCGGACTCTTTATCTTTATCGGCGCCACTACCGAAAATCCGAGCTTCGAAGTCAACAATGCGCTCTTATCGCGCTCTTCGGTCTATGTGCTCGAGTCCTTAAAGAAAGAAGAGCTTCTCACACTCCTTGACCGCGCCGTTGCCCGCGAGTATCCGGACCTTACCTATCAGGAAGACGCCCGGGAAATGCTTTCCGAGCTTGCCGACGGGGACGCCAGACGCTTTTTAAATGCGGTGGAAGTCACGGCGACGATGGCGCTTGACCGTCATATGACGGAGATCGATGCGGAATTCCTGCGTAAAACACTGCCTGCCACACTGCGCCGCTTCGACAAAGGCGGAGAAAACTTCTACGACACGATTTCGGCTCTGCATAAATCGGTCCGCGGTTCCGACCCCGATGCCGCGCTCTATTGGCTCTGCCGGATGCTCGACGGCGGTGTCGATCCGCTCTATATCGGGCGCCGCCTCATGCGGATCGCGACCGAAGACGTTTCCCTGGCCGATCCCCGGGCGATGACGGTTGCCAAAGACGCCGTAGAAATCTACGAGCGCCTCGGCAGTCCCGAAGGGGAACTCGCGCTTGCCGAAGCCTGTATTTATTTAGCGGTCGCTCCGAAATCCAACGCCGTCTACAAAGCCTTTAACAAAATGAGAGCCTTTGTGAAGAAGGACGGAACGCGTGCGGTACCGCTTCATTTGAGAAACGCTCCGACGAAATTGATGAGCGAACTCGGTTACGGCACGGGCTATCGCTATGCGCACGACGAACCCGGAGCCTTTGCCGCCGGAGAAAAGTATTTTCCCGAAGAATTGCCGGAAATGCGTTTCTATCATCCGACGGAGCGCGGCATCGAAGGTAAGATCAAAGAGAAGCTCGCGGGACTTCAGCGGCTTAACGAAGAGGCCCGAAGAAGCGGCAACATGCCTTCGGGCAAGAGCGTCGGAACGCGTCACGCTTCCGCACCCGACCCCGGGAAATAGCGCTGTTTTATAGAAAAGGGTACAAAATGCGGGGACTTTGTCGGGTTTTTCACGCAAAAACCCGCGAAATCGCTGTCCGACAAGGGGTAATTCTTTAAAGACCCTCGCTCATAGCGTACAATGAACAAATTACATTCCTCATGATGGACTATTAATAAAATGCTGGATCAAAATCTTCTGAGAAAAAATTTTGATGAAGTCGTTGCCCGCCTCAAGACACGCAACTTTGACTTCCCTGTAGAAAAATATCAGACCCTCGAGGAAGAACGTAAAACCGTTCAGACCAAGACTGAAGAACTCCAGGCTAAGCGCAATCAGCTCGCCAAGCAGGTCGGTATGGCCAAGAAGAACGGCGAAGACGCCACAGCACTTCTTGCCGAAGGCACCGCTGTTGCCAAGGAACTCGTCGAACTCGAAGCCCGCACAAGCGAAATCCGTTCCGAACTCAACGCTCTGCTGATGCGTATTCCGAACCTGCCGCACGAATCCGTTCCGGTCGGCAAGGACGAAACTGAAAACGTCGAAGTCCGCCGCTGGGGCACACCGCGCGAATTCGACTTCGAAATCAAGGATCACGTCGACGTCGGCGCTCCTCTCGGTCTCGACTTCGATATCGGCGCCAAGCTTGCCGGTTCCCGCTTTGCATTCATGAAGGGTGCTACAGCCCGTCTGCACCGCGCTCTCGCTCAGTTCATGCTTGACGTTCAGACAAGCGAACACGGCTACACCGAATGCTACACACCGTACATCGCCAACCAGGAAACTCTGCTCGGCACCGGTCAGCTTCCGAAGTTCGAAGAAGACCTCTTCGCAGCCAAGAAGGGCGGTCAGGAAGGTCAGGGCGAACTCTTCTACCTCATCCCGACTTCCGAAGTTACGCTCACGAACTCCGTTCGCGGCGATATGCTCAAGGAAAGCGATCTTCCGATCAAGATCACAGCTCAGACTCCGTGCTTCCGTTCCGAAGCCGGTTCCTACGGCCGTGACACACGCGGCATGATCCGTCAGCACCAGTTCGAAAAGGTCGAAATGGTCCGTATCGTCAAGCCGGAAGAATCCTATCAGCACCTCGAAGAAATGGTTCAGAACGCTGAACACATCCTTCAGCTTCTCGGTCTGCCGTACCGCGTCGTTTCTCTCTCCACCGGTGACATGGGCTTCGGTGCCGCCAAGACATTCGACCTTGAAGTCTGGCTCCCGGCTCAGAACACATACCGTGAAATCAGCTCCGTCTCCAACTGCGAAGCCTTCCAGGCCCGCCGTATGCAGACCCGCTTCAAGCGCGACGGCGGCAAGCCCGAATACGTTCACACTCTGAACGGTTCCGGTCTCGCAGTCGGCCGTACACTCGTTGCTGTTCTTGAAAACTATCAGAACGCCGACGGCAGCGTCACAGTTCCGGAA
>CAZNBL010000117.1:0-2603 GCA_964571375.1 uncultured Burkholderiaceae bacterium
CCCTGATTCAGGGTCCGAACGGTGACTCAGGGGCTGCGTTTATTCTTTGGGAGATCCGTCTTCCGATGACGCTCACGTGCCTCTTTGTCGGCGCATCGCTGAGTCTCGCAGGGCTCCTCATTCAAACAATTACCAATAATCCGCTTGCGAGTCCCTATACCTTAGGGGTGACCGCGGGTGCAAGTTTCGGTGCCGCGATTGCGATTACGCTCGGCGTTTCTATTCTCGGACAGCTTTGGATCGGAACCGCATCTTTGGCGCTTATCTTTGCGCTTTCGGTATCGCTTCTGATTTACTACCTCGGCAGAAAGCGGGGCATGAGTGCTTCGACCGTGGTGCTTATCGGCATCATCATGAATTTCTTCTTCCAGGCCCTGCAACAATATCTGCAGTACCGTGCCTCCCCGGAGATTGCTCAAATCATTGCAGGCTGGACCTTCGGCAATCTGCAAAGAGCCTCCTGGGTCAGCACAGCTGTGTCCTCGGCCTGCTGGGCAGGATGCATCGCCCTGGTTGCGCCTAGAGTCTGGCAGTTAACCGCACTTTCTGCCGGCGAAGACCGTGCCGAGAGTTTAGGGATTAAGGTATCGTCGCTGCGCTTATTTATCTTCGCAGTGAGCTCGCTTCTTATCGCATCTTCCGTCGGCTTTATCGGAACCGTAGCCTTTGTGGGCCTTATTGCACCGCACTGCGCCAAGATCCTGTTGGGCGAAGATCATCGTCTGCTTTTGCTCGGTTCGTCCCTTACGGGATGCAGTCTGATGCTTGCCGCATCCACCGTTGCAAAATTACTGTCCGAAGGTGCTGCGCTACCCGTCGGCATCGTCACTTCCATTGTCGGTGTTCCGTTCCTCTTCCTGCTTCTCATGCGTACAAGGAGAATCTCATGCTGACCTTGTCGCTTGAAAACGTATCGGTGCGTGCCGGATCCAGGCAGATCCTCTCCGGAATCTGCGCACAGGTAAAGGGCGGCGAGATGACCGCGCTTTTAGGCAGAAACGGTGCGGGCAAATCGACGCTGATCCGCTCGATTGCCGGGATTCAGAGCTTTGAAGGCAATATTGAAGCTGCTGAAGACGGTAAAAAACTTACCCGATCTGCGATTTCCTACGTTCCTCAATTAGGTTCGAGCACTTCGACACTCACCGTATTTGAAACCGTTCTTTTAGGCTTAACCGGAGAACTCTCCTGGCACGTCACAGAAGAACAGACCGAGCGGACCGCCGAGGTCATCCGTAAACTCAACCTTCAGACGCTCTCCGATACGCCGATCTGTAATTTGAGCGGCGGACAGAAGCAGTTGATTTATCTTGCTCAGGCCTTTGTGTCGAAACCGAGAATCCTGCTTTTGGATGAACCGACGAGTGCATTGGATATCAGACATCAGCTTGTTGTTATGCAAGCTGTTGAACACTTTTGCCGGGAAGAGGGTGCTATCGTGCTCTACGTGGTACATGACCTGATGCTCGCTTCGAGATTCTCGGATAACATTTTGTTCCTGCATCAGGGTAAAGTACACGCGTTCGATAAACCTGAAGCGATTATCCGCTCCGAGCTGATCGATCCGATCTACCGCATTGAAAGTCTGATCGAAAAGAACAGCCTGGGGCTGACAACCATGACACCGGTAAAACCTTTATGAGCCACTTGGAAGCTATTCGAAAATATTGGAACCTCAGAAGTGCCGGCTATCGTCAGCAGATCGAGAAGGAACAAAGCGAAGGCGTAGCCGACTTCTATGCCGAGCGTTTCAACCGTATTCCGACGGGATCCCGAGTGCTCGATATCGGTTGCGGTCCGGGATTCTTTTCCGCGCATCTGGCTTCAAGCGGTTTTAAAGTCACCGCTGCCGATTACTCTGAAAAGATGCTTGAAGAAGCAAAGAGCTTTGCGGCTTCGAGAGGCGTTGCACCCGAAGAATTCGTGCGTGCCGACGCCCAGAATTTACCCTTTGAAAACAATACGTTCGATGCCGTAGTCAGCCGCAACCTCCTCTGGAATCTCGAAAATCCGGAAAAAGCTTACAAGGAATGGATGCGTGTATTGAAACCGGGCGGCACGCTTTTCGTGTTTGACGGCAATCATTACCGCCATCTTTTCGACGAGGATTACGCATCGCTCCACGAAGACTATTCGAAGTCCTCAAATCACATTCTTTTAGGCGTAAAGACCGATACGATCGATAAAATCGCCGAGACGCTTCCGCTCTCGTCCAAAGCCCGTCCTCAGTGGGATACCGACGTCTTAAAGAGAATCGGAGCCGATGCCGTTGATTCCGAGATCATTGCCATCCGCAACACCGCGGACGGAAAGTCGCTCACCATGCACTTTGCGGTTTATGCCAAAAAGCCTCTTTGAGGGAATAACCGAACAAAGAGGCTTGAGACAGAATCCGGCCGGCGATTACTTTCTGATCTTATAACCCTTAACTAAAAGCAGGGTGGCGAGCCCCGTTGCCGTCAGACAAAAGAGCGTCAGAACCGTCAAAGAGACAAACGGATTGAAGTCGCTCTGCGCAAAAAATCCGTAGCGGAAGCCGTCGATGATGTAGAAGAACGGGTTGAACATCGATAGCTTTGCCCAGATCGGAGGCAGCTGAGAGA
>CAZNBL010000118.1:0-2590 GCA_964571375.1 uncultured Burkholderiaceae bacterium
CCGCAGGGCTGCTCGATCGTCCGCGAATTCTGCGGTCACGGTATCGGCCGCGGCTTCCATGAAGAACCGCAGGTCTGCCACTACGGCCGTATGGGCACCGGCCCCGAAATGAAGCCCGGCATGATCTTTACGATCGAACCGATGATCAACGCCGGCCGCAAGGAACTCCGTGTTCTCCCCAACGGCTGGACCGCCGTCACCAAGGACCGCAGTCTCTCCGCTCAGTGGGAACACACCGTACTGGTGACCGAAACCGGTTACGAAGTTCTCACCGTATCTCCGGGCTGCCCCGCAGCTCCCGAGTGGGTCAAGCCTTCCGCTTAAAACTCAATAAAAATCTGTCATGGCCGATAAAGAAACCGCAGTTGCCGAGTTTGCTGCGGCGCGCACAAAACTCGCTTCGATTTTCCTTTCTGACGAAAACGCCGCGAACTACCTCAAAGCGCATTCGGCCGCGGCAGATACCGCGGTCGGAAGCCTGGTCGATGCGGCCGGGCTCTCTGACCGTATTGCTGTCGTTGCCGTGGGCGGCTACGGCCGCGAACAGCTCTTCCCCCACTCCGACCTCGATCTGCTCTTTCTGCTTCCGGACGATGTTCTCGATTCCGAACTGAGCGAGATCGAAACCATTCTCGGCGACCTCTGGTCGCTCGGGCTCACCGTCGGACACTCGGTGCGCACCATCGACGAATGCTTGAAGCAGGGCGACGAAGACATCACGGCACAGACCGCGATGCTCGAATCCCGTTACTTAAGAGGCGACAAAGCGCTTTACGACCGATATCTGAAAACGATCTTCGAGCACTTGAATCCGAGAGATTTCTTCCGCGCCAAATACGTCGAACAGCAGCAGCGCCACCTTAAATACAACGACAGCCCCTACGCACTCGAACCCAATATCAAAGAGTCTCCGGGCGGATTCCGGGACCTCAACGTTCTGATTTGGCTCATGAAGGCAAGCCATCACGGTTCGACCTGGAGCGAAGTCGCCAAAACCGGACTGATCACCAAGCGGGAAGCGGATCTTTTAAATACGGCGATGCGCCATATTTACCGGCTTCGCATCCACATGCATCTTCACTGCAACCGCCACGAAGACCGACTGCTTTTTGAAATTCAGGAAGCGGTGGCGCATGCCATGAAAGTTCCCGAAATCGACGGCCGCCGCGCAAGCGAACTTCTGATGCAGCGCTACTACCTCAACGCCAAGTCGATTTCGCAGCTCAACACCATCATCCTGCAGGCTTTGAAAGAAAAGTTCGTGCCGGAAGCCAGCAAACCCGGTAAAAGCGCGGGTTCCTACTTCGTGGTCCGGGGCGACGTTTTGGATCTTGCAGCCGACGACGTCTTTGAGAAACACCCCGAAGCGATTCTCGAAGCTTTCCTCTTCCGAGAAAAGAACCCGAATGTGACGCGTAAATCCACGCGACTTTGCCGTGCGCTTTTAGCTTCCCACGCCCTGATCAACGACGAATTCCGCAAGAACCCGGCCAACAAGGCAACGTTTCTGAAGATCATCAAAGCCAAGACCGGCGTCTACCATACGTTGTCGGAAATGAACCGCTGGGGCATCCTGGGACGCTTCCTCCCCGACTTCAAGCACATCGTCGGTCAGATGCAGCACGACCTCTTTCATGCGTATACCGTGGATCAGCATACGATCCTCTCGATCCGGTATTTGAGACACTTCACCCGAAGTGAAAACGCGCATGAAATGCCGCTCTGCACCGAACTCATGATGAGTTTGAAAAACAACTGGCGTCTGGTGCTTGCGCTTCTCTTCCACGATATCGGCAAGGGACACGGGGGCGACCACAGTACGATCGGTGCCGAAGAGTTCCGCCGCTTTGCCGAAGAGTTTGAACTGGCGCACGCGGATGCCGACTACATTGAATTCCTGGTGCGCGAACACCTTACGATGAGTAAAGTCGCTCAGAAGCAGGACATCACGGACCCCGCGGTCGTGCAGGCCTTTGCCAAGAAAATCGGCACGCGCGACAAGCTGATCGGGCTCTACCTCATCACCGTGTGCGATATCCGCGCCACAAGTCCTACGGTTTGGAACAGCTGGAAGGCGCAGCTTCTGACCGGCCTCTTTATGGAGTCGACCAAAACACTCCGGGGCCGAGGATTGTCGCGCTCTATGCTGGTGGAGCGACGCCGCAAAGACGCTTTGCCGCTCTGCCGCTTCAACGAGTCGGGCGAGCGCCTTATCAACAACTTCTGGGATACGCTGGATATCGCTTACTTTATGCGTCACTCAGTCAGCGACATCGTCTGGCACGCGCAGACGCTTTTGCCGGTTCTCGCCGACAAGCACACGGTAACGGCTTACCGTGCGCTGCACGGCATGAAGTCGAGCTTTGAAGTCATGATTCTGACGCGCGACCGCTCCGAGCTCTTCGTGACGATCGCCTCTCTCTTCCAGCGCTATCAGCTCTCGATTCTGGAAGCTCAGATCCATACCGCCAAAGACGGCTGGGTGCTCGACTCCTTTATTGTGGTCGACGGCGGCAAGAACCCCGATATTGAAGAAACGCTCAACGATATTACGAGGGAACTTCCGGAACTCATCGATTCCGGCAAACCG
>CAZNBL010000119.1:0-2422 GCA_964571375.1 uncultured Burkholderiaceae bacterium
CACGAAATCCTGATTTTTACATTCCAATCTGCGTTTTCGGCAATTCATTCCGATGAAATCCCGAAAACTCGAAAAAAATATTCATTTTTCAACGCCTGTACCCCTGAGATTGACGTGATAACAGTTATCATTGGGGTTATCAAAGATTTTCAAAATATTTCTAATAATATGTCTGACATCAGTAAGAACCAAACCTGGACCGGTCGCATCGGATTCATTATCGCGAGCGTCGGCGCAGCTGTCGGTCTCGGTGCCATCTGGAAGTTCCCGTACATGACGGGTGCAGGCGGCGGTGCCGCATTCCTGATTCCTTTTGTACTTTTCTCTTTTACGCTCGGTTACGGCCTTCTGCTCGCTGAAATTTCTCTGGGTAAAGCAGGCTCGGGCGGCATTGTGACCGCTTACCGTCGTCTCGGCGGACCGCTTTGGAGTAAGTTCGGCTATCTCGGGGTCATTGTGGGCTTCGTTGTGCTGTCCTTCTACTCAGTCGTGGGCGGTTGGTGCGTACTCTATTTCTTTGTGGCGCTGGCAGCAGACTTCGGTGAAGCAACCCCTGCGGCACTCGGTCAGCTCTTCGGCCGACTCTCGTCCAACCCGACAATCGCGATTCTCGCTCAGGTAAGCTTCCTTGCAATCGTCGGCGTTGTAGTGGGCGGCGGCATCCGCGGCGGTATCGAAAAGTGCTCCAAGTGGCTCATGCCGATCCTGCTTCTCTTTATCCTGATTCTCATCGCAACAGGTATGAGTCAGCCGGGTGCATGGCAGGGTGTTGAGTATCTCTTCTACCCGGACTTCTCGAAGTTCAACTTCAAGACACTTCTTGACGCCATGGGTCTCACATTCTTCTCTTATTCTGTCGGTGCAGGCTGTATGCTCACCTACGGCGCATACCTCAACAATAAGACCAACCTGCTTAACAGCACGTTCTGGATTGTGACCCTGTCGCTCATGGTTTCTCTGCTTGCCGGTCTCATGATTCTGCCCGCAACATTTGCGTTCGGCATGAATCCGGAAGCCGGTCCCGGCCTGACATTCATCACGATGCCGGCAATTTTCACGCAGCTCCCTTACGGCCACGCTTTTGCCGTGATGTTCTTCTTCTGCCTGATCGTGGCAGCGCTGACTTCCGCCGTCTCCATGCTTGAAATCGACATCACCTGGATGGTTCAGGAACTTAATATGAAGCGCAGCACCTCGGTAGTCGTCTGCCTGGTTCTGATGCTTGCGCTCAGTATTCCGTGCTGTCTGTCGTTCGGTCTGCTCGCCGACTTCAAGATCTTCAACCGTACGATCTTCGACCTTTGCGACTTCTTCGTCAGCAACATCTGTCTGCCGATCGGCGGTATTATTTCCGCACTGCTTACTTCCTGGTTCGCCTGGGATAAGGTTCACACAACCTGGTCCAAGTGCGCTCCGAATACATTGTGGAAGCAAGTTCTTCGTATCATGATCGGTATTTTCTGCCCGGTCCTGGTACTGGTAGTTATGATTTCCGGATTGATTTCTTAAGAGATAAAAATGGCATTTACCATCGAACATTTATACAAAGCCCGCGATTTCGTCGAGCTCAAGAACATCTCGACTTCTCAGATCGAACTGACTTTCAAGAACCCGATCATGGCTATGCTCGCCAAGGGCAAGGTTGCTGAAATCGCTCAGCAGTGCAACCCGGATTCTCCGTTCACTTCCTGCGTTCAGACCGGCAACGATCTCGTTATGACATTCAATCCCGAAGTCATGAACCAGATGCTCCTCGGCAAGGTCTTCAGCGGCAGCGACGACGAAGCCAAGGAAGCCGTCAAGCAGCTTTCCGAACACATTGCCAAGGCAATGGCCTGATCCGCTGGCTTCGGCAAAAAGAAATCCGACCTTACGGTCGGATTTTTTTGTGCGTTACATTCCGATTTTCTTTGTCGGATCGTTTTCCAGAAGCATCGCGTCTTCCGTACTTTCGCTGCGATCAAGACAACGGTACATCTGACGCGTTCTCACTTCAGCCTGATCGACGGTACGGCTTGCGGTTTCAAGCTGACGCTTAAGCGCTTTGAGAACCTCGGAGAACTTATTGAATTCTGTTCTGACTTCATTCAGGGTTCTGCGGATATCCGCACTTCTCTTTTCAATCGCAATACTCTGGAAACCGGCACGATAGGCGCAAAGCGCGCTCGCAAGCGTGGACGGTCCCATCACATAGACGCGGCTTTCCCTGTAGAGCCGCTCGGTAAGACCGGGCAGAGACAAGGCTTCTGCGTAAAGCCCTTCGCTCGGGAGGAACATAATCGCAAAATCTGTGGTCTGCGGCGGATTGACGTAGCGGGAAATATCTTTGCCCTCTTTTAAGAGTCGTGCCATCAGTGCATCTCGGGCAGCAAGTACGCCTTTGCGGTCGCCGTCTTCCTGAGCCGCCTGCAGTCTCTGATAT
>CAZNBL010000120.1:0-2365 GCA_964571375.1 uncultured Burkholderiaceae bacterium
TTTTTTAGAAGAGCGTCAACTATCCGAGGTTGGCTTGAATGGATGAGTTCGCTTATTCAATAAGAGTCATTTACCGAATAAGTTTTAGTGAATACTGATCCGGCTTGTTAAAATGCATCGGGGAGGTCGGACGTGCAAACACAGGTACAAAACAGAAAAACCAACAGAAGCTTTTGGCTGGCCTACTGTTTTTCGATTCTCGGCCGCTTCGTGCACGGGATGGCTTTGTCCTGGGTAGTCTGGCGTATGACAGAGTCTCCGCTCTGGCTTTCTGCAATTGCGCTCCTCTCGGCGGTTCCTTCTTTGCCGCTGGCTCCTCTTGCCGGTCTGGTTGCCGACCGATTCCACCGTCACTTGGTTCTTCTCGTCACGCAGACATTGGGTTGCTGTATTGCAGCTTCAACGGCTTATCTGGCTTATTGCGGGACGATCACGCCATGGGTTCTTGCGCTACTCGCACTTTGTTTCGGTATCGTTTCGTCGATTGACGGGCCGGCAATGCACAGTATGCTCGTAGAAAACGGCGATACGATCGAGCAGGCAGTTGCGACTCAGTCTCTGGCAATGAACGTCTCTCGCGTTGTAGCGCCGATGCTGGCCGTGTTCATTATTGAAGTGTCCGATCCGACCTGGTGCTTTGCATTCAATACGCTTTGCTTTATTCCGATGATTCTGCTGATGGCGATTGCCAAGATTCCGAACAGAACTACGGAAAAAGAGCGTCGCGAAAGCGTCTCTATGGGTGTTGTCGAGCTTTTCAAGCGATACCGTATTCTTCGGGAAGTTCTTCCTCAGGTGGCATGCCTCTCTGTTTTCATCATGCCTGCGGTCAGTCTTCTTCCTGCAATTTCGCTTAAAAGTACCGAACTGCTGAGTTTCGGCTCGATGTCCTCGGGATTGGGGTTCGGTGCGGTTGCTGCGGCAATTCTGATGCAGCGGGATAAACGTCTGCTTCGTAAAGTTACGACGCTTTGGATGGCCGGTTGGGTCTGCTGTATCTCCTTTGCCACACTTCCGACCCTGGAAACTTTGATTTCTCAATGGCTTTGCGCATCTGTCGGCGGTGCAAGTCTTACTTTTGCATTGTCGGCAGCCAATAACGCGATTCAGTCGCATGCTCCTGCGATGTATCGGGGGCGATTCTCAGCCATGCATCTGGCGGTTGTGCTCGGCATGGTTCCGCTCGGTCAGCTTGTACTCGGTTGCCTGGCGGAAAATTGGAATGCTCAAATCGCTATCCGCGGCTGCGCTACGGTCGCTCTGATTTTATTGGTGTTAGCTGCCTATCTTGCCAATCTCGGTCACGCCGAAGAGCATGAAAACACGCATCACGACTAGGGAGAGATCAGCCGGACGGTTAATGAACGAGGCGTAAATCAATAGGACAGAGGCTGATGGATAAGAGTTTTTCTTATTGTCGGTTCCGACGGGGACGCCTAAAATGCGAGACCTCATAACCTAAAAAATACCCTCGATCATGACTTACAGTTTCTGGATTGCGATCCTGATCGTTGTTCTTGCGATCGTCGCTTTAATTAAGAGATATGAAACCCGTCTTGTTCTGCTGACAGCGGGTTTTGCTATGGCCATCATTTCGCTCAAGCCGATGATTGCCTTCCAGCAGTTCGACAAATCGATGACAACCGGTTCGCTTATCATCGCGATCTGTTCGGCTCTCGGTTTTGCCGGCGTCATTTCGCTGACTAAGTGCGACGTTCACCTCGTTACTCTGCTTCTTCGTCCGCTCAAGAAGCTCGGTCTTCTGCTTCTGCCGGCCTGTATGGTCGTTACCAGCGCAATCTCTATTGCTATTCCGTCTATGGCCGGTCTGAGTGCTGCTATCGGCCCGACAATGATCCCGATCATGATCCGCGCCGGCTTCCGTCCGGCTGCTGCTGCCGCCGCTGTTGCCGGTTGCATGATGCCTGCTTACCTGAACCCGGGCGTTTCTCACAACCCGTTCATCGCCAAGCTCGCCAACATCGAAGTGATGGAATTCATCGGCGCTCACCTGACTGAAACACTGGTCGCAGGTGCCGTTTCTATCGTTGCTATCACAGTGACCTGCCTGCTTTACGGCGACTATAAGAAGGGTCGTATCGAAGGCAATGTTGCCGTTGACGAATCTCAGCCTCAGGAAGAAATCAAGCCGAACATTCTCTATGCTCTGGCTCCGATCGTTCCGGTTGTTCTTCTCGTTGTCTTCTCTCTGTGGATCAAGGAAGTCAAGATCTCTGTGGCTACCGCTATGCTGATCGGTACTTTCTACGCTCTCGTCATCACTCGTTCCGATCCTCAGGCTGTTACCAAGAAGTTCTTTGACGGTATGGGCTCCGGCTACGCCAAGATTCTCGGCATCATCATC
>CAZNBL010000121.1:0-2348 GCA_964571375.1 uncultured Burkholderiaceae bacterium
GAGTGTGCTCTCCGGTATCGGCAAGACTATCGTGCCGATTTTCCAGCCGATGGGTATCCAGTCTGAAAACTGGCCGGCAGCGGTCGGTGTCTTCACCGGTGTTCTTGCCAAGGAAGCCGTGGTCGGTACACTCGACTCGCTTTACGCCGGTATCGGCAACCGTGCACACGAAGCCGAAAGCGGCGGGGGCGAAGAAGAGGAATCTTCTTTCAGCCTTTCCGACACCTTTAATGAAGCCGTAGGGGCCGTAGCCGCCAATTTCGCAGGCTACAAGGATTTCCTTACCGATCCGCTTTCGATCCGTGTCGAAGACGACTTAAGCGATACCGAAGCTCAGGCCGAAGAGCAGGAAGTCAGTACCGGTACGGTGCTTGCCATGCACCGTCTCTTTGACGGCGAATTGGGCGCTTTCTCGTACCTTCTGATGGTTCTGCTCTATGTTCCGTGCTGCGCTTCGATCGGTGCGATGTGGAGAGAAGTCGGTACCCGCTGGACGGTCTTTGCCGCCTTCTGGACGACAACGATCGGCTACAGCGCCGCTACGATCACGTATCAGATCGGTCGGTTCTCCGCTCATCCGGTGTATTCCTCGATCTGTATCGGCTGCTGCGTTGCCGCACTCATTGCGTTGCTCGGCTATCTGAAGCTTTCCGCCAAGCATGTCGATTAACCGGAAGAAACGATGATCCTTACCGATTTCCGCGATTTTGTCAGAACCCGCCGCATTGTTTCTCTGCATGAGCTCGCTTTGCACTTTAAGTGCGAAGCCTCGGCGGCGGACGCCATGATGCAGCGTTGGGTAGACAAGGGATTGGTCGAGCGCATCACGATGGATGCCGGTAAATGCGGCGCCTGCATGATGTGCCCCGGCGACGTCAAGGTCCACTATGAGTGGAAGGAGACCAAAGGGGAAAGACCGGTGACCTTTGTGAAAATGAAGAAGGAATAAAGCGCTTAAAAAGCGCATATGAAAAAGGGGAGAGCGTTGCAGCGTCTCCCCTTAAATATTTTCGGTCCGTTAAATCACAGACTTCGGTACGTTTACTTCGTACGGGAATGCGATTTTGGTGACCGGCTTGCCGGCAACAGTCAGCTCGGAATCAAATTCGCTCCATTCGGCTACGAACAGGAAACGGTTGCCGCGGGAAGCGATGACTTTGCCGATAACGTCGCTGCCGCTGAGAATTTCTGTGCCGGTTGCAACGTTTTCAACGTCTGCCGAGCCGAGTGCCATACGACGCTTGATGCGGCCGAGCGACTGAGTCTTGTTGATGACTTCCTGACCGTTGTAGCAGCCCTTGTTGAGGGATACAGCACCGATCAGGTCCATGTTCAGAGCCTGCGGCAGCCACTGAAGGCTCATGTCCTTTTCGATGAGGATGACGCCGGCGCTCATGAGGTAAGAGGCGAGCTGATCGGCTTCGGCGTCCGCAGCAAAATCTCCGAAGAAAACAAAAGCGGCCTTGTCGGAGCCGGCAATCTTCGGCAGACGAACGACGCTTGCTGCCTTACCGACCAAAGTCTGCATGTCTTCGGCAGGGAAACCGGCGGCTTCGGCGGCAACGTCGGAAGCAAGAACGAAGCGTACGGGTGTCTCAGCGATTTCAATCGTGACTTTGCTTCTTAAAACATACATCTTTAAGCGCTTAAGTTCGAGCTCGGCGACAGAAGCGCTCATCAGCATGGCAAAGCCCCCCGGGATACGGAAGATCATGGCGGTGGAGGCGGCTCTGCCCTGATAGTTGCAGGCGGCGCACCAGACGGCCTTGTCGGCGGTGATGTTTCTTACGTTCTGGGTGAGCTGACCCTGCAGGAATTGTTCTGCATCGTCTCCGGTGACACGGATCAGTCGGAAATTCGGCTCATCGCCGAAAGTAAGATCGGCTGCGGCGCTCATTTGCTCTTGCATGTTTACTTCTCCCTTGGGCGGTGTGCGTGCGTTTTGCGTCACACCGGCAGAATTTCGGGGTCCCGGTGATGATTTTTACGACAAATACGGGACCGATGCGTGATTATATCGGTTTGTTTGCGCCGACTTCGTTAAAATGCCGAAGTAGATCCATTTGAAGAGGATTCGGTTTTGCTTAAAGTATTGAAGTGGGCTGCGGCCCTTGTTTTTGCGGCGGCACTTTGTGTTGCAGGAGCGCTTTGGTGGTATGTCAAAGACTCGGTTCTGCCTTTCCCGCAGGATAAAGAAACCGCGGTGCTCACGGTTAAGTCCGGCGAGAGCTTAAGAAGGATTATTGCCAATATCCGCGCACTCGGTATCGACGTAAATGCCGATGTTGCCGCGGTGTATTTCCGCTATAAGAAGATCGACCGTTCGATCCATGCAGGCCGTTACGCCC
>CAZNBL010000122.1:0-2160 GCA_964571375.1 uncultured Burkholderiaceae bacterium
AACTTATGTCGTCAACTACGGTGTTGAATACGACATGGGCTCCGTTACTCCGATGTTCGCATACCAGTTTGCAACTCAGGACGGCGGTCTGAGAACTCATATGTTCGGCCTGTCTGCTAAGGTAGCAGTCGGCGGCGGTGATGCTCTTCTCGGCGCACGCTACATCTTCGGTGATACTGACTACAACACAGCTGATGAAAAGGATGTCAGCTCCTGGAACGTCGGTGCAGCATACGTTTATCCGCTGTCTAAGCGCACTTCCATCAAGGCATATGCCGGCTATGCTGATTCCGACGACGCATGGAAAGATACAAACAAGAATAGCAATGGCGAGACGACTGCCGCTTACAACGGCTACCAGGTATTCCTGGGTATGAAGCACTCCTTCTAATGTAAAGAAGGCAAAGCAGACTCACAAGTTGTTCTGCTGACAAATACAGAGCTCCGAATGTTTCTAGGCCGTTCGGAGCTCTAATTGTTTTTATAGTTATAAAAAAGAAGTAAGGCCTGAGAGGTCCGTTTATCAGAAACCGAGGCGGTCTTTCGGATCGTCTCTGTACAGACCTAATTCTGTATAAATTTCATTGAACTTTTCCTGCCACAGAGTATCGTCTGTTAGGAGTGAGCAATCTTCGATACGTCTTTCAGGAGCGATCTGTTTGAGCAGTTCATATTGCTTGCTGTTGCATGCGAGCAGAATGTCGGCCTTGTTATATGCCCAATTGAGCATGCGTCCGGGAACATTGCTTACCCGGGGATAAGAT
Organism: uncultured Burkholderiaceae bacterium; assembly: GCA_964571375.1. Classification (GTDB taxonomy): domain Bacteria; phylum Pseudomonadota; class Gammaproteobacteria; order Burkholderiales; family Burkholderiaceae_F; genus JAFTYR01. Next base: position 765 of record CAZNBL010000122.1, read on the forward strand.
CCCATGAATTTATTCTTCTTATTGATAGCTTGGTGGATCGCACACCAAACTAAGGCTTTTTCATCGTGAGCTTGAAATACCCGGATATTTCTGTCAGGCACGCCGTGGTGACCGAGCATAAGAACAGGAGCTGCAACGTTAGGAATATTCAATCTGGTCAGACGCTCAGAGATCGGATTTGAAGGATGTGTAACGGTACAGAGATCAATCCCGGATTTAATCTGTTCAAGAATCAGGTTGTAAACGTGTTCAGCGTGTTTGTCGGCCTCCTTGGAAAGAAGGACATGACAAACCATATTGAATGATTTCATAGTCGTTGCTTTTTATGTTTATGTCTATAGATAGATGATAGTAGAAGTCAGGGCGGATTACGTAAGAAAACATTAAAGGATAAGTTCAACCCTCATTTCCAATAGGGTTTGAGAGCATTCTGCATTAAACTATCGCTGTTAATAATGAAGGACGATGGTCTTGAAACTCTCTGATGCTAAAAATAAGCCTCTGATGAGGCTTTTTGCCTACTTTCCGCCGCACAAAAATAAGATTTTTCTGGCTGTTATTGCCATGATTATTACAGCATCGACTTCATCGATGCTTGTTTTTCTGTTGGGCAAAGTGACAGATGTCGGTTTCTATCAGAAAAACGGTGATATGGCTCTTTGGGCGCCGCTTGCATTGATCGGCATTTCTTTGCTTCAGGGGTTCAGTCAGTTTGCGAGCGGCTACTTGCTTCAGATGGTTTCCCAGTCCGTTCTTTTTGATTTGCGCAATATGATGTTTGAGCGCGTATTGCGGTGGCCGGATGAATCTCTTCGTAGACAGGAATCCGGACGTGTCGTGTCTCGATTCTTGAATGAAGCTAGTGCGGCACTTTCCGATGCATCGGAAATTATTACGGTAATGGTACGTGATGTATTGCAGATCATCGCTCTTGTAGCAGTACTTGTCTGGTACAACTGGTTGCTGACTCTCATTACTCTGCTTGTTGCGCCCGGTCTGGTTTATATTCTTCAGACGATTCATCGAAAGATTAAAAAAATTACGCACTCCAGTCAGAAGAATTTCGGCAATATGGTGCAGCAGCTGACAGAAACATTCCATGGTCAGCGCCTTGTCAAAATCTTCGATGCATATGACGTTGAAAGTGAACGTTTCAATCATTACAACGGAGAGATGAAGCGACTCACACTGAAGATGCGTTTTATCAAAGGTCTCGGAACGCCGAGTACACAAGTCGTGTCGATGATCGGTGTTGCTATTGTTATTTTTGTAGCGCTACTCCAGGCTCAGGACGATAAATTTTCTCTGTCGGCCTTTGTTACCTATATTTCTGCACTGATTATGCTGATGGATCCTATCCGCAAACTTTCTCAGCTTAACGGTTCTATTGCAAAGA
>CAZNBL010000123.1:0-2147 GCA_964571375.1 uncultured Burkholderiaceae bacterium
GGACGAACAGCACCGCTTCGGCGTTCTGCAGCGCTTGGCGCTCAGAAGCGAAACCGAAAACGGTCTGGTTCCGCATTTGCTGATGCTCTCTGCCACGCCGATTCCGAGAACGCTGGCAATGAGCTACCTTGCCGACCTCGATGTCTCGGTCATTGATGAGCTGCCGCCCGGAAGAACGCCGATTCAGACCAGCGTGATTTCCCAAGAAAAGATTGACGAATTGGTCGAAAGTCTTCGCCGACAGCTTAAGGCCGGTGTTCAGGCCTATTGGGTCTGCCCGCTCGTCGAAGAAAGCGAAAAGATCGACTTGACCGCTGCGGTCGCCCGCTTTGAAAGCTTAAAAGAAGCTTTCCCCGAGTTTGAAATCGAACTTATTCACGGTCAGATGCCGCCCGAAGAAAAGGCGCGTGCGATGGACCGCTTCTCAAGCGGCGAAGTGTCTCTTCTGGTCGCAACGACTGTGATTGAAGTCGGAGTCGACGTCCCGAACGCTTCGATCATGATCATCGAGCACAGCGAACGTTTCGGACTCTCGCAGCTTCATCAGTTAAGAGGCCGTGTCGGCCGCGGATCCAAGAAGAGTTACTGCCTTGCGCTTTTCGGTCATCCGATCTCCGCAGAAGGCAGAGAGCGCCTCAATATCTTCCGGGAAAATACGGACGGATTTGAAATCGCAAGACTCGATCTGCAGATGAGAGGTCCGGGCGAATTCCTGGGTTCGCGACAGTCGGGGGTACCGCTGCTTCGCTTTGCGGATATCGATCAGGATACGGAACTGCTCGAGGCAAGCAAAGAAATGGCCCGCATCTGGATTGAAAATAAGGATCCGAGAGCCGAAACCCATGCATCCCGCTGGTACCGCTCCCGTGAAAATTACCTTGAGGCTTAATTGCTTAACCCCGTGTTAAGCGTTGCCCGATATCTTTGCCTGTAATAACGGAGTTTCTGTACCCGCACGCGTATTGCGCTTTAAGATAGGGTTACAGAAACAAGAATTCATGAAAAGGTGAAAGAACGTGACCCTGACAGAATTGAAGTACATTGTCGCCATCTCTCAGACTCACCACTTCGGTAAAGCTGCCGAGATGTGTCAGATTTCTCAGCCGTCGCTCTCGGTAGCGGTCAAAAAACTGGAGAAAGAACTCGGTGTCGCGATTTTCGAGCGCAGAACGGTCGATATTGTCGCCACTCCCGTAGGCGAGCGCATTATCCGTCAGGCCAAGATGGTACTTGCCGAAGCCGACCGTATTCATGAAATTGCTCAGATCGACCGCGACCCGCTCGCAGGTCCTCTCCGTCTCGGGGTCATTTACACGATCAGCCCCTATCTTCTGCCCGAGCTCGTGCGCCGCTGTATTGCCCGCACACCTCAGATGCCTCTGCAGATTACCGAGGATTACACCGCAAATCTGCTTGCCAAGTTAAGAAGCGGTCAGCTCGACGCAGCCATTCTTGCATTACCGCTCTCCGAGCCCGGTCTTATGGTCTGCGATCTCTATGACGAAGATTTCGTAGTGGCAGTACCGAAGAATCATCGCCTGGCCAAGGAAAAGAAGGTGTCTTCCAAGGATCTTGCCGAAGAAAATATGCTGATCCTGGCTCAGGGCAACTGTTTCCGCGACCAGGTTCTTGAGGTCTGCCCGGAAACCATGCGTATCGGCGGCACCGACGGTCAGGCATCTCACGTGCTTGAAGGCTCTTCGTTGGCGACGATCCGCCACATGGTAGCAAGTAATCTCGGTGTTTCCGTTTTCCCGGCATCGGCCCGCAACTACGATATCGGCGACTCCTTAGTCTCTTATGTCGACTTTAAAAAACCGGTACCGAGCAGACGCGTTGCCATCGTCTGGCGAAAGAGCTTTCCGAGAACCGAAGCCATTATGGAAATCGTCAAATCCTGCTCTCACGTCCGCCTTGAAGGCACCCATCACTTAAAGGCAGAACCCGTACCGCTTGAAGCATGATGAATATTAAAAAGTCCTGAAAATTCAAAATCTTCAGGACTTTTTTCATGTGCGGTTAACCCGCGTTTTTACCGAACTCTTCGCCGAGCTCACGGGAGCGTTTCTTACAGGCGTCCATCGCTTGCTGCATCATGTCGATAAAGTGATGCTCGTCCATAACCTTGAGCGCCTCATACGTCGTAC
>CAZNBL010000124.1:0-2088 GCA_964571375.1 uncultured Burkholderiaceae bacterium
ATCACGATAGCATCCATGGTGCTGAGATCGATTTCATCGCGGAACATCAGTTCGGGACGAACCGGATCCACAGTCATGTCGCTGTCGATCAATTCGACAAACACGGCACCGGCACCGAGTCTCAAGGCGGCACGTGCGGCCATGAGAGCTGCGCCGACAGTACCGCGGGCACCGCCGATCACACCGACTCGACCGAAGTCGTGCTTGGATGTATTGAGCTTTCTCGGTTCAAGAATGTGACGGAAGTCCACCGGTTCGATCATAGAAACGGTAGAAAGCGGAATGGAGATGCCGAGGTTATCAACGTGGATGTGACCGCAGGCATCGGGACCGTCACCGGTCAGAAGACCCGGCTTGCCGGCAAGGAAAGTCACTGTATGCTGAGCACGGCAACCGGCGCGGTTACCGACCCATGTACCGGTTTCGCAGTTAAGACCGCTCGGAATATCAATGCTGACGTGGATGGCCTGACGTTCGTTGAACCACATAGCGGCATCAAGGTAGTCGTCTTTGAGGGGCTTGTCCATACCGACGCCGAAAATAGCATCGACGACTACGGCGGCCTTCGGAGTAGCGTACGGATCTTCAAAGATCATGCCGCCTTCGGCAACCCAGGCATCGCGGGCTGCGCGGGCTTCGGCAGTCTTCGGTTCGACTCCGCCGACAGCAACGCAAATAACGGAATAGCCCTTTTCTTTGAGCGCCTTGGCGCAGACGTAACCGTCGCCGCCGTTGTTACCCGGACCGCACAGAACGGTAACCTGTACCGGAGCTTCAATAAGGCCGGCAATGTAATCTGCGGCTGCTTTGCCTGCTCTGTCCATCAGAACAGAGGGGCCGAGAAGTCGATTGTATTTTTCTTCCAGAGCTCGCAATCCGTCGAGCGCCAGCAAAGTCTGAGACACGCTTATTCTCCAAATTGATTTAATTATTAATTCACATACCGAGGCGAACGATGCCGTTTACTTCTTGGTAAATCGGCTTGCCAGATAGGGACTCGAATCAATAGCACAGACTTCGCCGCCGACTGCAGATGCAATCAGCTCTGCGCATCCCATCGAGAGACACCAGCCGTTGACACCGTGGCAAATATTCAAATAAAGACCTTCGTATTCGGTCGCACCGCAGACAGGCAGACTGTCCGGGGTAATCAGAACCTTGCCTTCCCAATGCGTGGATTCTCTCCAAAGCGCACCGTGAGGCAGAAGTTCGCAAGCAGATTCATAGAGTTCGTTCGGAACCTTTTCAGAGAGATCCCGGGTGACTTCACCGATCCAGAATCGACCGCTTACACGCAGACGATTACCGAAACGGGACACCAGAACGTCCTTGTTGGTGAATTCGATCGTATGACGGGGTGCATTGTCCATCGCATCGATTCCGGCGGTAACAGTCCAGCCTGTCAGAGTCTGAATCGGCAGAGCAATAATACCCTCGATAAGGCTGACAGCTCCGAGGTTATTGCTGAGAACGACGGCGTCGGCATAAATATCGCCCTTGTCGGTCTTGATACCGGTTACTTTCTTATCTTCACGGATCAGCTCAAGCGCCTTGGTATGAAACATCACCGTAAGGTTTGAATCGGCATTGTTAATCTGCTGAAGCTGCTTGGAAAAGTAAGATCCGTTGCCGCACAGCTCCTGAGGCATGAAGTAAGAACCGAGAAGTCCTTGAACTTCTTCGACGGAAGCATCGATATCCTTAGTTTCCTCGACACTCTTCCATTCACCGCCCTTCAAGATTTCAGAATCCTTATGCGCTTCTTCCCAAGCCTGTTCGTTGGTAAAGACTTTGAGGAGACCGTGGATCTGATCGAAACTGATATCTTCGAGACGGGAAACGAATTCAGTGAGACCTACGCTGTAACGGGCAAGTTCCGAGAGAGCGGCTCTGTCGGAAAGCCACTTGTCGCGTGAACGGGCGTTGGCAAGCTGCAACAGAAAACGCATCTGGCTGATCGTCACATCCCAGCCGACCCGGCGGGTCTTGGCTAAAAAAGAAGCAAGACCGGATTTTCCGACAAAGGGTGAACAGAGCATCTGGACGGATCGGGCACCCATAAAACCGTTCATGCCGAAACTGCAGCCC
>CAZNBL010000125.1:0-1804 GCA_964571375.1 uncultured Burkholderiaceae bacterium
GCGGATTAACAGTCCGTCGCTCTACCGACTGAGCTATCGGGGAATCGAGAAAACGAAATATACAGGGATTTTTTTAGTTGTGCAACCCTTGTTTAAACTTTTTTACAATTAAAGAACCTTTTTGATACTTTCTGCGGTGTATTCGACGTTCTTCTTATTGAGCGAAGCAACGCAGATACGGCCGGACTTCACGGCATAGACGCCGAATTCGTCCTTGAGGCGCTGCACCTGATCGGCAGTAAGACCGGAGAACGAGAACATACCGTTCTGGCGTTCGATGAAGGAGAAGTCTTTTTCCGCACCGGCTTTCTTTAAGCCAGCGACCAGATCGGCGCGCATTTCCTTGACGCGTTCTCTCATGATGCGCAGATCTTCATGCCACTGAGCAAGCAGCTTCGGATCGTTCAGTACTGTCGAGACGATGGCGGCGCCGTGTTTGGGCGGGTTGGAATAGTTGGCGCGGATTACGCTCTTTAACATGGAAAGAACACGGTCGGCCTCTTCGGCATCCTTGCAGATGACGGTCAGAGCACCGATTCTTTCGCCGTAGAGAGAGAAGTTCTTCGAGAAAGAGGAGGAGACGAAAAGCGGCAGACCGCTGTCGGCAAACTGTCGGACGGCTGCGGCGTCTTCGAAGAGGCCTTCGCCGAAACCCTGGTATGCAATATCAAGGAACGGGATGAGTTTCTTTGCCTTGCAGATTTCGACAACTTCGCACCACTGTTCGGGTGTGAGGTCAAAGCCTGTGGGGTTGTGGCAGCAGGCGTGAAGGATTACAACGGTGTTTTCTTCAAAGGAATTGAGGTCGGAGACCAGGCCGTCGAAATCAACGCCGATCTTTTCCTTGTCGTAGTAGGCGTAGGAGCCGACTTTGAAACCGGCGGATTCGAAGATGGCGACATGGTTCTGCCATGTCGGGCGGGAGACCGCAGCCTGCGGATTGTCCAGAACAGTATTCAAGAAGTCTGCACCGACCTTCAATGCACCGGTACCGCCGAGCGTCTGAACGGTGACGGCACGCTTTTCATTGAGGACGGCGGCGTCTTCGCCGAAAAGCAGCTTCTGGACGCCGGAGCGGAAAGAGGCGATACCCGGAATCGGCTGGTAAGTGTGTGCTTCCTTCTTCTCAAGCATCTGCTTTTCTGCCTGCGCGACAACATCGAGCAGGGGAATTTTGCCTTCTTCAGTGCAGTAGACACCGATGCTCAGGTTGACTTTGTTTTCGCGGGGATCCGTTGCAAAGGCTTCATTCAGACCGAGAATGGGATCTTCCGGAGCTTTTTTTACGCTTGCAAAAATTGATTGAGTCATTGCAGATTCCTTATCGATTGAAGGGATTTATTTTTTTCTTCAGTAATGCTTCATGAAAAATTCATGATTTCTTTAAAGAGTACTTCAAAAAATAAAACTCAGAGGGAATTTACTTACGATTTTTGTGGGTTCAAAATAGTCGGTCCTCTTGCAATTGTTTGTCTGCGCCTCACATAGGCGGTAGAGTTATCGAGCGTTGTTTATCCGGAGAAGATTTTGTCGAAAATCATTCGTTTTCCTAATTCCCCGTTTGAGTTGCATCAGCCCTTTGAAGCTGCGGGCGATCAGCCGAAGGCAATCGCCGCTTTAGTTGAAGGTGTCGAAGAGGGCATGACTGCCCATACGCTGCTCGGTGTCACCGGCAGCGGCAAAACTTATACGATGGCCAATGTGATTGCGCGAACCGGTCTTCCGACGCTCATCATGGCACCGAACAAGACGCTTGCCGCTCAGCTTTATGCGGAAATGCGCGACTTCTTTCCGAACAACGCCG